>JAIXUV010000269.1 GCA_027483345.1 Verrucomicrobiales bacterium | reverse complement strand
GGCCGGCCCGACGCGCGTCTGCTGGAGGTGGTCGAGGGCATCGACGGCCGCATCGAGGCCATGGCCGGCGGCACGAGCAGCGTGACCGCGACGGGAGGCATGGCCACGAAGATCGCCGCCGCGCGGATCGTGGTGCGGTCGGGCATCCCGCTGGTGATCGCGCCGGGACACCGTCACGACGCCCTCGACCGGATCGTCCGCGGACAGTCCGTCGGGACCTTCTTCCGCCCGGAGTCCGGCCGCCTGCCGAGCCGCAAGCGCTGGATCGCCTTCTTCCACCATGCCCAAGGGACGCTCACCGTCGACGACGGGGCGGTGAAGGCGTTGCGCGACCAGGGACGGAGCCTGCTGGCTCCGGGCATCGCCGCCTGCGAGGGCGGGTTCGCGGTCGGCGACGTCGTGAAGATCTGCGACGCGGCTGGACGCGAGTTCGCCCGCGGCATCGTCCGCTTCGACGCCGCCGCGGTGCGCGGACGCGAGACCGGTCGGGCCGAAGTGGTCCACCGCGACGATCTCGTTGTGCTTTGATCCCGATGTCCCTCCGAACCACCGCTTCCAACCTCCCACCCAGCCCATGCGCAAAGCCCCCTCCCGACGCCTGCCGCCGATCCGCCAACTCCTGGAACTGATGGCCGGCCTGCGGGCGCCGGACGGTTGTCCGTGGGACCGTGAGCAGGATCACATGTCCTTGCGGATGCACGCGGTGGAGGAGGTCTACGAACTGGTCGACGCGATCGAGGCGGGCGACGACGTGGAGATGGCGGAGGAGTTGGGCGACCTGTTGCTGCAGGTGGTCTTCCACGCGCAGTTGGCCGCGGAACGCGGGGCGTTCGACTTCGACCGGCTCACCCAAGTGCTGGTCGACAAGCTGGTGCGTCGGCATCCGCATGTCTTCGGCGACGTCCGGGTGAAGGACGTCGACCATGTATGGGCGAACTGGGAGGCGATCAAGAAGGCGGAGAAGGCCGGGTCCAAGCACGAGCGGCGTTCTGCGTTGGACGGGATACCGCGTCATCTTCCGGCGCTGATGCGGGCGCAGAAGCTGGTGAAGAAGGCGTCGAAGGCCGCGTTGCCGATGCCGGGAACGGTGCCGGAGGCGAAGGGTAGGGCCGCGGCCGCGGCGGCCCTGTTCGACTGGGTCCGGGCCTGCCAGGAGCGGGGCTGGAACGCGGAGGAACTCCTGCGGGCGGAGACGGCGCGCCGGGAGAAGGCGCTGCGGGCCGCGGAGAAGCGAGCGACGGCCGGGAAGACCCCGGCGAAATGAAGACGCCCGACCGGGAGTCCGGTCGGGCGCGGGGCGGGGCCGTCCGGCCGTTCAGAACTGGCGGTCGGTGACGGCGCCTTCGCTGGCGCTGCTGACGGAGGCCGCATACTTGGCCAGCACGCCGCGACGGTAGTTCGGCTTCGGCTGCTTCCACTTGCGCAGCCGGGCGTCGAGTTCGCGGGCGGGGATCCCGAGGGTGATCTCGCGCTTCTTGGCATCGATGACGATCGGGTCGCCGTTGCGCACCACGGCGATCGGTCCGCCGTCGAAGGCCTCGGGGGTCACGTGGCCGATCACGAAGCCGTGCGAACCGCCGCTGAACCGGCCGTCGGTGATCAGGGCGACCTCCTTGCCGAGTCCCTTGCCCATGATGGCGCTGGTCGGGGAGAGCATCTCCCGCATGCCCGGTCCGCCCTTCGGACCCTCGCCGCGGATGACGATCACGTGGCCGGCCTTCACCTTGCCCTTGAGGATCCCCTGGAGGGCGTCCTCCTCGCGCTCGAACACGACCGCCTTGCCGGCGAACTGGAGGCCTTCCTTGCCCGAGATCTTGCCCAGTCCGCCACCGGGGCAGAGGTTGCCACGGAACACGACCAGGTGGCTGTCCTTCTTGATGGGGTTGTCGAGGCTGCGGACGATGTCCTGTCCCTCCGGGTACTTCGGGGCGTTGCGGAGGTTCTCCGCCATCGTCTTGCCGGTGACCGTCATCACGTCGCCGTGCAGGAGCCCGGCGTCGAGGAGCATCTTCATCAGGGGCACCGTGCCGCCGATCTCGACGAGGCGGGCCATGACGTACTTGCCCGAGGGCTTGAGGTCGGCGAGGACCGGGACGCGCTTCCCGACGCGGGTCCAGTCGTCGATGGTGAGCTTCACTCCGGCGCAGTGGGCCATGGCGATCAGGTGCATGACGGCGTTGGTGGATCCGCCGAGCGCGATCACCACGGTCATGGCGTTCTCGAACGCCTTCTTGGTCATGATGTCGCAGGGCCGGATGCCCTTGCGGAGTAGGTTGATCACCGCGGCGCCGGCCTGTTCGCAGTCGACCGTCTTCTCCTGGGAGACGGCGGCCTGGGCGGAGGAGTTCGGGAGGCTCATCCCAAGCGCCTCGATGGCGCTGGCCATGGTGTTGGCGGTGTACATGCCGCCGCAGCTTCCGGCGCCGGGGATCGCGACCTCCGCGATGGCCTCGACCTCCTCGGCGCTGCACGCGCCAGCTGCGTTCTTGCCGACCGCCTCGAAGATGTTCACGAGGTCGACATCCTTCCCGCCGTGGGTGCCTGGGAGGATGGTGCCGCCGTAGACGAAGATGGCGGGGCGGTTGAGGCGGGCGATGGCCATGATGCAGCCCGGCATGTTCTTGTCGCAGCCGCCCACGGCGACGAAGGCGTCGAAGCCCTGGCATCCGACCACCGTCTCGATCGAATCCGCGATGACCTCGCGGGACACGAGCGAGTACTTCATGCCCTCCGTGCCCATCGAGATGCCGTCGGAGATGGTGATGGTGTTGAAGACGACCGCCTTGCCGCCGTTCTCGTTGATGCCCTGGGCGACGCTGACCGCGAGCTGGTCGATGTGCATGTTGCACGGCGTGACCATGCTCCAGGTGGAGGCGACGCCGACCTGGGGCTTGCTGAAGTCCTCCTTCTTGAAGCCGGTGGCGTAGAGCATCCCCCGGCTGGGTGCCCGCTCGATGCCGTCGACGACGATCGAGGAGAAGGCGCGTTCGGGGGGCGACTGGGTCTTGCTGGAACGGGATTTGGAGACTTTGCTCATGGGACTTTCGGATTCTGCGGAACCCGGCCGGAGGGAAAAGGGAAATCCCGAATCGTGGCGTCCTTCGCCTTGTGATTCGTGACAGCGCTGTCACCCGGTCTTCCGGCTTTCGGCACAGGGAGCCGCTAGAGGGTTCACATCCATGAAGGCAACCGTCTCCGCATCCGTCCGGTGGCTTGTTCGGCTTGGGCTTTGGCTGGCCGTCGGCGTGGGATTCGGTTGGGCGGAGGCCCAGCCGCACGGAATGTCGTCGAGGCCGGGCTTCGGCGCCTTCCTCGACGGCCGACTGCCCGAGGCGGCTCCGGTGTTCTCGGGCAACTGGTCGGCGGTGGTTGCGTTTCCCAACCTGTCCTTCCTCAACCCGATGGGCCTCGTCCCCATGCCGGGAACCTCGAATCTCGTGGTCTGGGAACGTGAGGGGAGAATCTACCACTTCACCAACACCCCCACCGCCTCCGCGAAGACCCTGGTGCTCGACATCAGCCGCCAATGCCAGGGCTGGGACGACTCCGGCCTGATGGGAATCGCGTTCCATCCGGGCTTCGTCACCAACCGCTTCCTCTTTATCTACTACACCTACGTGACCCCGGGCACCGTCCTGGGAGGCGCCAACGGGCGGCCCCCGACCTCCACTCCCAACCGCGACCGCCTCAGCCGCATCACCCTCGACGCAAACGGCGTCGCGGTTCCCGGCTCCGAGACGATCTTCATCGACCAGGTCTCCTCGACGGTTTGGCACAACGGCGGCGGCATGTTCTTCCATCCGGACAACGGCTTCCTCTACCTGACGAACGGCGACGACGCGGTGGGCGCCAACAACCAGCGGATCAACACCAGCCTGCATTCCGGCGTGCTGAGGATCGACGTTGACCAGCGCGGCGGATCGGTGAGCCACCCCATTCCGAAGCAGCCGCTTCCGGCCGGCAGTCGCACGGCGAACTACTACATCCCCAACGACAATCCCTTCGTCGGACAGCCCGGTGTGCTCGAGGAGTTCTTCGCCATCGGGCTCCGGAGCCCGCATCGGATGACGATCGATCCGCCGACCGGCCGGATCTACATCGGGGACGTGGGCGACGGTTCCTACGAGGAGGTGGACCTGATCTCGCCGCAGGATCCGCCTGGACTGAATTTCCAATGGAACCGGATCGAGGGCCTCCGAGGCGACCTGACCGCCCCCTACATCGGGGTCAACCGGCGACCCGTCCTGGACTACCCGCGCAGCGATGGCGCGGCGGTGATCGGCGGCTACGTCTACCGCGGACGCGAGTTCTCCTCGGACCTGGGCGGCCGCTACATCTTCGGCGACAACATCGCGAACGTGGTCTGGGTGATGGATGAGTCTACGGTCCCGGCGACCAAGCGGGTGCTGTGCACCATGCCGCGTGGTACCGGTCCGAACGCCGGCAACGACTACATCGGTCTCTCGTCGTTCGGCTACGACCATCAGAACGAGCTCTACATGTGCCAGCTCAGCAGCGTGGCGGGCCGGATCTACAAGCTCCAGCGGGGAGGCCCTGCGAACCGTCCGATGCCCCGGCTGCTTTCCGCGACGGGCGCCTTCACGGACCGGACCAACCTGACCCTCCATGCCGGACTCGTTCCCTACACCTTGAACGCGCCGTTCTGGTCCGACCGCGCGGTGAAGTCCCGTTGGATGGGCATCCCCGACGGAACCGGGATCACCTCCGGCACCAACGGTGGCTGGACGTTCCCGGCCGGCTCGGTGTGGGTGAAGCACTTCGAGCTTCCCGTGAACCACACCAACAGCTCGATCCTCCGCCGGTTGGAGACCCGCCTGCTCGTCCGCGACACCAACGGATTCGTCTACGGCGGCAGCTACCGTTGGCGTCCCGACAACTCCGACGCGGACCTGGTGGATGGACCGGTCTCCGAGAACATCCCGGTCACCATTGCACCGCCGGTCGGGGACTTGGCCAGCGTGGACGTCGGTTCGCCCGCCGCCGGGAGCACGACGGTCTCGGGCGGCACCTACCGCATGACCGCCGGTGGCGCGGACATCTGGGGCACCACGGACCAGTTCCGCTACGCGCATCAGCAGCGCACCGGGGACTTCGACGTCGCGGTGCGGATCCAGCAGCTGACCCAGCCCGACCTCTACACCAAGGCAGGGCTGATGGTCCGCGACTCTCTCGCCCCGAACGCCCGTCACATCTTCGCGCTGGTTTTCCCGAGCAACGCCTCGAGGAACAACAACACGGGCGGCTACGAGTTCCAGTCGCGGGACACGGTGAACGGCAACGCTTCCGCCATCTATCCGCCACTGCCCCAGCCGCGGGTCGCCTTTCCCAACACCTGGCTCCGTTTGAAGCGCTCTGGGAACACCTTCACCGCCTACAGCAGTTCCGATGGCGAGACGTGGACGCTCTACGCGACGAAGACCCTGGCGCTGCCGTCCACCGTCTTCTTCGGATTCGCGCTGACCGCACACACGACGGCGGCCACGGCGACGACCGAGTTCCGGTTCCCGGAGACGCGTGACCAGTCCTGGTACTTCCCGGGCCGCCAGGACTGCATCACCTGCCACAACCCCGCTTCGGGCGGCGTGCTCGGCGTGAAGTCGGCCCAGAGCAATGTCGAACGCCTGTTCCGCGAGACTGGGATCATCGACAACCAGATCCGCGCCTGGAACCACGTCGGCTACTTCAAGCCGGCGCTGGACGAGTCCGCGATCACGGCGATGGGCCGCCTGGTGCCGCACACCGACACCAACGCCAGCCTGGAGCTTCGCGCGCGGTCCTACCTCGATGCGAACTGCTCCAGCTGCCACCGCCCCGGCGGGGTTCGGGCCGCTTGGGATGCCCGGATCGAGACCCCGTTGGGACTCGCCGGGATCATCGGTGGACCGGCCAACGACACCCTCGGCGTGACCGGTTCGCAGATCGTGGTCGCCCGCGACCTTTCCCGCTCGGTCCTCCACCGCCGCGTCGCCACCTCCACGGAACCCTTCCGCATGCCGCCGCTCGGCAAGAACGTCGTCGACACCGCGGGTGTCGAACTGCTGGCCCAATGGATCCAGTCCCTGACGCCACCTCCGGCCGTCTCGATCACGACGCCGTCTTCGGGCGCGTTCTTCTATGGGCCGATCGTGTTGCCGATCACCGCCACCGCGACCTCCGCCAACGGCCCGATCGCCCGGGTCGAGTTCTACGAAGGCGAGACGCCCATCGGCGTGGCGACCCGGGCGCCCTACACCATCGCGTGGGCCCCGACCTTCGGCACCCATGAGATCACCGCCTACGCCACGGACACCACCGGCCAGACCGGCCGCTCCGCCTCGGTCTCCTTCGCGGTCGCCGGAGCCGGGACCCCGGGTCTGCTCGCGGAGTACTTCGACAACTCCAACTTCACCACCCGCCGGGAACTCCGGGTCGATCCCACGGTCAATTTCGACTGGGGCAACGGTTCGCCGAGCCCGTCGATCGGAGCCGACACCTTCTCGGTCCGCTGGACCGGACGGATCCGTCCCCGGTTCACCCAGACCTACACCTTCACGGTGACCGCCGACGACGGCGTGCGCCTCTACGTCGACGGGCGGTTGCTGATCAACCAGTGGGTCGACCAGTCGCCCACCTCCCACAGCGCAACCATCGCCCTCCAGGCGGACCGCGACTACGCGATCCGGATGGAGATGTACGAGAACGGCGGCGGCGCGGTGGCGCGGCTCGAATGGCAGAGCCCCAGCCAGGCGCGGCAGGTCGTTCCCGCGAACCGACTGCTTCCCCCCGACCCCGGCGCCTCGGCTCCCACCATCCTGCTGACCACTCCAAGGAACGGCGACGTGTTCCGCCGACCCGCGACCGTCGACATCCAGGCCCTCGCGGCGGATGCGGACGGGTCCGTGTCGTCGGTGGTGTTCTACGCCGACGGCAACCGGATCGGGGAGACGACCAACGCGCCTCACCGCTGGATCTGGTCGTTGCCCTCCACCGGCGTCCACACCGTGTACGCGGCCGCCATGGACAACAACGGGCTGGTGGCCGCCTCCCCGGCGTCCACGTTCACCATCCTCCCGCTGGAACTGACCCTGCCTGCACGGGCACTCGTGGACGGACGTTTCCGGATCGCGTTCGAAGCGACCACCGGACATCGCTACCGGATCGAGTCCTCCACGAACCTCGTCGACTGGATCCCCGCAGCGGTCGTCACGGCGGAGCAGGGCGGGGTTGAGTTCACCGACGAGGCGGGATCCAGCCAGAGGTTCTACCGCTCGGTTCCGGTGGAATGAGTGCCCTTTGTCGGAAAGTGCGGGCCGCCGCCGCTTTGCAATTCCAACCACGTCGGCGGCCCCGCTTGCGGTCGGTCGGAATTCCCGGAGGATCGTTTCGTTGAACCTGCTGGCGAACAGATTGGCCTCGCTGCTCCTCGTCCTGTTTCCGGTGGCCCTCGTCCACGGGGCGACGGCGACCGTGGAGCGTTCGGTGGCCACCAACGTCGTCATCCGGGTGATGGCGGCCAACCTCAACGGGAACGCGCAGAGCTACCAGCCCTTCGCCCTGCGCATCCTCAAGGGCCTGGCACCCGACGTGGTGGCCATCAACGAGTT
>JAIXUV010000377.1 GCA_027483345.1 Verrucomicrobiales bacterium | reverse complement strand
ACGTCGCCAAGCTCCAGAAGGGCATGAAGGACCGCGGCGTCCTGATCGACGGCGGCTACGGCAAGATCAAGGGCACGACCTTCCGCGTGTCCAACATGGGCGACGAGACCGAGGCGACCATCGCCGACCTCGTGGGCAAGCTCGACGAGTCCATCGCCGGGCTCTGAGCCAACCCGCGGAACCTCCGCAGATGTCGCAGATCCACGCAGATGTCGGGAGCGATCTAGGATCCCCATCTGCGTCTGCATTATCTCCTGCCTTCCGCCCGGTATTCGGGTTTCCCTTCCACCTGCGGGATTCCGGGAGCCTTGACACCTCGGACCGCTTCGACAAGAAACGCAGACAGGTGGGCAATGCTCCAAGCCGGCGGGATGGTTCGTCCATCCCTCCTCTCCGGGGCTACCCCGGGGCATCTCCCCGTCCAAGCATTCCGTCGCGGGACGTCCTGTCCGCCATGCGGACGGAACGTCACGCAAGGCAGGTTTCGTTGGAGCATTGTCCCACCTGCCGATGACTCCCTTGGAAGACGCGGCACGAAAGTTCGCCCGCATCTATCTTTCCAGCGACCGGTCCGACGGGGACGTGACCCGAAGGATCCGCGACCTCCTCGGCCGCAAACCGCGCTGGCTCCAACCGGTTCTCCGGGTCCTTGCCAGCCGTTTCGGCCCCGGCCGGAGACCCCGATCCGAACGGATCGAAAGGGTCCTGAAGCTCCATCCGCAGTTTATCCGGGCATGTGCCTTTGGGCAGATCGAATTCCCTGCGGAGATTGGCCGCCCGTCCATGTCCCCGGCACCGGGACCTCCGCGATCCTGGCCGATCCCCAAGATCTCCACGAAGGGAGAACTCGGATCCTTCTTGGGACTCGATCCCGGAGAACTTGAATGGCTGGCCGATCTCCGCGGTTGGAACCGGACGGATACGCTCAACAACTACCGCCGCCGACTTGAACCGAAGCGGTCGGGCGGGCAACGCCTCCTGGAAATTCCCAAGGCGCGCCTGAAGGGGATCCAGCGTCGAATCCTCAAGGGGATTCTCGATCGGATTCCCATCCATGACGCGGTCCATGGATTCGTCCACAGGCGTTCCATCCGAACCTTTGTCGAACCCCACTGCGGGAAGGAGTTCGTGCTCCGCATGGACATGAGGGACTTTTTCCCGTCGATTCACCGGGGGCGGGTGGTCGCCATATTGTTGACCGCGGGATATCCCCAGCCGGTGGCGTGCCGCATCGCCGGGCTCTGCACGACGACCACGCCATGGGAAATCCTTCGATCCTGGAAGGCGGCAAATGGCAATCCGGAGGACGGAGCCCGGATGGCGGCCCATAGGATCCCGCACCTTCCGCAAGGCGCACCGACCTCGCCGGCCCTGTCCAACATCGCGGCATTCCGACTCGACCGGCGGCTTGCCGGTCTGGCACGCGCCGCAGGCGCGAACTATACGCGCTATGCCGACGACCTCCTCTTCTCCGGCGGCTACGCTCTGGCACGGACGTGGGAGTCCTTCCGGCTGAGGGTTTCAGCGATCGCGTTGTCGGAAGGCTTTGTGGTACATGAACGGAAGACCCGGGCCATGCGGCCTGGGGTGGCCCAGAGGGCGGTCGGCATCGTCCTCAACTCCCACCCGAACCCGCCCCGAGCCGAGTTCGACAGCTTGAAGGCCGTCCTCCACAACTCGGCCCGTCTCGGGCTGGAATCCCAAAACCACGAGGGCCATCCCGACTTCCTCGCCCACCTTGCTGGCCGCGTGGCCCACATGACCCACGTCAACCCGATTCGAGGTGCAAAGCTGAAGGCCTTGCTCGACCGGATTGGCTGAACCCCACCACCACTTCCCCGCTCGACTCGGCGGGTCTGTGGACCGGTAATTCTCTCATGCACTTCCGCTTCCGGGCCCTCGCCATCGGCGCATGGCTCACCGTCCTCGCGCCGCTCGCCGGCAAGGCCGAATCCCCGGCGGAGCGCTTGCTCGCCCTGAAGCGCCCGAAGGTGATCGCGCACCGCGGATTCTCCGCCGCCGCACCCGAGAACACCCTTCCAGCCTTCCAGCTCGCGGCCGTTGCCGACGCCGACCTGACCGAGCTCGACTACCATCACACGAAGGACGGCGAACTCGTCGTGATCCACGACTACACGCTCGACCGCACCACCTCGGCCACCCATGTCTGGGGACGCACCAACCTCGTGGTGGCCGACTTCACGATGGAACAGCTTCGGGTGCTCGACGCAGGTTCCTGGCATCCCACGGCGGCGGCGAAGACCGGCCTTTCCACCTTGGCCGAGGCCATGGACCTGATCCAACGGGACGGCGTCACCCTGATCGAGCGCAAAGCCGGCGCCGCGTCGAACTGCGTCGAACTGATCCGCCGGAAGAAGCTCCTGAACCATGTGGTCGTACAGGCCTTCGACTGGAAGTACCTCGAGGACTACCGGCGGCTGGAACCGACGCAGGTGATCGGCGGGCTCGGGCCTTGGGGCAGCTACCGCGGCGAGAAGCTCACGGACGCCGACAAGTGGCTCTCGAAGCGCTGGATCGACGAGGCCGCCCGGATTGGTTTCCAGGCCGTCGTCTGGAACAAGCAGGTCCGGCGCGAAGCCGTGGACGAGGCACACCGGCGTGGGATGCAGGTCTGGGTGTACACCATCAACGACCCGAAGCTCGCCGTCGAACTGCTCAACCTCGGCGTCGACGGCCTCATCTCCGACAACCCCGCCATGCTCTGGAAAGTCCTCGCCGAACGCGCCACCCATTGAAACCGGCGGAATCCAATCGGTCCCATCCGTCCCATCCGTCCCATCCGTCCCATCCGTCCCATCCGTCCCATCCGTCCCAGTCCCATCGCCAAAAAACCCCGTCTAGTTGGACTTCACCTTCGGCGCATTGGTCTTGAACGCCCCACGGAACAGCCAGTGGCGCTTCAGACCACCCACGAACTCCGCTGAGTTGGTCAGGAGTTGGTTCGCGGCAGGCAGGGTGTTGGTGCGCACGTCACCGAGGGTCAGGTTCGCCTGGGTCAACACGCCCGGCAGGGTCGCGTTGAGGTTCGAAACCAACGGACCGACATCCGCGATCTGGGTGTTCAGGTTGGTCAACAACGGCGGCAACGTCAGGTTCAGGTTGGACATCGTCGGCGTCAGCTCCGCGAGCAGCGGCGGCAGGGTCTGGTTCAGGTTCGTCAGCAGCGGCGGCAGCGTCAGGTCGAGGTTGGTCACCAGCGATCCGACGCCGCCGATCTGCCGGTTGAGGTTGGTCAGCGTCTCGTGCAGGGCGCTGTTGAGGTTCGTCGGGAGGACCAGGTCGCCGAGCCCGCCCGGACGGTCGAGACGCGAGGCGAGGTTCGTCGGGATCAGCAGGTCGCCGAGCCCGCCCGGCTTGCTGAAGGCCTCACGGATCTTCGGGATGAGGAACGTCAATTCGCCGATCAGGTCCCCGGCCGGCTCGGTGCGGAGGAAGTACCCCTTGTCCGTCTTCTTGAAGGTCGCGTACTGGATGTGGTTGGTCGCCGACGGTGTTCCCATCGTGTAGGCGTACTTGTCGGAAAGCACCCCGAGCCGCCCGGTCGGCGTGTTGGTCGAGGTCGTCGGAAGCCCTGCGCCACGCGTGGGCACCACGTCGAGGAAACTCCCGCCGGCGATGTCGATCGGCAGGCCGGCGACCTTCACGGAGCAGTCGGTGAAGAGGTAGCCGTGGTAGGGCGCCCGGACGAGGAAGCGCACGAAGACGTTGTACTCCTGGCTGCGGTTCCAGTCGTTGTCGTCGGTGCTCTCGATGGAAACCACCTCGCCGATGGTGAAGCCCAACCGCTTCACCGGCGTGCCGACCTTCACCGTGCCGCCGTCGTTGAGGTAGGTGTAGTACGGGACCTGGACGACCCACCATCCGCGTTTGTCGCCGGTGGACTTGATGAACCAGCCGAGTCCACAGAGCGCGAGCAGCGCGGTGCCGGCGAGGAACATCACGACCACCCATTCGACGCGGCGGAGTCGGGTGCGGAGCTGTGGGGTGAGATCCTGGAGGGCCATGGTGTCAGTCGTTGTCTCCGAGAAGTTCGCGGACGCCTTCGTCGCCGCGGGCCGACAGGACGTCCTCCGTCGATCCGAGCAGCCGCCAGCGGCCGTTGTGCGCGAGGGCGAACCGGCGTCCGGGAACCAGCAGTGGCCGAAGTTCCTCCGAGGCGGCGACGAGGGTCAACGGACGCCCCCCTAGGGCGGCATGTCCGCGGGAGGCGTCCGACAGGAACGTCCGCCACCAGCGGATGTGGGCCATGTCGAGCCCGGACAGGGGGTTGTCGAGGAGCAGCAGTTCGGGACCCGTGGCCAGGGCACGTCCAAGCGCCACCCGCCGGGCCCAGGCCCGACCGAGACGTCCGGGCCGCTGGTCCAGCAACCGGTCGAGTTGCAGGTACTCCAGCAGGGGCCCCAGGGCCTCCGCCGCGTCGGCAAGAGACGCGTTGCGGTGGTAGCACCACGGGAGGGCGATGTTCTCGAACACGTTCAGGGAGGGAAAAAGCCTCCCGTTGCCATCGAACACCAGGCCAAGACGGCGTCGGACCTCTGAAACCTCCTCCACATCGCGTTGTCCGCCTTGGACCTCCTCGCCGAAAAGGCGGACCGAGCCTCCGCCCTGCGGGGTGAGCCCCGCGGCGGTCTCGAGCAACACCGTCTTGCCGGAACCCTGCAGGCCCGCGACGACCCAGAACTCCCCGGGCTGGACGACCCATCCGACCTCCTCGATCAGGGTCACGCCGGGATTGCGGGGATGGACCACCCGGACGTCCTGCATCTCGATGGAGGGAAGGTCGCTCATTCCCGGTCAGGCAATGAGGTACAGGAGGATGAACACGGCATCCAGCAGGAGGCAGGCGACGACGCATTGGGCGACCGTGCGGGTGGTGGCCTGGCCGACCTCCTCCAGCGTCAGCGACCGGGCCAGCCCGTGGTAGCAGATGACGAGTCCGATGATGGCACCGAAGCCGCCGGTCTTCATGGCCAACAACGGGAAGTCGAGCCAACTGAGGGCGCCGGCGACCTCGCCGAAGAACTCGCCCGGGGTCGCCTTCAGTCCGCGGGCGAAGGCGAAGAGATATCCGCAGCCGAGGGTCAGCAGCATCAGGTACACAGTCAGGCTGATGACCGAGATCGTGAAGCCGACCACCCGGGGCAGCACGAGGTAGTGGATGGGATCGATGCCCAAGGCCTCCAGAGCCTCCACCTCGCCGAGGGCCCGTGCGGTTCCCAACTCGATCACCGTGGCGGTGCCGACGCGGGCCAGCACCACCAACCCGGCGGTCAACGGCGCCAGTTCACGGATGAACACCGTCACGATCAACGTCCCCGTGAACCCGGACGCGCCGACCTGCTGCATCAGGTCGATCGTCTGGCCGACGAAGACCACCCCCAGCGCCGCGCCGAGGAACCCGACGATCGGCAGCAGGCGGACGCCGGAACGGTGGATCTCGTCGACGATGCGTGGACGGATGACGCGGGAGTTCTGGCCGAAGCGGGTCCAGGCGGTGCCGAGGGTGATGAGGGTGAACGCCGCCAGGCGGGTGAGGGTCTCGAGGGTCTCGATCAACGCCGGAGCGAACCGGGTCCCGACGCGGCGGACCTCGCTGCGGGAGAAGGTGGTGGTGATCGATTCCACAGGGAAACCCTGCGGCGGTCAGCGCAACGGGTCAACGACGCCGGCCACCGGCGTGCCGGACGCTTCGGTCTCGATCGACGGCACGGCGGCACCGATGACACCGGCGACGCGCTGGAAGGCGGCGTCCTCCGCGCCGGGCTCGCAGGAGGTGAAGAAGGAGACGTAGGCCCAGCGCGGGTTGACGCCGCGGACGAGCACCTCGCGGATGCCACGCCACTGGCGCTCGGAATGGTCCGGGGTGCGCATCCCGTCCGCGATGAACCAGAACACATACACACCGTTCCGCCGGATCCTGCGGCCGTTGGGCATCTCGAACTCACGGGTCATGTCGAACCGCTGGACCTGCAGCTCCGGATACGAGCCTCCGCGCACCGGGATCGAGCGCATCGACTGCGAGAGGATCTGCCAACCCACACCGGTCATGCAGTATTCGGGACGGTGGATGCTGGTGCGGTCCGATCCCATCAGGACCACGCTGGCCGAGACGGGGGCCAGGCCATCCGAGGTCATGTAGGTGCGGCGGCCGAAGGTGGTGTCCGGCGGGAGGAAGGTGAGCTCCAGTTCCGGGATCGGATCCTGCTGCGAGCGGAAGCCCGGAATGTCGGAGGGCAGGTGCACCGAGTTGCTGGCGGCGATGCGGCCGTCGTCGCTGAAGATCGGGGCCTTGACCACGCGGACGCCGGGCTGGCCCATGCGCACCCGGGACTTGAGCCAGCGCAGGGAACCGGCCGCGCCGCCGATGAACAGGAGCGCGACCAACGTGAGGAGGGCGGCCTGGCGGTTCATGTCGGCGACGTGGTGGGGGCGGGTTCGGCGGACGGCCCGGACGGGGACGAGCCGTCGGGCTCGCGGAGGAACCGGGCGGTGACGAAGACGCAGGTGAGCGCGATCAGGAAGGTCGCGAAGCCGAACTTGTTCTCGATGGCCTCGCCCGCGGCCTGACCCTGGGCCTCGGCCACGGTGAAGACCACGATCAGCCGGATGACGTTGGCCAGCACGGCGAAGACCGGGCTGAGCAGGATCAGAAACAGCCGGCGTCCCCAGCCCCGGAAGGACAGGAAGGCGTAGGTGACGGTCAGCAGCAGCACGACGGTGGCGCTCCGGATGCCGCTGCAGGCCGGGGCCACGTCGAAGGAAAAGCCCGGCATCGTCGCGGTCGCCTTGTGGAAAACCTGAGTTCCCGAACGGACCAGCGGGATGTTGAGGAAGACCTCGCAGAACCCGGTGGACAACGTGGTGCTGACGATGCGGAGGCTGTGGGTGAGCGAGTCGAGGAAGACGGAGATCGGAACGCAGAACAGGAAAAGGAAGTAGGGGAAGGCGACCGCGCGCATCCAGGCGCGACCCCAGAGCATGCCCATGATGCCGAAGAAGCCGAGGATGCAGCCGACGACGCCGAGCCGGGTCTGCTGGACGACATAGCCGACCACGTGCATCAGGAGCGCGAGCGGGACCAAGGCGAGCGACGGTGCCCACGGCTGCTTGGGCACCGCGGCGAGTTCCGTGCGACGCACGAAGAGGATGGCCCCGACCAGCCACGGGACGATGAGCCCGAGTTCGTCGTCACGGCCCAGCTTCGCCCCGCCCTCGTACACGGCTTCGAGCCACCCGAAGAGCGATTCCGTGGAGATGTAGCCGAGGGTGGAGTTCCCGAGGAAATGGAACAGGGCCAGCCAAGCCGCGAGGAGCACGCCGAGGAAGGCCTTGTGTGGAAGGCTGTCCCAGAGCGATCGGAGTTCCTGGAGCGGGGAAGGTTGCACGCGCGAGGGCGGGAAATTGAACCGCCGGAACACGGCCGCGCAAGGGGAAGTCCCGAAGGAAACGCAATCGGAACAGGAAGGCAGCCCGCCAACCGTTCAGCGATTCCCCGGAACGACAGGGGCCGATCCCGCCCCGACCACGGAGTGGTTCCCGGCCCGGAAGTCGCTGGCCGTGAGGCCGACGTTCCGCTTGAAGGCCACGGAAAGGTACTCCACGTGCGCGAAGCCGGTCCGGTCCGCGATGGCCGCCAAGGGCAGGTCCGTCTCGGACAGGAGCTGTTTCACGCGATCCAGCTTCACCCGCAGGATCTGGTCGTGCGGCGAGCATCCGAGCAGCTTCCGGAATCGCGTCTCTAGCACCCGGCGGGACATCGGCACCTGCTTGACCACGTCGGAGACGCTGATGCCGTTGCAGGCCTGTTGGCGGATGTAGCGGACCGCGGCGGCGATGTGCCGGTCGGTCACCGCGACGACGTCGGTGCTCTGCCGGACGGCGACGCCTCGGGGTTCGAAGAGGCGTCCGTCGTTGAGCACCTTCTCCCCGCGCATCATGCGGTCGAGGAGGGCCGCGGCCTCCCAGCCGGTCCGGCGCACGTCCGGCATCACGCTGGAAAGCGGCGGATCGGCCAGGTCGCAGAGCAGTTCGTCGTTGTCGACACCCAGCACCGCGACCTCGTCCGGAACGTGCAGCCTCAGGCGGCGGCACACCTCGAGCACCTCGAGTCCGCGGATGTCGTAGGCGGCGAAGATGGCGACGGGCTTGGGAAGTCGGCGGATCCAGCGGGCGAGGCGGGCGGAGTCCGACGCGGAACCGGCTCCGGAGACCGGCTCGGCCTTGCCGCCCTTGGGTGGGTACACCTCGCAGGCGTGGCCCTGGGAGGCGAGATGGGACACGAAGGCGTCACCGCGCCACTGGGACCAGTTGAAGCGAGGTTCGCCGCAGTAGGCAAAATGTTGGAATCCGCGCTCGCGGAGGTGCTCCGCCGCGACCCGTGCCACGGCGCGGTCGTTGGTCTCCAGCCACGGCAACGAGGGCAGCAGGCGCGCGGCGCTGAGGTCCACCGCCGGAAGCCGGGTGGCCGCGACCGCACGCGCGATCTCCGGCGTCTCGATCCGGGCGATGATGCCGTCGCCGCGCCATCGGCCCAGCCACTCCGGCGGCGGCGCACCCCTTCCCGCCTCGGCCAGCGCGAAGGTCCATCCGCCATGCTCCCGTAGCCACGCACGCACTCCGTGTAGCAGCTCGCGGGCGTAGGCATTCGAGGTCTCGACCAGAAGGGCCACCTTGCGGGGACGATGCATCGCCCGGACATCCTAACCCGATCCGGAGTCCGCGAAACCCCCAAACCGTCGACCTGCCCGGTCCGCCTCCCGACGAATTCCCTCCTCCCTCTCGTCGAAGTCCGCGGCTACTGTTCGCACGTGATTGGACGTCGCCTCCTGGTCCTGATGGCCATGCTCCTTCCGCTCCCGGGTCTCCGGGCGGAGGACATCGTCTTCCCGCCCGACGTCGGCGTGGTGGACGTGCAACGCGCCCCGTATTTCGCCCGCGGGGACGGCGTCACGGACGACACAGCCGCGATCCAGCAGGCCCTCCACGAGAACGGCGCCTCGAACCGGATCGTCTACCTGCCCAACGGCGTCTACCGGGTGAACGACACCCTCCTCTGGCCCGGCGGAAAGGACGACGAGGAACGCCAGCGCAACACGATCCTCCAGGGACAGAGCCGCGAGGGGACCGTCATCCGGTTGGCGGACTACTCGCCCGGGTTCGGCAATCCCGGCCAGCCGCGGGCAATGGTCTGGACCGGCAAATCGCCCGGGCTGCGGCCCCGCAATTCCATCCGCAACCTCACCATCCACACCGGCAAGGGGAACCCCGGCGCGATCGGCGTACGACTCTTCGCCAACCGTCAGGGCGGGATGCGCGACGTCGACATCGTCGCCGGCGGCGACGGCTCCGGGGTGACGGGACTCGACCTTTCCTTCTCGGAGTTCATCGGGCCGGCCTTCTTCTCCCGCATCCGCGTCGACGGCTTCGACTTCGGCATCAAGGCGGCCAACTCGGTCAATTCCCTGACCCTGGAGGACATCCAGCTCAGCCGACAGCGGCTCACCGCCATCCGAAACAGCGGGCAGGTGATGAACCTTCGGCAGGTGACCAGCTCGAACTCGGTGTCCGCGGTGCAGAACTTCGACCCCACCGGCTTCGTAACGCTGCTCGATTCGACCTTCCACGGCGTCAACGGTCCGCGGCGGCAGGACCCGCCGGTCCAGAACCGCGGCGCCCTGCTCATCCGGAACCTGAGCACCCCGGGCTACACCAACCTCGTCGAGAACCGTGGGGGCAACCGAATCCAGCCCGAGACCCAGGACGTCGAGGAGTTCCTTTCCCACGACGCCTTCGCCCTTTTCCCTTCGATCACCAACACCCTGAACCTGCCCGTGATGGAGACCCCGGACGTGCCGTGGGACCCGTTGCCCGCCTGGTCCGGACCCCACCGCTTCGGAGGCGTGCCCAACACCGGCGAGGACTGCTCCCTCGCGGTCCAGAAGGCGATCGACTCCGGTGCGCCGACGCTCTGTTTTCCGAACGGCGTCTGGACCTTCAACCGGCCGGTCACGCTCCGCGGCCGGGTCCGCCGGATCATCGGATGCGAGGCCAGGCTGGTGCTCGCCCTGCCCGCCGGAACCCCCGCGTTCCGGGTCGAAGACGGTGAACCGCCCGTCGTGCTGTTCGAGCGCCTCGAGGTCACCTCCTCGAAGACCTCCACCTTCTTCGAGAAGGCCACACGCCGCACCCTGGTCGTACGCGACTGCACCGGCATCCAGGGCCGCACCATCCCAGGCAACGGCGACCTCTTCCTCGAGAACGTCAGCTCCTCCGGCCCGTGGGTCTTCGAACGCGAACGCGTCTTCGCCCGACAGTTCCACATCGCCCACGAGGGGACCAAGATCCTCAATACCAACGCCACGGTCTGGATCTTCGGACTCACCAGCGAGATGTCGGGGACGCTCATCCGCACCGTCGGCGGCGGCAAGACGGAGCTGCTCGGCGCGCTCTGCGTCTCGACCGGGGGCTGGAAGACGGACCCCATGTTCGTGATCGAGGACGCCCAGGCCACACTCAACGTCGCGGAGGCCTCCTACAGCCGCGCCCCCTACCAGACCATCGTGTCGGAGACCCGGCAGGGTAAGACCTTCCTGCTCAAGTTGCAGAAGCAGAAGGACGAACGCGTCCTCCCCGAGCGGCTCGGAGGGATCCTCCTGCCGTTCTTCACCGCCCAGCCACAGCGCTGAGCCACTGCGCCGCCGCCGCCCGCGCCGCCTCGCCGGTCCGCGCCAAAGGGGTCGCGAACTTCGGGGTGAACCACGGGAACGCCCCGACGAGGTCGTGGGTCACCAGGATCTGACCGTCGCAGTCCGGACCGCTCCCGATCCCGATGGTGGCCATCGAACGGCATTCCCGGGTCAACTCCGCCGCGACCGGCGGAGTCACGAGTTCCAAGACGCAGGCGAACACCCCTGCCGCCTCCAACGACCGTGCGTCTTCCAGCAATGCCAGCCTGCCCGCATCGTCACGCCCCTTCACCCGGTACTTGCCCCCTTCCTCCAGGACGTGCTGCGGAAGCATCCCCAGGTGACCCATGAACGGGATCCCCTCCGCCACGATCGCTCGGATCTGTGGCAGGATCTCACGTCCGCCCTCGGCCTTGACGTATTCCGCGCCGGCGTCCGCCAGCCGCCGCGCAGACGCGACCGCCTCCTCCGGGGTGCGATAGGTCCCGATGGGCAGGTCCGCGCCGACCAACGCCCGCGGACGCGCCCGGGCGACCGCGGCAAGGTGGTGCAGCATGTCCGCCAGGGTCACATGGGTGGTGTCCGGATGCCCGAGCACCACCATTCCGAGCGAATCCCCAACGAGGATCACCGGCACGCCGGCCTCGTCCAGGAGCCGCGCCCCGGGATAGTCGTAGGCGGTCAGCGCTCCAAATCGCCGGACACCCTTCCACGACCGCACCGTCTCCACCGTCACCTTGTTTCCTTCCACGGGCGGACTGTGGCCCGGGACCGCCCCCGGTAAACAGGGAAACCGGCTCCCGCATTCCGGTTCCCGCCGCAACCGCGGACCGCTAACCTCGTCCACCGATGCCCGCCGAGATCCTCCCCACCCACACCCCGACGTTGTCCGCCGCCGCCGTGGCGAGGACCGTCGCGGTGCTCCGCTCGGGAGGGGTTGTCGCGGTTCCGACGGAGACGGTCTACGGCCTGGCCGCCAACGCCTTCTCCGCTTCCGCGGTCGAGGCCATCTACGTGGCCAAGGGCCGTCCCGCCCACAACCCCGTGATCGTCCATGTCGCGAGCGCAGCGCTCGCCCGCGAATGCTGCGCGGCTTGGACGCCCCTGGCGGACCGGCTGGCGGCACGGTTCTGGCCGGGACCGCTCACGCTCGTCCTGCCGCGCTCGGAGCGGATTCCCGACGTCGTCACCGCCGGCGGTCCCACCGTCGGCATCCGTTGGCCCTCCCACCCGTTCATGCAGGCCGTCATCCGCGAGTGCGGATTCCCCCTCGCCGCCCCCAGCGCCAATCCCTCCGACCGCCTCTCCCCCACCTGCGCCGAGCACGTCGCGCAGGGCCTCGATGAACGGATCCCGCTCATCGTGGACGGCGGCCAATGCGCGGTGGGGATCGAGAGCACTGTTGTCGACGTGACCGGCCCGTTCCCGCGGATCCTGAGACCCGGCGTGATCACCGCGGCGCAGGTCGCCGATGCCGCCGGTCCGGACACACGGGAATCCACGGCGGCGCCCACTGAACCCACCGGCGGCGGACCGCTTAGAAGCCCGGGCCAGCTGACACGGCACTACTCGCCGCGGGCACGGCTCAGGGTGTTGGACTGGGCCGACGATTCGGACCTGGCGCGCCAGATCGCCACGGAACTCAGCGGGGGACGCCCCGTCCACATCCTGACCCACACGCGGATCCCCTCCGCCGAACGCTTCCCCAACGTCTCGTTCATCCCCGACGACCCCGAGGCCTTCGCCCGCGCCTTCTACGGCTATCTGCACGACTGCGACGCCCAGGGCGCCGCGCTCATCGTCGTCGAATCCCTCCCGTCCGGAGACGAATGGGACGGCATCCGCGACCGTCTCCGCCGCGCCTCGGCCGGCTGATCCGAAGCCTCGGGCTGGGTCGCAAGACGGAGCCGGATGGAATCGGCCATCGGGCTTTCAAATCGCCCGGGGGTTGGACACTCTCCCTAATCACAGCCCGGCACCTCAGCGAAGCCCGATCCATCCGGGCGACGCCTAGTCGCCGGACAACCCTCCCGGAACCGCAGAACGCGAACCCAAGAAACCCATGCTCACGATCCTGATCTCGCTCGCCTTCCTGGCCGTGCTGGGCCTCGTCGCCGTGGCCCTCACCATCCGCAAGATCCCGCCCGGAAAGGCCGGACTCATCGTCGGCCTCGGCGGCATGCGCGTTTCGTTCGACTGGATGATCCGCGTGCCCCTGCTCCAGACGCTGGAGCTGGTGGACATCTCCGTGAAGAAGCTCGAGATCCACCGCAAGGGGAAGGACGGCCTCGTCTGCAAGGACAACATCCGCGCCGACATCTCCGTGGCCTTCTACATCCGCGTGGACGCCACCGCCGAGTCGGTGCGGAAGGTCGCCCAGATGCTCGGCTCCGAACGCGTGTCCGACATGGCCCAGCTCCGGGAGCTGTTCGAGGCGAAGTTCTCCGAGGCGCTCAAGACCGCCGGCAAGCAGATGGAGTTCCACGAGCTGTTCACCGAACGCATCAAGTTCCGCGAGCAGATCCAGGCGACGATCGGCAAGGACCTCGACGGGTTCCAGCTGCAGGACGTCGCCATCGACTACCTGGAGCAGACCCCGCTGGACCAGCACGACCCCAGCAACGTGCTCGACTCCGAGGGCATCAAGAAGATCACCGAGATCACCCAGCGCGAGCGGGTCATCGCGAACGAGTTCTCCCAGCGAGCGCAGGTGCAGGTGGAGAAGGAGAACGCCGACGCCGACATCGCCAAGCGCGAGCAGAAGCGCCGAAACGAGGAGGACACCGCGCGCCAGACCCGCGCGATCAACGAGGTCAAGGCCACCGAGGAGGCCGAGGCGCGCAAGGTGATCGAGGCCCGCCGCCAGGAGGTCGAGTCCAAGCGCCTGGAGACGGAGGAATCCATCCGGCTGCGGCAGGAGGACATGAACCGCGCCGTGCAGGAGCGGGAGTTCACGGTGCGGAAGGAGAAGCAGCGCCTGGAGCAGGAGGCCGTACAGGAGGGCGAGGAGGCGCGCGTGCGTCGCGAGCGGACCGTCTCCCTCGCCGACATGGACCGCCAGGTGAAGGTCGCCGAGGCCGCGGTCGAGGTGGAACGCCGCCGGGCGACCGTGGTGGCCGAGCAGAAGGCCGTCACCCAGCAGGAGGAGGAGAAGCGCAACATCGAGGCGCGCATGACCGCCGAACGCGTGCGCGAGGTGACGCTCATCGAGGCCGAGATGAACGCGAAGAAAGACCAGACCGAGAAGGTCGTCGCGTCCGAGGCCCAGAAGGAATCCGAGCGGAACCTCGCCGAGGCCGAGAAGATCCGCACGATCACCTCCGCGGAGGCCGCCCGCGAGGCCGCGCTGCGGGACGCCGAACGCATGCAGACGATGGCCGACGCCGAGGCGCGCGCCTCCGACCGGAAGCGCCATGCCGCCGTGCAGGACGCCGAGGCCACCGCCGCGCGCGAGGCGGCCAAGGGATTGGCCGAGGCGAAGGTCGTCGTCGCCCGCGCCGAGGCGCGGAAGTCCGAGGCGATCGCCATCCGCGAGGTCGGCCTCGCCGAGGCCGAGGTGTCCAAGGCCAAGGGCACGGTCCAGGCCGAGAACACCCAGACCCAGGCGGCCGCCGAGGCCGAGGGCTCGAGGGTGAAGGAACTCGCCGCCGCCACCGGCATCGAGGCCCGCGGCTCCGCCGAGGCCAAGTCCATCCAGCAGAAGGCCGAGGCGATGAAGCTGCTGCACGAGGCCGGACGCGAGCACGAGGAGTTCAAGCTCCGCCTGCAGAAGGACCGTGACGTTGAGCTGGCCGCCATCCACGTCCAGCGCGACGTGGCCCAGGCCAACGCCGGGGTGGTCTCCGAGGCCCTGCGCCACGCCAAGATCGACATCGTCGGCGGCGAGAACGACTTCTTCGAGAAGGTCGTCCGCAGCATCGGCACCGGGAAGTCGGTCGACCGCATGGTCCAGAACAGCGCCACGCTCACCGACATCAAAGAGACGTTCTTCAACGGCGACCCGGAGCGGTTCAAATCGCAGCTCCGCAAGTGGGTGTCCGACTTCGGCATCGGCACCGCGGACCTGAAGAACCTGACGCTGTCCGCGCTCCTCGGCCGGCTCGCGGCCTCGGCCGGAGAACCTGCCCTGAAGCAGACCATCGGCGAGGCGTTGGCCGCGGTGCAGGCGAAGGGCCTCGGCGAGGTTCCCGCCCGCAAGGCCCTCGAGGGCTGACCCCGGTCGGACACGGACCGCCGCCCGCGGGCGGTCCGTGTCCGCGTGAACCCCACCGTCCCCGGAAATCGCCACCCCCATGGCCGATCCCACGTCCACCAGAAACCCGGACGCCCCCGCACCGACCGCGGCCCCGGCCACGCTCGGCGGCGCCACGTACGACCTGCTGCGGCAACGCCTCGCCGACGCCTCCGGCACGCTGCGCGAACGCATGGGACGGCTCGACGGACGCCGCCAGGAGGTCTTCGGCCGCATCGAGTCGAAGCTGCTCCAGGCGGACCGCGTCACCACCGCCAACAACTGCATCCCGCGGGACATGGTGGAACTCGGCGCGGGCCGCTTCCTCTTCGGGTTCAACGTCCAGTTCGGCCTGAAGAAGGAGGTCGACCTCGGCGACGTCTTCGCGGTGTTCGCCCGCGACGAGTCCACCGGGTTCTTCCGAGAGTCGCCTCTGGATCCGTTGCAGGACCGCCGGTTCCTCGGCGACTTCAAGCGCCTGTACCAGGTCTACGACCGCACCGTCTTCTCCAAGTTCTCCCTCATCGACGGCCACCTCTACATGGTGTTCCGGACCGGGGCCGGACCGGGGGACATCGCGGTGTTCAAGTGGGTCTGGAACGGAGGCGCACCCGCCTACGTCGACGGACGCGCCGAGGCGGAGTTCCGCCGCATCGGCTTCCCGCCGCAGTACGACTTCCGCTGGCTCACGCCGGACCGCGAGTCGTTCCGCTACGGCGACCACCCGCACGTCTCCATCGAGGACCGCGTGTTCGTGGAATGCGTCGGCGGCGACCTGACGATCAAGGTCGAGGACAACACCGCGACCGGCGAGGGCGTGTACTCCGAGCCGGTGGTGGACCGACACCAGAAGGTCGACGACGCCGAGATCGCCTACGCCCGGCTGGGGCACCTGATCCTGCTGCGGATCCGCCCCTACAAGGAACCGGCCGCGCGGTTCTTCATCTTCAACGAGAAGCTGCAGTCTGCGGTCCGCGTGGACGCCCTCGGACAGAGCTGCGCGCGCCTGCCCGAGGAGCATGGACTCGTGTTCCCCACCGGCTACTACCTCGCGACCGGGGAGCTGAAGGAGTTCGAGAGCCGCGAGGAGACGATGGTGCTCGAACGGATCGTCCACGCCCCCAACGGCGAGGATTCGCTCTTCGTCTTCTTCAGCCGTGAGGCCGGCGAATACGCCCTCCTGCCCTACCGGCTGATCGGCCAGAAGATCGAGGAACGGATCGTCTGCCATGGATTCTCGCTCTTCCCGAACGGGCACCTCGCGCTGTTCCGGGCGGACGCCGTGCCGCAGAAGCACCACCAGGTCCAGCTCCGCCAGACCCCGTTCCACCAGGTCGGACAAGAGCCCGCCGGTCAGAAGGACGCCTTCCTGTACCAGGTCGGGAACAAGGACGTCGTCCGCTGCCTCGCGGAGTGCAACGAGGTGCTGGCGCTCTCGGGGCGCGACAACCCGTACGCCGAACTCTACCACGACCTCGTCCGGCGCTGCACAGCCGTGCTCGACGCCTACCCCTGGCTCGGCTCCGAGGAGGGCTTCGGCGTCCGCGAAGCCGTCGCCCAGGTCCGGTCCGTGGCGGACGCCGCGGTGGACGAGTTCGCCAAGGTCCGTCGGCTCCGCCAGGAGGCCGCGGGACGGGTCGTGGACATCCGCAAGCGGTGCCAGGAACGGTTCCTCACCTTGCGCCGCGCCAGCCAGGACGCCCTCGCCGACTTCGTCCAGAACCTCACCGCGCTGCGCCATCTGCGGGGCGAACTCATCACCCTCCGCGAGGTCCGCTACATCGACGTCGACGCCCTCGCCTCGCTGGAGAAGGAGGTCGCCGGACACCTGGAGGCGGTCGCCGCGGGCTGCGTGAAGTTCCTGCTGCGGCCCGAGGCCCTGGAACCGTACCGACGTCAGGCCGAGGCCCGTCTCGCGGCGGTGGACACCGTGTCCAAGGCCGCGGATGGCCGTGCGCTGGAGAAGGAGGTCACCGCGTCCGCCGCCGAGCTCGAGATGCTGGTCGAGGTCGTCAACGGCCTGCGCATCGACGACGCCACGGAGACCACCCGGATCCTCGACGGGATCACCGCGGTGTACGCCACGCTGAACCGCGTCCGGGCCGCGCTGAGGAAGCGACTGGAGGGGCTCGTCGCCTCTGAGGGTTCGGCCCGCTTCCACGCCCAGCTCAAGCTGCTCGGACAGTCGGCGTCGGGCTTCCTCGACCTGTGTGACACGCCGGAGAAGTGCGACGAACTGCTGAACCGGCTCACAGTCCAGCTGGAGGAGCTGGAGGGCGCCTTCGCCGGCTTCGAGGAGTTCACGGTCCAGCTCGCCGAACGGCGCACCGAGTTCCACGAGGCCTTCGAGCAGCGCAAGCTGGCCCTCGTCGAGCAGCGCAACCGCCGCGCCGCCGCCCTCGTCTCCGCCGCCGAACGCATCCTCAAGGTCGTCCAGAACCGCCTCGCCGGCTTCCAGTCGACCGAGGAGATCAACAGCTACATGGCGTCGGACCTGATGACCGCGAAGGTCCGGGACACCGTCGACCAGCTGCTCGCCCTCGGGGACCCGGTCAAGGCCGACGACCTCCAGGGCCGGCTCAAGGCCGTGCAGCAGGAGGCCGTCCGGCAGCTGCGCGACCGGCAGGAGCTGTTCGTCGACGGCACCGCGGTGATCCAGCTCGGGAAGCACCGGTTCAACGTCAACACCCAGCCGCTCGACCTGACCCTCGTGCAGCGCGATGGGGAGCCGCACTTCCACCTGACCAGCACCCGCTACTTCGACCCGGTCACGGATGCCGACTTCCTCGCGACGCGCGGCGTCTGGGACCAGGAGGTGGGCTCGGAGAACGCCCGTGTCTACCGCGCCGAGTTCCTCGCCTGGCTGGTCTTCCGTCGGCTTGAGACCCCGGGCCTTCCGCTGCTCCCCGGGGGGCGGCCCGGACTTCCGGAAACCCCCGAAGCCTTCCTCGCGCTGGATCCCGCCGGCGCCCTCGTCGTGGTGCAGGAGTTCATGGCCGCCCGCTATTCCGAGGGCTACACCAAGGGCGTCCATGACGAGGACGCCCTGCGCATCCTCTCCGCCCTGCTCCGCAGCCACCTGGCCCTCCGGCGTGCGCGCTTCTCGCCGGCCGCGCGGGCCTGCGCCGCGGTCTGGTGGACCCGCTTCTGTCCCGAAGGGACACGCAAGACGTGGCGCCTGAAGCTCCGCGCCTTCGCCGAGCGCAACCGGCTGTTTCCCGGCGACCCGGTGCAGAAGGCCTACGTCGCCGCGCTCGAGTCCGAGGTCCGCGGGTTCCTCGCCGCGGTCCCGCTGTACTCCGACACGGTCGCGCCGGACGCCGCGGCGTGCCTCTTCCACGAGCTGTCCGACGGCGACGCCTTCACCGTCACGCGCGAGGCGGACCAACGGGCGACGGCATTCCGGCTGCAACTCGAGGTGAAGGGCGCGGAGGCGGCCTTCGAGTCCGCCCGGAAGGGTCTCGCCGGCGATCCGGCCGCGGAGTTCGAGCTGGTGCGCGACTGGGTTGGGGCCTTCCTGCGGACCACCGACGGCACGGAAGGCCTGCGGCTGCTGGAGGAGACCGCGGCGCTGATGTTCTGCGGCGACGCCCTGGCGCGCACCGTGGTGGACGCCTCGGGCCGCGAGACCCTCGAGGGCCTGCGCGGATCCCATCCCCGCATCCAGGGCAGCCAGCTCGGGTTCGACTACCTCGAATTCGTCCCGCGCCTGCGGTCGTTCGAGGCCGAGGACGTGCCGCGCTTCGAGGCCTACCACCAGGCCAAGTCCCGCCTGATCGACCGGGAACGCCGCCGGCTGAGGCTCGACGAGTTCAAGCCGCGGGTCCTCTCGTCGTTCGTCCGGAACCAGCTCACCGACCGCGTCTACCTGCCCCTGGTCGGCGACAACCTCGCCAAGCAGATCGGCGCCGCCGGGTCGGCGAAGCGCACCGACCTGATGGGCCTGCTCCTGCTGGTGTCGCCTCCCGGCTACGGCAAGACGACCTTGCTGGAATACGTCGCCAGCCGCCTCGGCATCGTCTTCGTCAAGGTCAACGGCCCGGCCATCGGCCACAACGTCACCTCCCTCGATCCCGCCGAGGCGCCCAACGCCGCGGCCCGCGAGGAGATCCACAAGCTGAACCTCGCCTTCGAGATGGGCGACAACGCGCTCATCTGCATCGACGACATCCAGCACTGCTCGCCGGAGTTCCTTCAGAAGTTCATCTCGCTGTGCGACGGCCAGCGGAAGATCGAAGGCGTGTGGCGCGGGCAGCCGCGGACCTACGACCTGCGCGGCCGCAAGGTGGTGGTGGTCATGGCCGGCAACCCCTACACCGAGAGCGGGCAGAAGTTCCGGATCCCGGACATGCTCGCGAACCGCGCCGACACCTACAACCTGGGCGACATCATCGGGGGCAACGCCGAGTGGTTCCGCGCCAGCTACCTGGAGAACGCCATCACCTCCAACGCGGTCCTCGCGCCCCTTGCGAACCGCGCCCCCGCCGACATCCGCGCGCTCATCCGCATGGCCGAGACCGGCACCCGCGACCCAGCGGTCCTCGAGGGCGCCTACTCCGCGCAGGAACTCGACGAGATCCTTTCCGTCCTGACCAAGCTCGCCGCCATCCGCGACACCCTGATGCGCGTCAACGCCGAGTACATCGCCTCGGCGGCCCAGGCCGACGAGTTCCGCACCGAGCCGCCGTTCAAGCTCCAGGGTTCCTACCGCAACATGAACCGGCTCGCCGAGAAGGTCGTGCCGATCCTCGAGGCCTCCGAGGTGACGGCCATGGTGGACGGCCACTACCGCGGCGAGTCGCAGACCCTGACCACCGGCGCCGAGGCGAACCTGCTGAAGTTCCGCGAGATGATGGGAACCCTGACGCCGGCCGACGCCGCCCGTTGGGAGGACATCCGGAAGACCTTTCGCCGGAACCAGTACACCCGCGGCGCGGACGGCGCGGACCCGGTGGGCCGGCTGGTTTCGCAGCTTTCTCTCTTCCAGGCCGGGCTGGAGTCCATCCAGACCACCCTGGCCGAGGCCGCCAACCGCCCGCGGGAACCGCTGCGGGTCGACACGGCCTCCCTCGCCGCCGGACTCGACTCGCTGCGCGGCGTCCTTGCCGAACGCCTTGGTCCGACATCGCGCCAGGAGCCTTCGACGGGCCTTCTCGGCGAACGCATCGTCGAGGGTCTGCGGGCGCTCGGCGAGGACCTGCGGCGGGCGGGTTCCGCGGTATCGAAGGAACCCGAGGATGGCATCCGTATCGAGACCGTGAACCACGAGCTCGAGATGGTGCACAGCACCCTGGCGACCCTGAAGGACCTCGCGGCGCAGCAGCGGGACCACCTGCAGGCCGCCCGTGAGCTGCTCGCCGCCCGCGCCCGCCAAGGCACCGTCGAGGTGGAGGTCACCCAGGAGATGCTGGCCAACGAACAGGCCTTCCTCGAACGCCTTCACAACGTCCTGAACCGAAGCCGACCCAACTAGCACGGAGCCGACACCATGAGCCAATTCCTCGCACGCCTGAAGGCGCTCGGCCAAAGGGCCGAGCAGGTCCGCCTCGCCATCGACGCCGCACCCGCCCGCGCCGCCCAGCTGCGCGAGGCCATCCAGGGCACCGCCGGCCGGCTCCAGGAGCTGCGGGGTGAGATCGAGGGGACCCTCACCGACCTCCGGGCCGACACCGACACCTCGATCGCGTCCAAGCTCTCGGAACTCGACGGCGCGGACGAACTGTTCCTGCGGGCGGGCTTCCGGCTGAAGGGCATCGACATGGAACAGGGCGCCTCGCCTAGGGTCCTCGTGCTGCTGGAACGCACGGGACGCGCCGTGGAGTCCCCGGACCGCCTCCTCGCCGCCTGCGGCGACCGGCGGACCCTGCTCGCGATCCTCGCCGCCCTGGAACGGGCGAGGAACACCGCCGACGACGTCGCGTTCCGCGGCTTCGAGCTCTCAGCCGTCACGGTGCAGCTCGGCCACGCGCCCGCGGTGCGCATGCATTGGCTTCCCACAGAGGCGGCCACGACATCGGCGTCGACGCCTCCGCCTCTGCCCCAAGCGGCACGGCCATCGGCGGCCGAGGTCCCCAAGCCACCTACTCCCGCCACATCGGCGTTCGGCGGCTACGGCACCGGCTCCTTCTTCGAGGCACGCGCTTCGGCGACGCCGAAGACACCCGACGCCGGCTTGGAAAACGCCACGCCGGAGACGGGCGCGACGGCCGGATCCCCGACGCCTGCCGCACCCGCCTCCGCCGAGAAGACGGCACCCGCCGACTGGCGGAAGGACGCCCTCGCCCGATTCAAGAAGATGCCGGATTTGAGGTGAGACGCGGGCGTCAGGCGTCGGTGCCTAAGCGAGGATCCCCTTCACCACGCGGCCTTCGTCGGTGGGGCCGATGAGGCGTTGGTTGAGGCCCTGGTAGGAGAAGTGCATGCGGTACGGGTCCAACCCCATGAGATGCAGCACCGTGGCCTGGAGGTCGCGGACGCTCACCGGATTCTCCACGATGCCGTAGCCGAATTCATCGGTGGCGCCATACACGCCGCCGGCCCGGATCCCGCCGCCGGCCATCCACATGGTGAAGCAGCCCGGATGGTGGTCGCGCCCGAGGAAGGTCGATCCGCCGCGGGCCTCGTTCATCGGTGTGCGGCCGAACTCGCCTCCCCAGATGACCAGGGTGTCGTCCAGCATCCCACGCTGCTTCAGGTCGAGGATCAGGGCCGCGCAGGCCTGGTCCACGTCCCGGCACTTCTTCGGGAAGGCGTTCATCAGGTCGTCGCCCGGACTGGTTCCATGGATGTCCCATCCCCAGTCGAAGAGCTGGATGTACCGGACGCCCCGTTCCACCAGTCGGCGGGCGAGCAGGCAGTTGTTGGCGAACGAGGCCTCCCCCGGCTTGGCGCCGTAGAGCGCCCGCACGTGCTCCGGTTCGCGCTTCAGGTCGAAGGTGTCGGGAACCGTCACCTGCATCCGGTACGCGAGTTCGTACTGCTCGATGCGGGTCAGAGTCTCCGGGTCGCCGAAGGTCGCCGCCTCGCGCCGGTTCAGCGAGCGGAGCGTGTCGAGGGTGCGGCGGCGCGCCTCGCGTCCAAGGCCGGCCGGATCGCTGGAATACAGGATCGGATCCCCGGAGGAACGGCACTGCACCCCTTGGTAGACGCTGGGCAGGAAACCGGATCCCCAGAGCGCCTTGCCTCCGGTCGGGTCGGTCCCCCCGCTGAGCAGCACCACGAATCCCGGCAGGTCCTGGTTCTCGGACCCGATGCCGTACGTGATCCAGGAACCCATTGACGCGTTCCCGAACCGCGGCGCCCCGGTGAACAGGAACAGCTCCGCCGGCGCATGGTTGAACTGGTCGGTGCTCATCGACCGCACCACGGTGATCTCGTCGGCGATGCGGGCCATGTTCGGCACCATCTCGCTGAACCACGCCCCGGCCTGCCCCGCCTGACGGAAGGCGTAGGGTGAACCCAGCATCTTCGGCACGCCCTTGATGAAGGCGAACCGCTTGCCGTTCAGGAACGAGTCCGGGCACGGCTGCATGTGCAGGCGCTTCAGCTCCGGCTTCCAGTCGAAGAGGTCCAGCGACGGCGGCGCGCCGCTCATGTGCAGGTAGATCACCGACTTGGCGCGTGGACGTCCGGTCGGCGGTCGCACGGCCAAGGGTCCCGCAGTGGCCTGCGGGGTGGCCCCACTAAGCGCCTGCATCGCCATCGCCCCGAGACCGAGTCCGGCACCGGCAAGGAACTGCCGGCGCGATCCGGCCCGGGCGATCTGCTGATGGAGCGGGAGGTTCATTGGCTGGGTGGTCCGACGCTGCACCGCGTGAGGGAATTCGTCACGTCCCGGATGAGGTGGACGGAACCGCCGCGCCGCCGCACATCACCAACTGATGCCCAAGGCCAGGGAGCCGTAGGTGTCGATGGACGGCTGGAGGTCGTACTCCTTGCTCCGGACCACCTGCATCAGGGTCAGGGAGACCGCGCGGTACCCGATCGAAGCACCTCCCTTGAACTCCCCGACGACCGGTCTTTTGTCCACGCTGTGGCTGTCGTGGTAGATGTTGCCGTCAAGCAGCATGTTCCAGCCGACGACCCGTCCTTCGGCGGTGGCGAACAGCTGCAAGGACCAGTGCGAGGTCTCCTCTCCGGTGCGCCCGCCGATCGCCGGCATCAGGTCGCCGATGTTCCGGTGGCCGAAGTTCTCGGGCAGGTTCCATCCCATGCGGAACTGGGCTCCCACCGCCGCCAACGTGAACACCGTCCCCGCCGAGACGCCGTAGTGCGGCAGCAACTGGGACTCCCAGCCGCCCGGGGTTCCGGAGGACAGCCGGAGGACGCGTGCATACTTCAGGTTCACCGCCGGTTCGTTCTGCAGCTGGTTCCCCCAGCCGAGGGCCTCCTGGAAGTCGCGCATGCGGTGGACGGTGTTCTGCGCCTGTTCCGCGCCGGATCCCGGGCCGACGATCCCCAGGTCCAGCGTCCACGTGTCCTGAGAGGACACTCCCGCCCGGCCCACCGGCCCACGCCGCGCCAGATGCCACGATGTGTACAGGTAGCCGGCGTAGGGGCGGTCGTTCGGGATGAGCGCGGTCTGCAGGTTGTCGTCCGGCGTGTAGATGTTCTGCCCGAGACTCGCGCCCCAGCGGGACGGCCCCCCGCCCTGCCCCATCGAGGGAAGCCAGGTGGCCAGACGGCCCACGCGGCTCTCGTCGCCCTCCGGATGTTCCCCGAGGAAGTGCGAGAACAGCGTTCCATGGGTGTAGTGCCGGTCGGTATTGACCACGAGGTCGTTCTCCAGCCAACCGGCACTCCAGGCATGCAGGAGGCTCTCGGCGCGGAGTGTGACCATCGAAGCGGCCGCGGCCGCCAACCAGAAGGACTTCATCAATCTGCCGAGACTAGGGTGTCCGCCCGGGGCGTCAACGCGACGGCGGCACCGGATATGACGGACTCACGGCTTCGTCGCAGGCGTCACCTTCCCCAAATCGAGGCATACCATGCGGCGTTCGTTGCGCAGGAAAAGTCGACCGTCCGAAAGCACCGGTCCCGCCCAGCAGGGATAGGTCATCGTCGGAACCTGCCAGCGGCCGAGTTCCTCGCAGCGCTCGGTGCCGGGACGGAAAATCCCGAACAGGCCTCCTTCCCCCAACGCATACATCAGACCGTCCGCCAGCAGGAGGGAGCCGCGTCCGAACACGGGAGGCTGTTCCGCGCTGTGCGGCGGCCAACGTTCGGGACGTTCCCACTTCACCGCGCCGGTCCCGTACTCCACGCAGCGCAGGACCGCATCCGGCTCGTTCCGACCGCTGAAGCCGTACAGGTGCCCACCGACACGGATCGGCTGGCTCCAATGCATCTCCAGGCCCAGCCCCTTCCACACCTCCGTGAAGTTCGTCGCCCCGGCGCCGCCCCGCAGCAACACCGACCCGGACCGGTAGTAGGCGCTGGAGATCAACACCTCGTCGCCCACCACCAACGGCGTCATCGCGTTCACCGACTCGTCCACCCGCGCCCGAAACCAACGGCTGAAGAGCGGCGTGCCGTCCGCGGGATCCAGGACCACCAGGCCCTGGCGTGTGACGGCGTGGACGACACGGCGTCCGCCGACGGTCGCCGGGATGAGCGAGGCGTAGCTCGCGGTCTTCTCCCACGGCTTCCACTGCACCTTCTGGTCGCCCGGCCATCCCAACATCGGCTGGCCGGTCCAGTTCCTCGAACCCACCGACTGCCACAGGGTCCTGCCGTCCTTGGGATCGAAGGCCACGACGGTGGAGTCCGGTTGCCCGCCGACCATCACCAGCAAGCGGCCTCCTTCCAGCACGGGGGTGCTGCCGACCCCGAAGAACGCCTCAGGGACCTGGAACTCCTCCGAGGTCCGCCGCTGCCAGACTTGCTTCCCGTCTGCGGCGTCCACGCAAGTCAGCAAGCCCTCGGCGCCGAAGGTGTACACCCGTCCGCCCTCGACCAGTGGGGCGCAACGGGGACCGTCGTTGTAGCCGTAGGGATCGCGATAGCGCGTCGGCTGGGAGTGCTTCCACAGCGGCTTCGCGGTGGCGGCATCCCAAGCTTCCAGCAATTCCTCGGTTCCAAGCCGGTGGAAGAGGAACACCCTGCCGCCCGCCACGGACGGCGCCGAGTAGCCGGTCCCGACCGCCTTGTCCCAAAGCACGGGAGGTCCGCCGGCCGGGATCCGGTCGAGGAGATTCGTCTCCGGACTGGAAGCGTCCATCCGCAGCCCGAGAAAGCGCGGCCAATCCGCCGCCGAGACGGAGACGGCCACGCAGCCGCAGAGAACCCACAACGAACCGAGGAAACGCATGCCCGCTTCATCGCCGAAACCGGGCAAAGAGCAAGCAGGCTGTCTGGAAGTGGACTGTCGTCAGTTGCCAGTTGCCAGTTGCCAGTTGTCCGTTGGGCGGAAGCGGGCGCAGTCGTCGCATCGGTTGGGAACCGGAGTCTTGACTCCGCTCATCCGACCCAGAATCGACGGACCACGGACCACGGACCACGGACCACGGACCACGGACCACGGACCACGGACCACGGACCACGGACCACCAATCACCCTTCTTCCGCCCGCACGACGCCTTCGAGGAAGGCGACAGCCCGGCGTTCGGACCAGAGGTCGTCCCGCGAGCGGAAGCGGTCGAGGAACCCGACATGGCCTCCCCGCGCCGTCAGCTCGAGGTGCAGCAGGTCGCTGCGACGCGCCGCCTCGATCGGATGGCATTCGGGGGTGAGGAACGGATCGTCCTGCGCGTTGATCACCAGCACCGGCCTACGGATGCCCGCCAGGTAGGCTTTGGCGGAGCACTCGGCCCAATAGCGCTCCGCCGTCCCGAAGCCGTGGATCGGCGCGGTGAAGACGTCGTCGAGGTCGCGGAAGGTCCGGTGGCGGGTCGGGTCGGGTCGCGGGATAAGTTGGGGGAAGCGCCGACGTTTCCGCTCCCACTTCGCGAGGATGTCCCGGCGGAACCGCCGCATGTAGATGGCACACGCGGGCTGTGCCATGCGTTCGGCCGACGACTTGAGGTCGCACGGAACCGAGATGGCGACACCCACCTTCACGTGTTCGGCGGCGGGATTCCCCTCTCCGAGGAACTTGAGCGTCAGGTTGCCGCCGAGGCTGAAGCCCGCCACCGCGATCGAGCGGAACTGGCGGGACTTCACCGCATGCATCACCACCGCGGCCAGGTCCTCCGT
>JAIXUV010000374.1 GCA_027483345.1 Verrucomicrobiales bacterium | reverse complement strand
GGTTCGCCGGTGGCCGGGTTGAACGTCGGGAACGATCCGCCCCCGAGGGCCTGCACCCACTTGCCGTTGATCAGCATGGGACGGGTCTTCGTGGAGGCCTTCGCGGCCGGCTTGGATTTGGCGGGGGACTTGGCGGTCTTCATCGGGGGACGGGATGACGCGACGGTAAACGACGGCGCCCCGGAAACGTTCCGGGACATCACAGGTGGATCACCTTTTCTAGGACGTCGTCCGGCCTGGGGAAAGGACGCAGTTGGATGAGTCGTCCGCTGCGTTTGGTACCCCGTTCGATCTCCGGCCTGTCGGAGCGCTGCGACTGTGGGACTCAGCCCGTGGTGCGGGGCTTCTTCGGCTTCATGAGCGTGACCTTGTAGACCTCGCCGCGCCGGTCGTAGGTGGTCCACTCTCCGACCTGTTCACCCGCCTCGAAGCTGCCCGAACGCAGGCGGGTGCCGTCGAGCCGGAACCACTCCCAGTACCCGGTCGGAGCGCCGTCGAGGATCGGGCCCCGCGCCCGGATGCTGCCATCGCGGTGGAGTTCGACGTGTTCCTTCGGGGTGTCGTCCCTGTGAGGCATGGGAGGGGATTCGCCAGACGATCCTCAGCCGCGGGAGCGTTCGCAACGGATCCGTTCCCGGATCCGTTCCCGCGCCGCCGCCGGGAGCCGGGACCGCGGGGAAACGCCCTGCAAGGCATCCGGACGGTCACCGCTCCTCCGCGCGGCCTCGTGCACCAGGGCGATCTGGTCGAGGTAGCGTCGGCAGGCGGTGCAGATGCCGAGATGGATCCGGACCTGGAGCCGGGCGATGGCGCCCTGTGGCGCATCGAGGCGTCGGGAGCCGAGCACCACGATCTCGCGGCAGGGCGGGGTGAGGGCGGCGAGGAGCAGGATCCAGCGCCGGCGTAGCCGTTGAAGCAGGGTCTTTTTCATCGTGTGCCGGTGCCAGTTTCACCGGCCTTGAACCAGTTGGATTCCAGACATTGACGGAGGGCCATGCGCGCGCGGTGCAGCATGACCCACAGGTTGCCCTCGGAGATGGCAAGCCGGTCGCAGATCTCGCGTGTCGGGAGGTCGTCCACTTCCCGCAGCCAGAAGGCGCAGGCGATGCGCTCCGGGAGCTTTCCGCAACAGCCGCGGAACACCTTCCAGAACTCGTCCCGGTCGAGGGCCTCACCCATCCCCTCCCATTCCCGCGGTGCGGAAGCCCGGTTCCAGTGGCCTGGGAACTCCGGGTTCTCGAACGCCGACTCCTCCTCGCCGGCGTAGAATTCGAGGTCGGTGAAGCTGGTCTCGCGGCTCGCCTTGCGGAAGTGGTCGAGGATCTTGTTGCGAAGGATCCCGGTCAGCCATGTCCGCTCGGTGGACCCCCCCCGGTAGCGTTCGGAGCCCTTCCATGCGGCGAGCAACGCCTCCTGCACCAGGTCCTCCGCCCGCTGCGGATCCCGCAGCCGTGAGATCGCGTAGTGGAAGAGGTAGTCGCCATGCTCCTCGATCCAACGCTCGGGATCGAGGACGCCCCCGGTGGAGCCGGGGTCCCGGACGGATTCAGGCGGGTTCATTGGGTTCCGAATCGGGTTGCGGCGGGACCCGGACCTCCCGTCTCGGATCCGATCCGGGGCCGATCCCTGAACCCAGCCCGGATCCGAGCGGAATGCAAGCCGCTGGGGAGTTCCCGTTCGAGTCCGACAGACCGCGTCGTACTACGGATCCAGGACACCTGGCGGCGGTATCGTCGGCAATTGGAGCAAAACACGAGGTGCAGCCCGATTCCGAAGGCGTCCATCGACGCCGGCCGACTTTCCAGGCGGTCGGAGGCCGCCCGTGCCATCCGCCGGCAGCTGGGCAGCAGCCTTTCCATGAGGTTCATCCCGGATGGGTCGCACCCGGCCCGGGGTTCCTTACGGGAATTCGCATGGGTCCGGAGAGGCGGGATCTTGGGGATGGGACGGATGGGGCGGATGGGACGGATGTCGGGGGATATTCGGCAATCCCTCCGGACTGCATTTCGGTTGGAGTCGATCTGCCGGAAATCGGAGGAATCAGGAATCGAGAATCCCCGAAGCTACTTCGCCACGGCGTACAGGGTGCGGCCGGTGCCGACGTAGATCACCCGGTTCGCGGCCACCGGGGTGGCGCTGATCGGGGCGTCGAGTCGGACCTGTCCCAGCAGCCGCTTCTCCTTCGACAGGGCGAACACGTAGAACCCGCCGCGCCGGGTGCCGATGTAGACCTTGCCGTCGGCGGCCAACGCCGAGGCCCAGACCTCGCCGTCCAACTCGTGGGTCCAGAGTCCCTCGCCCGTGGCGGCGTCGATGCAGTGGAAGGTCCGCATGGAGTCCGCGGCGAAGACCATCCCTCCGGCGACCGCCGGCGTGCTCATGGTGTGTCGGCCGATGGGGTGCGACCAGACGAGGGAGGTCGCGGTGGTGTCGCCCTTGCCGCCGGCGCGCAGGCACTTCACCCAGGCCTCGTTCTTGCCCCAGAACCAGTCGCCCCCGCCGGCCACGTAGATGCGGTCGCCGTCGACGACCGGCATGCCGTAGATGTTGCTCGGGCTGGTGCGTCGGTTGTTGAGGTACGAGGCCACGTCCGACTTCGGCGCCTCGGGATCGAAGTCGAAGCGCCAGACCTCATCGAGCCGCGCGACGCCCGTGGCACCGCGCCGTGCCTTGAACGGCTCGAATCCGTAGAGCACGCCGTCGCCGCCGGCGAAGACGATCCGCCGCCGGCCGTCGATCCGGGCCATCGCCGGCGAGGACCAGGTGCAGTGGAAGATGCGTGGCCCGATGCCGAGTCCGTCCTGCGCCAACAGGCGTCCGGTGCGCTTGTCGAGCACCACCAGGCTCGGGGCGTCGGGACGCCGGATGCGGCGGTGGGTGTTGTCCACGCCGTTGCCGGTGTTGAGGTAGAGGTGGTCGCCGTCCACGAGGATCGAACTGTGCGCGGCGTCGTGGGACCAGATGCCCACCTCGCGGGTCAGGTCGAAGGACCAGAGGATGTCGGCGTCGAGCGGCCCGAGCGGGATCTCCGGCGTGGCCGGGACCCCGTTGGTGGTCTTCGGCGTGCAGTAGGCCGACTCGTTGGTGACGCCCTGGTTGCCGTCGGCGAGACCCTTGGCGTCGAGGCACAGCACCACGCCGCGGTTGTCCACCAGGTAGACGCGGTCTCCCTCGACGGTCCCCGGCGAACTCATGCCGGTCTTCGGCCAGTCGTGGTAGATGTCCTCTTCCCGCTTCGGCACCACCAACTGCCAGAGCAGCTCACCGGTCTTTTCGGAAAGGCACAGGAAGACCCCGCGGTCGCCGGTCCTCCGAGGGTCGCGCGGAGCCTCGTTGTTGGTCCCGACGTAGACGCGTCCACCGGACACGACCGGCGTGGAATGGGATTCGGACCCGGGCGCCCCGAGCGGGACGGACCACCGGATCCCGCGTCGCGTGACGGGGTCGAAGTCCGCCGGCAGTCCGCGTTCCGACGAGGTCATGTTGCGCGACCACGCCTCGCCGTACTGCGGTCGGTCGGCCGCCTCAAGCAGTCCCAGGGTCAGCGCGGCGGCGAGGACGAATCGGGCGGTGGTCACGGGCGGAATGAAAACGGTTCCCGGCGGAAAATGGAACAGCGGTCCCGGGGCGGAGGCCGTGAAGCGGTGCCGCGCCGAGGCCGGACGCGGCCGGCCCGGTCCATCGCAAGGCGCCGGCAGGAATCCGCAAGCGGTCGGGAGCGGCGCCGTGTCGCAGCCGGTATCCAATGCGCCGTCGTCCGGGGCGTGCCCCGCGACACCACGAACCACGACGATGTACCTCGACTCCCGTTTCCGAACCCCGGTGGCCTCGCTCCGGGGCCATGCCTTCCGTCTCACCGCCGCGCTGGTTTCGGGCGGCCTCGTCGCCGACGCGGCCACGGAGCCGGTCGCTTCCCCGGACCCCTCGTCGACCAATGCGCCGACGTCGCTCGGGCGCACGGTGGTCACCGCGTCGTCGTCGCCGCAGATGTCCTCGCCGAAGTTCGTGCAGCCGGTGTTGGACACGCCGCAGACGCTCGTGGTGGTGCCGCGCGAGGTGTACGCGCAGCAAGGGGCGATGAACCTCAGCGACGTGCTGAGGAACACCCCCGGCATCACCTTCGCGGCGGGCGAGGGCGGCAACGTCGCCTCGGGCGACTCGTTCTTCCTCCGCGGCTTCGACGCGTCGGGATCGCTGTTCGTGGACGGCGTCCGGAACCTCGGCGCGGTCTCGCGCGACACGTACAACCTGGAGCAGGTGGAGATCGCGAAGGGTCCGGCCGGGGCCGACACCGGGCGCGGCGGGAGTTCGGGCTACGTGAACATGGTCACCAAGGCGCCGCGACGTGAGGACTTCCTCGATGCCTCGGTCGCCTACGGGACGGCGGAGCAGAAGCGATTCACGGGCGACCTGAACCGTGCTGTGCCGCTGGGTTCCAAGGGAGGTTGGCTGCAGGGAACCGCGTTCCGTCTGAACGGGCTTTTCCAGGAAGGCGGCGTTCCGGGCCGGAACCACCTGCAGAACCGCTCGTGGGGCGCGTCGCCCTCGGTGGCGTTGGGATTGGGCACCCCGACCCGCGTGATCCTGCAGGGCTCGTTCGGCGACCAGGACAACATCCCGGACTCCGGCCTGCCCGTGGTCGCGCTGCCGGGGGCGATCCCCACCACGCCCCCGACGCCGGCGGTGGACCAGGACAACTGGTACGGCCTCGCGCGGGAGGACTTCGAGAAGGTGCGTCAGCGGACCGCGCAGATGCGCTTGGAACACGACGTCTCGGAAGGGCTGACGCTGCGGAACCAGTTCACCTGGAACCGCACCGATCGGGACGCCCTGACCACCTATTTCCAGAACGGCGGCGCCGCGATGTACAACCCGGCGACCGGCGTCGTCACCCCGCGGCGCATCCGCAGCCAGACCTCGAACTCGATCCTGTCGGACCAGCTCAGCGCCTCGGCGAAGTTCGACACGGGGCCGGTGGAGCATGCGCTCGTCGCCGGCGCCGACTTTAGCCGCGAGTTCCAGGAAGTGCCCACGTGGACCGCGGTGAACGGCCCGGGCACGTCGATCACGGACCCGGATCCGTACCGGCTGTCGACCGCGGCCCAGGTCCCGTTCCAGGCGGCGAACGGACCCTTTTCCGACGGCACGTTGGACACGGCCGCGGGCTACGTCTTCGACACCGTGAAGCTGGGGAAACGGTTCCTGCTGAACGGCAGCCTGCGTTTCGAGGGCTACTCGGTGGAGTCGGAGACGCTGGCGGGATCGGCCGACCCCGCGGCGCGGACGCCGACGGCGCTTTCCGCGAGCGGGACGATGCTCAGCTGGAAGACCGGACTGGTCTTCAAGCCGGCGGAGGCGGGCAGCCTCTACCTGGCGATGGCGAACTCCCTCGTGCCTCCGGGCACCGCCTTCACGCTGAGCTCGGCGACGAACAGCCTGAACAACGCCGCCCTGTTCGAGCCGGTGGAGAACCGGAACTACGAGGCGGGCGTGAAGTGGGAGCTGTTCGAACGGCGACTTGGCACCGGGCTCTCGTTCTACCGCTCCGAAAACCGCAACAACCTCACCCAGGACCTCAACACCTTCGAGCTGGTCCAGGACCAGGAGAACGTCGTCGAGGGCGTCGAGTTCAACGTCTCGGACCGTGTCACCGACGCGTGGACCGTGTTCGGCGGCGTCGGCTACATCGACAGCCGCTTCACCGCCCCGAGCGGCACCTCGGGCACGGCCAACAACGGCGCCGTCCTGCGGTTCACGCCGCGGGTCTCGGCGAACCTTTGGACCACCTACCGTTTCCCGTTCGGCCTGACGCTCGGCGGCGGGATGAACTACTCCGACTCCGTGCTGCGCAGCACCTCGGGCGCGCCGGTTCCCGCGTTGTCCACCGCGCTTCCCGAGGCCCAGGGCTACTGGGTGTTCAACACGATGGCCACCTACGAGTTCAGCCGGAATCTCAACGTCCGCCTCAACGTGTACAACGTGGCCGACGAGTTCTACTTCCGCCTGAACAACAACGGCGGCCGCTACTACCGCGGCACACCGCGCTCCTTCCTCCTCACCGCCAACCTCGCCTTCTGACCTCCGACCTCCCCCCATCCATGATCCTCGAGATTCCAGAGGTGCTCACCGCCGACGAACTGGCCCAGGTGCGGAGACGCGTCGAGTCCGCCGAGTGGGCGGACGGACGAATCACCGCCGGCCACCAGGGCGCGCGGGTGAAGGACAACCAGCAGATCCCGGCCGGGCATCCCGCCGCGCAGGAGGCCGGCCCGACGATCCTGCACGCCCTCGGCCGCAACCCGCTGTTCATCGCCGCGGCCCTTCCGCACCGGATCCTGCCCCCGATGTTCAACCGCTATGCCGGTGGACAGCAGTTCGGGACGCACGTGGACGGTTCGATCCGACAACTGCCGGACGGGACACGGCTCCGGACCGATCTCTCGTGCACGCTCTTCCTCGCCGGACCGGAGGAATACGACGGCGGCGAACTGGTGATCGAGGACACCTATGGCGCCAAGTCGGTGAAGCTGCCCGCCGGCTCGATGATCCTCTATCCCTCCACCAGCCTGCATCACGTGACCCCCGTAACCCGCGGGGCCCGTCTCTGTTCATTCTTCTGGCTGCAAAGCCTCGTCCGCGACAACCACCACCGCGCAATGCTCTTCGACATGGACATCGCCATCCAACGCCTCGGCGCCGAACAGCCCGGACACCCATCGGTGGTCCAGTTGACCGGCGTCTATCACAACCTGATCCGCACCTGGGCCGAATTCTGAACGCCGCATGAACCCGATCCGACGCGTCCTGTTCTGGGCGCACCTCGTCCTCGGCCTCCTGGCAGGCGGACTCATCCTCATCACCGTGATCACCGGCGCCTCCATGGCCTTCCGTCGCCAATGGATCGCCTGGGACGAATCGCCGTCGCCGCTTTCGGCCCCGGGGACCGCGGACGCGAAGCCCCAGCCGTTGGAGGTGCTGTTGGCGAAGGTGGCCGAGGCCCATCCGGATGTGCGGCCGCAGTCCGTCACCGTGTCCGCGGATCCGGCACGTCCATGGGTGGTCGAGCTGGAACGCATGCGCCGGATCGCCGTGGACCCGTATCGGGGGGGCCTGGTGGAACTGCCGGCCGGCCGTGTCCGGGCCGCGATGCGCTGGATGGAGAACTGCCACCGTTGGCTCGGCGCCGAGGACCCGCCGCGGCAGGAAGGCGCACCCGGCGGCAGATCCCGTGAAGGCGGCCCGGACCGGCCGGCCGGATGGACGCCACGCCGGATCACCTCGACGGTGATGGGTGCCTCCGCATCGGTGTTCCTCGTGCTCAGCCTCTCGGGCCTGTTCCTCTGGTTCCCCCGGCGCCTCACCTGGACGGCGTTCCGTGCGGTGCTCTGGCCGAGATGGGGCCTCGGGTCGAAGGCCCGTGACTGGAACTGGCACAACGCGGTCGGGGTCTGGTGCGCCGTGCCCATCGCGATCATGGCGCTCACCGGGATGTCGATCGCGTTCCGCGGGTTCGGCGACGTCCTCTACGGCGGCGCGGCCCCGCGCCGGGAAGGTCCGGGCGGCGATGTCGTGGCGCCGCCCTCCGAAGGAGCCCGTCCTCTCGCACCCCAGGGCCTGCTGGAGTCGGTCCAGCGGGCGGCGCCGGGCTGGCGCGAGATCACGCTCCGCCTCGGCGGCGGTCGTGAACGCGGGGAACGCGGCGGGCGGGGTGGACGCGAGGGCGGTCCCGGAAGGGAGCGGGATGCAGAACGCGGACCCGGTGGCGGAGGCGGCGGTGGTGGAGCGGGCCGAGCCGTGGTCGCGAACATCCGTTCTTCCGGTTCCGCGCTGTTGCCTGACGACACCTGGCGCCTCGACCCCTACACCGGGCAGCGCCTGGCCGAGACGCCGGCGACGGGCGGTTGGAGATCACGGCTGCGCGCCATGAACCAGCGGATCCACACCGGCGAGGCGGGCGGCGTCCTCGGGCAGGCGGCCGCCTTCCTCGGATGCGTCGGTGGCGTGGTCCTGGTCTGGACCGGATTCGCCCTCGCGCTGCGCCGTTTCCTGCCGCGCCTCTTCCGCAAGTCGGCGGAGCCGGCGTCCTGAGCGGAACGAAACGGAGGGGATCGGCCCGCCAAGCCGCAACGGCAACCCCATCCGGCGGTCGGCTTCAACGGCCTTCCGGTGCGGACTCGTAGAGCTCCAGCGGCAGTCCGTCCGGGTCGGCGAAGAAGGTGAAGCGGCGCCCCGTGTGCTCGTCGATGCGGATCGGTTCGACGGCGATTCCCTGGGCCTCCAGCTCCGCCTTCGCGGATGGGATGTCGTCCACCTCGAAGGCCAGGTGGCGCAGGCCCCGGGCCTCGGGCCAGGAAGGACGGACGGGCGGGTCGGGAAACGAGAAGAGCTCGATGCGGGAACCGTCGGGCAGTTCCAGGTCGAGCTTGTGGGAGCGGCGTGCGACGCGGTGGTTCTCGGCCACGACCCGGAGTCCGAGCAGGTCGACGTAGAACCGCCGCGAGACCTCGTAGTCCGAGCAGATGATCGCCGCGTGGTGGATGCGTCGCAGGTCCATGGCCAATTCCTGCCCTGTGGGACGTCAGTCGACGATCCCGCAGTCGACCGGAACCCCCTCAACGAAGCGGATGCGGTGGAGGATCAGCGACTGCGAGTCGGTCAGTTCGAGTTGGAATTCGTCCCGCGACGAGAGCTTCTCCGAGCCGAGCCGGAGCACGGCGGCGTGCAGGGGCGGGAGCGTGGCCTCGGGACCGGCTTCCGACAGGATCCGTTGACGGCCCTTGGCCTCGAGCACGGTCAGGTCGGCCATCAGCTTGCGGAAGAGGCGGCGCTGGGCGGGACCGGGTCCGTCGACGGGTCCCTCCACCATCACGATGAGGCCGTTCTCCGGACCTTCGGTCATGAAGGTCCAGCAGCCCTCCTCGTAGACGCCGATACCAAACTCCGGATCGGTGCGTTCCGGCGATTCCGGTGTGCGCGGACGTCCGAAAAGGATGTCGAAGAAACCCATGGGAGGCTGGAAGGCAACCGGCAACGGCCCGGGATTTCAACCCGCATCCGGTGACGATCCAGAGACCGTCTGCGGCCGTCCGCGGCAGCGGGCTGGCCCGGAAGGCGTCGGCGGACTAGAACGGGCGCCTCGCATGGTTGAACGTCCCGTCCAGTTTGTCGCCGGCAACCGCCTGGAGCGGTTGGCGGACCTCCTGGCGGAGCGGTTGGCGTCGGCGGCGGGCGATCCGCTCGAGGGCGAGGTGATCGTCGTCCAGAGCCGCGGCATGGCGACGTGGCTGGAACAGCGCCTCGCCGACCGCAATGGCGTCTCGTTCGGCTGCCGGTTCCCGTTCCCGCGGCACCTCCTCAACGAGGTGGCGGCCGCCGTGGTGCCCGACGCCCCGGCCGACCGCACCTTCGAACCGGAGCATCTCGTCTGGCGGATCCTCGCCGAACTGGACGCCGTGATGCTCGAGGGCGGCTTCCCGTGGGGTCCCGTGCAGGGCTACCTTGCCGAGGATCCTTCCGGTCTCCGCCGGTTCCAGCTCGCCGACCGCGTGGCGCGGCTCTTCGACGACTACCTCGTCTACCGTCCGGGCTGGCTGTTGGCGTGGGAAGACGGCGCCGCGGCCGTGGAATCGGGTCCCCCGTTGCCGACCGGGCCGGATGCCGCATGGCAGGCCGCGCTCTGGCGACGCCTCTGCGGGGACCGGAGGCCGTGGCATCCCGCCCGGTTGGGACGGGAGATCCTCCGGCGCCTGCGGGAGCCTGGAATTCGTCCGACGGGTTTGCCCAGGCGGCTCGCGGTGTTCGGGATCTCGACGCTTTCGCCGTTCCACCTGGCGTTGCTCGACGCCTTGGCGGGTTCCATCGAGGTCGACTTCCACCGCCTGGAACCCTGCGCCGACTACTGGGGCGAGATCCCGACCCGGCGTGAATTGGCCATGGGCGGCGGTGCGGACGAAGGCCTCGAGGCGGAACGCGGCCATCGGCTGCTGCGGGCCTGGGGACGTCCGGGACGGGAGTTCCAGCGTCGGGTCCTGGACTTCGACTGGAACCCGGGAGGGGAGTCGGCCTTCGAGGAACCGTCCGGCGCATCGATGCTGGCCGACCTCCAGCGCGGGTTGCTGCGTTTCCCGGAACCGGGCGAGGTCCCCGGCGGCACCGCGGAGGAGCCGTCGCCGTCCGCCTCGATCCAGGTGCATGTCACGCACGGCCCGCTCCGCGAGCTGCAGGTCCTCCGGGAGCACCTGCTGGTTTGGTTCGGGGAAGGCGTCGAGCCGCGGGAGGTCCTCGTCCTGACGCCGCGCATCGAGGACTACGCCCCGCTGTTGCCGGCGGTCTTCGGCGCGGAGTCCGCGGGAGGTCCGCGCATCCCGTGGTCGGTGTCCGACCGGTCGCGGCGCTCGGCGTCCCGGATCGCCGGGGCGTTCCTCGGGCTGCTCGGCCTCCACGGCTCCCGGCTCGAGTCGGAACCGGTGCTGACGCTCCTCGAGGAACCGGCGGTGATGCGACGGTTCGGGATCGCACCGGAGCAGCTCGGCGCGGTTCGGGAGTGGATGCGCTCCGCGCCGGTCTGGTGGGGACTCGATGCCACCGCGCGGTCCGCCGCCGGCCTGGGCGACGACGCGGTCGGCACGTGGCGGCGCGCCGTGGACCGACTGGTGCTCGGACATGCGATGGAAACGGGCGGAAGCCCAGGGAACGGCGGCCTGCTGGTGTCCGGGATCGCGCCGATGCCGGCGGTGTCCGGCCAGCGCGCCGAACTGGCCGGGGCGTTGGCGGAATTCGTCGAGGCGTTGACCGGGTGCCTGCGCCGTTGGGACACGCCGCGTCCCATCGGGGAATGGTCGGTCGAGCTGCACGGGACGCTGGGCGCGTTCTTCGACTTCGGGCAGGACCCGGTGGACGACCTCGCCGTGGTCCGCGAGGCCCTGGGTGGACTGGCGGCGGCCGGGCAGACGGGATCCGTCTCGGTCGCCGTCGTGGCCGAGGCGCTGCGGACGCGCCTGGAATTCGCGTCCACCGGCGGCGGGTTCCTCTCCGGCGGCGTGACCTTCTGCGCCTTCCAACCCATGCGGAGCGTGCCCGCGCGGGTGTTGTGTGTGCTGGGGCTTTCCGACGACACCTTCCCGCGTCGGCGTCCGGTGCCGGAGTTCGACCTGATGGCGCGGAATCCGGCGCCGGGCGACGCCTCGCGCGGCGAGGACGACCGGTACCTGTTCCTGGAGACCGTGCTGTCGGCCCGCGAGCGGCTGTACCTGAGTCATCCCGGGCTGTCGGTCCGCGACGGCACCGAGGCGCCGCCGTCAGTCGTGGTGGCGGACCTGCTCGACACCCTCGCGGAACGCTGGGGCGACGACGTCGCGAAGGGCCTCGTGGTGCGGCACCGGCTGCATCCGTGGAGCGCGGACCACTTCGTCGGCGACCCGCGTCGGTTCACCCATTCCGCGGGTGCGGCCCGTGCCGCCCGCCTGCTGTCGGGGCCGCGACGGCTTCCGGCCCGCTTCTGCGCGGAACCGCTGGAGCCGGCCGTTGAAGGCCAGGGGAACGGAACCGCGACCGGGACATCCGAGCCGGGTGTCGTGCTGCTCGAGGACCTCCAGGCGTTCGCGTCCAATCCGGCGCGGTGGTTCCTGGAGCGCCGGTTGGGACTGCGGCTTCCGAAGGACGACGAGGCCCTCGCCGTGCGGGAACCCTTCGCGTTGGAGGGCCTCGGGCGCCACGGGCTGAGGACGGAACTGGTGGAACACTTCCTCGGTGAACCAAGCGGTCCGGATCCGGATCCGGCACCGTGGAAGGAGACCGGCCAGTTGCCGTTGGGTGAGACCGGGATGCTGGCGTGGAAGGAGGAGGCGTCCCTCATGCGGCGCTTCGCCGGGGCGGTCGGCGAGGTCCGCGGCGGTGGGGAGCCGCGGGAAAGGGTCCTCCGCCTCCGCGTCGGGGAGCGGATGCTGGTGGGCCGGGTTTCGGTCGACGCCACCGGCGGTCCGCTCCGGCACCGTCCGGCCCGCGTGCGTGCGCGGGACCTGTTGGCGTTGTGGATCGACGTGTTGGCGTGCCGTGTTGCGGACCTCGATGCGACACCCGGCGGTCCCGCGTCGGTGGTCGGCCGGTGGATCCACCTCGAGAAGGACGAGCCGAAACGGCTGGAGCTTCGTGCTCCCGCGGACCCGCGGGCCGAGTTGGCGGCCTGGATGGACCTGATGGAGGAGTCCCGGCGTCGGGTCGTCCCCGTGTTGCCGGAATGCGGCCTGGCCTACGTCGGGGTCGTCGCCGAGGCGGCCGATCCGACGGCCCCAGAGGCGTGGCGTCGGGAGTCGGCGTTGCGGGTGGCCCGCGAGGCCTGGGACGGAAGCGATCGGATGCGTGGCGAGGGCGGCGATCCGGCCTGCGCGCTCTGCTTCTCGCGGCTCGGCGAGGATCCCTTCGACCGCGAGTTCGAGCGGATCTCGGTGGAGCGTTTCCTGCCCTTGTTGCGGTCCGCCGAGGAATCGAAGCCGAAGCGGGCGCCGAAGGGTGTCCGCAAGGCCCCTGCAGGAGGAGGCGCCCCATGATCGCGAGCCGCCGTTTCGACCTCCTGGAGACGCCGCTGGAGCCGGGCATCACGCTGCTCGAGGCCAGCGCCGGAACCGGCAAGACCTACGCGATCGCCGGGATCTACCTGCGGCTGGTGGCCGAGGCCGGCCTGCGGGTCGAGGAGATCCTGGTGGTGACGTTCACGCGGGCCGCCACGGCGGAACTGCGCGGCCGGATCCGGAACCTGCTGGCGTTGGCGCAGCGGTCCGCGTCCGGACGCCCGATGCCGACGTCGGGCGAGGCCGCGCTGGTGTCGGCGATCCTCGCGCGGACCGACCGGACGGTGGTGGGGGCGCGGTTGGCCTCCGCGCTGGAGACCTTTGAGCAGGCGCCGGTCTGCACCATCGACAGCTTCTGCCAGCGTGTCCTGCAGGAGCATGCGTTCGAGACCCGGACGCTGTTCGACGCGGAGTTCGCCGCGGACGTGGCCGAGGAACGGGACCGCTGGGTGGACGACTTCTGGCGTCGGCGGTTCTACGGGCCGTCGGGCGCCGTGCGGGCGCGGATGGCGGGTTCCGCGGGGGTGACGGTGGAGTCCCTGCGCGACTTGGCGCGGGCGTTGCAGAACCTCGCGGAATTCACGGTCGACCCCGACTTCGAGTCCGGCGCCGTTTCGGCCCGGCTGGCGGCGGAGCGGGAGGCCGGCGACGGCACCGCGGTCGACGAGGAGGTCCTCCGGGTGTGGGCGGCCGCGTTGAGGGCGGAGTTCGTGGAAGGTTTCCGGCGTGGGCTTTCCGAAGCCCTGGAGCGGCGCCGCAGCCTGACCTTCTCGGACCTGCGCCAACGGCTGTCGGAGGCCTTGGAGGGTTCCCATGGACCCGGCCTGGTGGACTCGGTCCGCCGCCGCATGCGGGCCGCGTTGATCGACGAGTTCCAGGATACCGACCCGGTGCAGTTCTCGCTGTTCCGGCGGCTGTTCGCGGACGGCACGACGCGGCATCTGTTGTGCCTGGTGGGCGATCCGAAGCAGGCGATCTACAGCTTCCGCGGCGCGGACGTCTTCGCCTACCTCGACGCCGCGGGGCTGGTCTCGAGGCGGTACACCCTGCCGGCGAACTACCGGTCGGAATCGCGGCTCGTCGACGCGGTGAACGCGGTCTTCGGCAGGCCCGGAGCGAACCCGTTCGTGTTGCCGGCGATCGGATTCGAACCCGTCGAGGCGCGCGGCCCCGCGGACCTCAACCCGTTCGAGGAGGCCGGCATCCGGCGTCCTCCGCTCCAGGTCGACTGGTGGGAACCCGGGCCGGGCGAGACGGTGAAAGCGGCGCAGGCGTCCGCGGTGGCGGAGAAGGTGGCTGACCGGATCGCGCGGATGCTCGGGGATCCCCGCACGGGATTCGCCCAACCCGGAGGCGGGTTCGTGCGGCTGCGTCCCCGGGACGTCGCGGTGCTGGTGGTCCGCCACGGCGAGGCCGTGCTGGTGGAGGAGGCCCTGCGCGCCTTGGGAATCGCGACGGTGCGCCAGACCCAGGAGCGGATCTTCGGCACGTCCGAGGCGGCGCAGCTGCGCCTCTGGATGCGCGCGCTCGTCGTCGGCGCCACCGAACGGGAACTGCGGGCCGCCGCGGCGGGCGTCCTGGTCGGCTGGACCGCCCGCGAGCTGAACAATGCCGGTCGGCAGCCGGCGCGCTGGAGCCGGCTGGTCGCGGCCTTCGCCGAGCACGGGGAGCGTTGGCGGAGACTGGGCTTCCTCGCGGCGTGGGAGGCGTTCGTCTCGGGTTCCGACCTCCGCGACCGGCTGCTGCCGTTGCCCGACGGTGAACGGCGCTTCACGAACCTCGCCCAGCTGGCGGAGATCCTCCAGCGCGCGGCCACCGAGGACCGGCTGGGACCGCAGGCGCTCCTGGACTGGTTCGAGCGGCATCTCGCGGACGCCGACGGCTCACCGGACGACGAGCACCTGCTGCGCCTGGACCGCGACGACGACGCGGTGCGGCTGGTGACCATCCATGCGAGCAAGGGGCTCGAGTACCCGGTGGTGTTCTGTCCGTTCTTGTGGGAGCCCAACTCGGTCCGCAGGAAGACGGGCGCGCCGGTGGCGTTCCATGATCCCGACGACGAACGGCGCCTGCACGTCGACGTGTCCGGCGCCGGCGAGGCGTACGAGCGGGCGAAGGAGATCGCGGACGGCGAAGGCGTCGCGGAACGGCTGCGCCTGATCTACGTCGCCCTGACCCGCGCGCGGAACCGGTGCCATGTCGTGTGGGGGGCGGTGCCGCGGAGGAACGGCGGTTCCGAGGGTTCGGCGCTCGGCTGGCTGCTGCATCCGCCGGCGGATGCGGACCGCATCCCGCTGCGCGAGGTCGCGGAGCGGTTGAAGGAACGCCTGAAGCCCGGGAAGGAGTTCGCCGACCTGCGTGGGGAGCTGGTGGACTGGATGGGGTCCCTCCCGGCGGGATCCGTGGCGTTGACGGAGCTGACGTCGGCCGGTGGATCCGGCCCCGCGGAACTGCCGCCGACCGATCGCGCCTTCCAGCCGGTGCCGCGGGCCTTCCGCGGGACCATCGCGTCGGACTGGCGTGTGGCGAGCTACTCCTCCCTGACCGGGAATGCGCGGGAACTTCCGGAAGCGGACACGGAGCCGGAGACCTTGCCCGTCGCCGCCGAGCCCGCGGTGGAAAGCCTTCACATGCCCGACCCGTTCCGCGGCACGGCGGCGGGCGAGGTGCTCCATGCGATCCTCGAACGGCTTCCGGGACTCGCGGATCCGGAGGCCGGGCTGGAAGGCCTCGTGGCCGAACGTCTGGAAATCGGCGGCTACAAGATCCCCGGGCTTGTGCCGCGGGTCGCCGGGCAGATCCGCCGGACCTTGGCGGTGTCCTTGGCCGGGACCGACGGAAGTCCGTTCCGGTTGTCGGACGTGCCGATGTCGGGCTGGCGCTGCGAGGTGCCGTTCCATCTCCCGCTGCGTCGGATCGTCCCGGCGGACCTCGCGGAGGTGGCGGCGCGGCATGGACGTCCGGGCGACTGGAAGCGGTGGCCGGAGGCCCTTTCCCGACTCGGATTCGAGCCGGTGCGCGGCTACCTCACGGGCAAGATCGACCTCGTGTTCCGCCAGGACGGCCGGTTCCACGTGGTGGACTGGAAGTCGAACGTGCTCGGGCCGCGTCCCGAGGACTACACGCCGAAGGCGGTCTTCGAGGCGATGTTGGGTTCGCAGTACCTGCTGCAGTACCACCTCTACCTCCTGGCACTGGACCGTCATCTCACGGCGCGAATGCCCGACTACGATCCGGCCCGGCACCTCGGTGGCGCTTGGTACCTGTTCGTGCGCGGGACGGATCCGGAGCATCCCGGTCGCGGCGTGTTCCATGACCGCCCCAGCCCGGAATTCCTCCGGGAGCTTTCCTCGCGCCTGGTCGACGACCGGAGGGGCTCCTGATGCGCTGGTCGCGGACGTTCCCGGTCCGCTGTGCCTTGGCCGCGGCGGCCGTGGCGGCGGCGCTGGCTCTTTGGCGACGTGGCGCGGATCCGGTGTTGGACGGTGGATTCTTTGCGGGTTCCTGGTCGGACACCGGACCGGTGGCGTTGGGATTCTGGGAGGAGGACGGGGTGCTTCGGGGCGTGTTGAACCGGGAGGAATCCAACGACGGCGACAGCGTTTCCGGCATCCGGCTCGACCGCAGGAATGCGCTGCTCGTGGTGCACCGTTGGGTGGAGGGCGAGGACGAACCCGTCGGCGTGGCGCGGCTCTGGGTTCACGGTGACCGAGCCGACGGAGACCTCCATGTCGAACGGGTGGACGCGGCGGGCGCACGTCAGGTCCCGGAGATGTTCCAGCGCCTCGGCTGTGTCCGGGAAAGCCGGGCGAAGCTGTCGCTGCGGATCGGGGCCTACGGGCACCGTTCCACGTTCCGGTTCCCTTATCCCGCGTCGTGCGGCTCCGGTGGTTCCGCGGACCTCTGGAACTCGCTGAAGGCATCGGTCCATGCGGAACGCCGTGGAGCCATGGGAGGTCTGTCGGAAGCCTGGGACGGGATCCGGAACCCGGGC
>JAIXUV010000136.1 GCA_027483345.1 Verrucomicrobiales bacterium | reverse complement strand
GTCCATCCCGGGATCGCGCCATTCCATCGAGCCGTCCACGGACCAGAACCGGGCCTCGGTCTGGGTGAGGAGCCCTTCGCCGGAAGGCATCGGCACCAGCGCCTGTGAAGGCGGGGCGGAAACCACCCGGTGGCTGCCGTCCTTGAGGTCGATCACCAAGGCTCCGGTCCGGACTGCATCCACCGCGACCAGGCAGTCCAGCCCCGGCAACCGGGCCAACGCGAACCACTGGTGGCCCTCCCCGACGCTCCATCGGCGCAGGACCCGGAACGTCGTGGCATCCCACTCTTGCACCGTCCCGTCCCAAGAGGCGGAGGCGACCGTCCGTCCGTCGGGCGAGGGCGACACCGCCACCACCGTGGCCGTGTGGCCGGTGAAGCCCCCGGGGCTGTCGCCCTCGGCGGCCGCGGAGAGGATCCCCCATTCCAGTCCGCGTAAGTCCGGCGCGCCGCGCTCCGGACGGTGTCGGGCCAGCAGTCGGCGGGCGGCGTCGAGGTCGTCGCGTTCCAGCGCCGTGGCGGCGAGGGCCATGTCGGCGGCGTAGAGGTTGTCCCGGAGCCGCGTTCCCGCCGCGGTCAGACGCCGGTTCGACCGGAACTCGGCCGCGATCAGGCCCACGACCAGGAGAAGGGCGACGAAGACCGCCGTCGCGAAGCCGGGATTGCGGCGCGACCAAAGCACGGCCGTCTCCGCCCGGGACATCGGCCGCGCCTGGATCGGAAGGCCCTGCAGCCAGGCGGTCAGGTCCGCCCCGAACTCGCGGACGGATCCGTAGCGGCGGGCGGGGTCCTTGGAGAGGGCCTTGAGACAGACCACCTCCAGGTCGCGTGGCACGCCGGGACTTTGACGCGAAGGAGGCTGGGGCTCGGTGTCGACGATCCGCCGCATGAGGACGGCGATGCCTTCGGCCTCGAACGGAGGGCGACCGGCCAGCAGTTCGTAGAGGATCGCGCCCAACGCATACTGGTCGCTGGCCGTGGTGGCGGCCCGGGCGTCCGCGGAGATCACCTCCGGCGCCAGGTAGTGGGGCGTGCCGAGGACCGACACCGTGCGGGTGAGGCTGCTGTCCGAGGCCAGCGCGCGGGCGAGTCCGAAGTCGGCGACGTAGGCGCGATCGAGGTCGTCGAAGAGCACATTGCCGGGCTTGAGGTCGCGGTGGAGGACGCCGTGCTCGTGGGCGAACTGGACGGCTTCCGCGAGCCCCAGGAGCAGGAGCGCGACCGCCCGCCAGTCGCCGGCATAGCGGTCCCGGCGCTCCGCCAACGTGCCGCCGGTGGCCAGCTTCATGGTGAACCACGGCAGGCCGTCGAGTTCGCCGGATTCATAGATCGGGAGGATCGCCGGATGTTCCAACGACGCGAGCGTGCGGGCCTCCTGACGGAAGCGGACGAGCAGCTCGGGCGAATCGAGGGCCTGGGGCCGGAGCATCTTCAGGGCGACCTCGCGCGGCGGATCGGCCTGGACGGCCCGATAGACCACGCCCATCCCGCCGCGGGCGATCTCGGCCTCCACGCGGTGTCCCTCAACGCCGAGCATCCCTCCCGGCGCGGAGAGGGGCGGGATGACGAGGGCGTCCGCGAGCAGGCACCGCGCGCAGAGTCCGCCGGGAAGGCGGCGGCCCGTGCCGAGACAGCGGGGACAGGGATCGGGCATTGTCGGTTCCTTCGTGGTCAGCGGCCCCGGGTTTCGCCGGAATCCGGGTTCCGGAACCCGACGCCGGCCAGGACGGAATGGAGGTGCCGCATCTCGACGTCGATCTCGTGGGGTGCGGAGACGGTCCGGGCCACCACAGCGCGGAGGGCGTTGCGGAAGCGGGCCCGGAGTCGATGGACCTCGGACTTGGCGGCCGGGACAGACATCCCCAGCGACTGGGCGAGCACCTCGTAGGAGGGCGGTTCGGTGGCGACGGGCAGGAAGGGCACCAGGCGTTCGAACGTGGCCGCCTTCCCGGAATCGCGGGCCTCGAGGGCCACGGCCTCGAGCGCGTTCTCCACGATGCGGACGGCCCAGTCCCGGTCGAACTGGTCCGCGGCGTCCTCCGGGATCCCCGGCACGAACTCCATCCCCGACTCCATCAGCTCATCGAGGCTCACCGGGAGCTGGCCGCCTCCGCGTTTGCCGGCGGATCCGCGTCGACGAAGGTCGGCGATGTGGTGCTTCAAGGCCCCGAGCAGGAAGGACCGGAAGCGGCCCTGCGTCGGCTCGGCACGGCGCCAGGCCCGGGACGCGAGCAGCCGGAGGAAGAATTCCTGGGCCACCTCCTCGGCGTCCTGCGCAGGCACGCCGGTCCAGCGGATGAAATCCAGCACGGCAGGACGGTAGGAACGGCAGAACCGCTCCAGGGCCTCCTCCGCGGCCGGACCTCCGTTCAGGCTGGCCCTCGCCAGCACGCTCCAATGGGTCTCCGGAAAATCCAACGCGCGAAAGCCTGTCGCAGCGGACGCCGTGGATTCAATGTCCCATCACGGAAAGGGGGCGGAACCCCGGTTGACTTCCGCCGAATCCGGTCAAAGTAGGGATCCAGACGTGTCCGCCCCATCCTCAACCCAGAACGTTCCCCTGCTGCGGGCCATCGACGTGCGCAAGGCCTACGCGGGACGTCCCATCCTCGCCGGGGTCTCGCTCGACGTCGCCCCGGGGGAGCGGGTCGCCCTGACCGGCCCTTCCGGTTCGGGGAAGACCACGCTGCTGAACCTGCTCGGCGGCGTGGACCGCGCGGACTCGGGCCGCATCCTGTTCGAAGGCCGGGACACGGGCCTGCTCGACGGAGACGGCCTCTCCGCGCTGCGGCGGACGGCGTTCGGGACGGTTTTCCAGTTCTTCCACCTCCTTCCGACGCTGACCGCCGCGGAGAACGTCGAGCTGCCACTCCAGCTGAACGGCATGCCCGCCGCGGAACGTGCGGCGCGGGTCCGGGGACTGCTCGAACGGGTCGGTGTGGCGCATCGCTCGGAGGCCATGCCGGGCCAGATGTCGGGCGGCGAGATGCAGCGCGTCGCGATCGCGCGTGCGGTCGCCCACCGTCCACGCCTGCTCCTTGCCGACGAACCCACCGGCAACCTGGACTCGGTGAACGGCACCCGGATCCTGGAACTCCTGCGCGAGATCACCGACGAGACCGCCACCGCCCTCGTGCTCGTCACCCACAGCGCCGAGGCCGCCGGCATCTGCCACCGCGAGGTCCGCCTGCGCGACGGACTCGTCGCCGGATGACCCCGAGCCGATGATCCCCGGCCTCCATCGCCTGCTTTGGACGCGGTTCACCTGGCGGCACGTCCTCCTCGCACCCGGCTCGTCGCTGCTCCTGGCTGCGATCCTGGCCCTCGGCGTGGCCGTGTACCTCTCCATCCGGCTCGCCAACCGGGCCGCCGTCTCCGGCTTCCAGAACTTCACCGACCTCATCACGGCCGAGAGCGACGGCCTGGTCACCGCCCCGGCCGGGAGCCTTCCGGAATCGGTCCTGAGGGAGCTGCGCTCGGCGTTCGGCCCCATGCCGGTCCACCTCGTCCCCGTGCTCGAGACCACCGCCGCGCGCCCGCCGGCCCCCGGCGTCGCACGGACCATCGGCGACCGCGAGACGTTCCAGATCCTCGGCGTGGACCTGATCGGCGTGCAGAACCTCCCGGCCGCGCGGAACGCGGACCGCTCCTGGTTCGCACAGGAGGCGTCCGAAGGGGCCGTGGCCGCCGGCGCCGATCCGGAGGCGTTCTGGCGGCGCTTCCGCGATCCCCGCGGCGTCTTCATCCCGGAGGCGCTCGCCCACCGCGACGGCATCGGGCCCGGCGGCTCCCTGCGCCTGATCCTCAACGAGACGGTCGTCGAGCTGCGCGTCACCGGGATCCTGCCCGCCGATCCCGGGCGTCCCGCGGCGCCAGAGACGCTGCTGGTGATGGACCTGCCGGCGTTGCAGGAGCTGACGGGCAGGACGGGACGGCTGGACCGTGTGGAGTTCGTCCTGCCCGAAGGCCCCGACCGTGCGGCTCGGTGGGAGCTGCTGCGCAAGGATCTGGAACGGCTCGGCGAAGGACGTTGGACCGTGGGCACCCCGGCCGACCGACGGGACAGCGCCGCGATGATGACCCGGGCGTTCCGACTCAACCTGACCGTGTTGTCGCTGCTGGCGCTGCTGGTCGGTCTCTACCTCGTGGTCCAGGCGCTCGACGGCGCGGTGATCCGCCGGCGCGAGGAGATCGCGGTCCTCCGCGCGCTCGGCGTCGAGGCCGGATCGATCCGGCGGGCCTGGCTGCTCGAGGCGGCGATGCTCGGATTGGTCGGCGGCGGCATGGGAACCCTGCTGGGCTGGCTGGGGGCGCAGGCCGCGGTGCGCGTGGTGGGGCAGACCGTGAACGCGCTCTACCACGCCACCTCCGTCCGTTCCGCGCATCCCGAGCCGCTGGAAATCGCGGGCGCGCTCGTGCTTTCCGTCTTGAGCAGCGTGGCCGCCGGCTGGTGGCCGGCCCGGGCCGCGGCCGCGACGCCGCCGGCCCAGCTGCTCGGGCGCGGACGCGCCGCGACGCCCCGTCCTGCGGCGCGGTGGACCGCCCCAGCGGCCCTCGCGTTGGCCGTCGTCGGCGCCCTGCTCTGCCTGCTGCCGCCGGTGCGTTTCGAAGGCGGCGGCAGGCTCTCGCTCGCGGCCTTCGCGGCGGCCCTCTGTTGGCTGCTCGCGGCGGGCTTCGCCGCGGGACTGGTCCCGCCGGCGATCGCGCGGGCGATCGCCCCGCTCGGTGCGTTCTCGGTCCCGCTTCGACTCGCACTAGGACACCTGCGCCATCCGACCGGACGTCATCGGCTCGCGATCGCCGGACTCGCCTGCGCGGTGGCCATGACCGCGGGCATGGCGATCCTCGTCGGCAGCTTCGACACCACGATGCGCGGCTGGATCGAACGCACGTTCATGGCCGACCTGTACGTCTCCAGCGACGGCGCACAGAGCGCCTCCACCCAGAACCGCATGCGGTCGCGGACCTGGCGTGCGATCGTCGGGGACCCCGCGGTGCTCGAGGCCAACGTCGTCCAGGTTCAGGACATCCGGCTCCCCGGCGGCAGCACGCTCCTCGTCGGCGGAAGCCCCGGGTTCATGCAGCGTCACGCGCGCATCGCCTGGCGCGAGGAACCGCTGGACGACCGCCTCTACGACCCGGAGCGCAACCGCGGGCTGGCCATCGCCAGCGAGAGCTTCTCCCGGCGCTTCCAGCTCGGACGCGGCGACCGACTCACCGTCCCGACGCCCACCGGTCCCAAGGAGCTGACGCTGGCCGGGATCTTCTCGGACTACGGCAACGAACGGGGCTCCCTCGTGGTGCAACGCGAGGACCTCGCGCTCTGGTTCGAGGACGAACAGGCCACCAGCGTGATCGTGAAGCTGCGGCCGGACGCCGACGCCGAGGCGGTGCGCGCGCGATGGGTGGCCGCGGAACCCGGCCTTGCCGTCTTCACCAACCCGCACCTCCGCTCGGAGGCGCTCCGGATCTTCCGCCAGACGTTCGCCATCACCCACGCGTTGGAGATCATCGGCATCGCCGTGTCGGTGGCCGGCCTCGCCTTCACCCTCGCCAGCCTGCTGTGGGAACGCCGACCCGACCTGACCGTCCTCCGGGCCCTCGGCGTGCGGCACCTTGAACTCGCCGCCGCCGCGGCCATCGAGGGCGTCCTGACCGCCCTTGTCGGCGTGCTCGCCGGACTGGCCGCCAGCCTCGCGCTCGGATGGTTGCTCATCCATCGGGTCAACGTGCAGACGTTCGGCTGGACCCTGGAGACACACATCCCGGGAGGTTGGCTCATCGCGCTGGGGACGCTCGTCCTGCTCATGGCCGCCGCGACCGGCTGGGGTGTCGGACGTTGGGGCGCCGACCTGCCCGCGGAACGCGAGGAATGACATGAACCCATTCGGATCCCAACTCTCCCGGTTGATCCCGGCGCTGATGTCCTGCGTGTCGGCAGCGACTTTGACGGCGGCGGATGCCGTGAAACCGGGGCTCACAGCCGACGGCTTCGCCGTGCCGGTTGCGGGGCGGCGATTCGAGTTCCCGCGCGACCACGGGAGCCATCCGGAGTTCCGCATCGAGTGGTGGTACGTGACCGGACATCTCGAGGACCGGGACAACGCGCGGGAACGCTATGGATTCCAGGCGACCTTTTTCCGGAGGGCCGCACCCGGGGCCGCGCCGGGAGCGGACCGTGCGCCCGAAGGCGCGGCGTTCGCCGGCGACGAGATCCACCTCGCCCACATGGCGCTGCTGGAGGTCTCGACCGGACGTTTCCTCCACGAGGAACGCCTGAACCGCCGCGGATGGGACGCGGCCTCCGACACCGCGGGACTCGATGTCCGAAACGGTTCCTGGTCGCTCCGCCAACTGGGTCTTCCCGTGGGCCCGGATTCCGGGAACGCGAGGCGGCGGGTGGGCATGGAACCGATGCAGCTTCAGGGGGGCGTGCGCGGCGAGGCCGTTTGGAACCTGGTCCTCACGCCGGCCAAGCCGCTGGTCCTCTTCGGCACCAACGGGGTCTCACGCAAGGCCGCCGAGGCGTCCGCCGCGAGCCACTACCTCACCTGGAGCCGCCTTCAAACCGAAGGCGAACTGACCCTGGGCGGGCGCGTGCGAAAGGTCCGCGGACTGGCCTGGATGGACCACGAGATCAGCAGCAGCCAACTCGGGGAAGGCCAGGTCGGCTGGGATTGGGCCTGCCTTCAGCTCGACGACGGACGCGAGGTCATGGCGTACCGGATGCGGCGTGCCGACGGTTCGACGGATCCGTTCTCCACGCTCGCACGCATCGAGGCGGACGGAACCGTACACCATGTGGATCCGACTGGATTCCGATGGACGGCGGAAGGCACCTGGAAGAGCCCGCGTTCGGGTGGCGTCTATCCGGCGGGCGTCCGGTTGGAGATCCCGGGCGGCCCACCGAATGGCGGCCCCGCCACGGTCTATCGGCTGCGTCCGCTCGCCGCGGATCAGGAACTCTCGGGCGGCGCCGGAGGGATCCCCTACTGGGAAGGAGCCTGCGAGGTCGTGGACGATTCCGGGAGGAAGGTCGGCCGTGCGTTCCTCGAGATGACCGGGTACGCCGGCGATCTCGGCGCCGCACTGCGGCCACGCTGACGTTCCAAAGACGGTTTCCAACGCCCGCACTCCGCCGACAAGCCGCCGCTTGGCACGCGACCCGGGACCGGCGTTCATCGGGACGTGCGCTGCATCATCACCGCCGGACCGACCTTCGAACCGCTAGACCGGGTTCGGCGCCTGACCAACCACTCCACCGGAAGCCTCGGCACCGGACTGGCGAACCACTTCGCCATGCTGGGATTCGAGACCGTCCTTCTGCGCGGTTCCCTCTCCACCGCGGAACCGCCGGTCGCCGCGGTCCGCATGGTTTCCTTCGGCACGGTGGAGGAACTGGGTGCCCGTCTTGCAGACGAGTCGGATCCCGGTCCCGTCGCCGTGTTCCACGCGGCGGCGGTCGGCGACTACCGCTTCGGCGAAGTCATCCAGGAACAGGCGGACGGCACGCGCAACGTCGTCGTCGGAGGCAAGATCGCGACCCGTGGGGGACGCCTCTTCGCCGAGCTCCTGCCGACGCGGAAGCTGCTGCCGGGACTGCGCGACCTCTTCCCCCTCGGACGGATCGTGGGATGGAAGTACGAGGTGGACGGGAACCGGGACTCCGTCCTGGACCGCTGCCGTCATCAGCTCCAGGAAGCGCGGACGGACCTCTCGATCGCGAACGGTCCGGCCTATGGCGCGGGGTTCGGATGGGTGACCGCGACGGAACACCGCATCCTGCCGGATGCCCCGGCGCTGTACGAGGCCCTGGCGACGTTGGCCCGCTGAGGCGGAACGATGCGGAAGGGATCGGCACGCAAAGCCGCAAAGCCGCTGGGGAGTGGGAGGAATCCGTCGGATTTCCGCCGCGGAACGTCCCCGAGTGATGGTCGCGGTTTCGAACCGGATCCTGCGCCCCGTTGGCGTCTTCGCGTATTTGCGTGAGGCCGATCTTCGCCCGCTTCCGGGAGGCCCCGGTTCAGTTGCCGCGGACGCCGGCAGGCGCACCGGAATTGAACCGCTGGGTGTCGTACTGGGCCGGGGCCTTGTTGGTGCTCGAGTAGGATTTCACGTCGCCGGCCGCGGTGTTGCCGCGGTTGATGGGGATCAGGGAGCCCGTCTGGTACACCGGACGGCTGTAGGTGCGTTTGGCCTTGGGGGCCTTGGTCGTCGCCGAGGCGGTTTCCTTGTCCGACTGGCATCCCGCCAGGACGAAGGCGGCGAAGGTGGCGGTGAAGGCGAGGAGACGACCGGAGCGGCACTTCATTCGGACCTGCTCCTAACGGGCCGGGCCACGGGGTGCAAGGCCGCGGTAACGGAGAGCACCGCTTCAGGGCTTCCCGAGCCAGACGAGGGCGCCGTCGAGGTCCGCGAACTCGCCATCGAGCTGGGCCTCGAAGGCCTCGGCGAGGCGACGTCCGAGCTCCGGTCCCGGAACCGAACCCCGTTCCAGCAGATGACGCCCTAGCAGGATGGGGCGTGGCGCGGAGGAGGAGAGGGACATCCGGCCGGCCACCTCGCGGATGGCGGTCACGGTCGTCGGCTCGCCGGCCGGGCGCGGTGGGCGTCCCGAGGCGTCGGCGGTCATCACCGCGCAGAGTTCCTCGACGTTGGAGGGTGCCAGACGGCAGGCAAGCCGGCGGAGCATGCGGGGCGACGGGTTCTCGGAACGCGCCATGTGGTTGGCGACGAGCGGCGGAATCCGATCCCGGATCGCATGGGGACACCCGAACCGGTCCAGGAACTCCATGGCCAGCGGCACGCCGGCGGCCTCGTGTCCCGGGGAGACGATCCGCATCCGGTCGCCGCGCAGTTCCTCGCGGGTGCAGGACGCCTTCCCCACGTCGTGCAGCAGCACCGCGAGCATCAGCACGATCCGCGTCGGTTCGGGTGACGACCGCCAGGAAGCCGACGAAGCGAGCGCGTCGACGCAATGTCCGGTGTGGGTCCAGGCGTCGCCTTCGGGATGCCACTCGGGATCCTGGGGCACGCCTTCGAGCGCCTTCAATTCGGGCGTGTGCACCCACCAACCGGAGTCGCGCAGGAACCGGAGGCCGGCCGACGGAACCACCGACCTCGAGGCCCACTTGAACCACTCTTCCCGCACGCGCTCCGGGGGAAGCTCCCGGTGGGAATCCACGATGGTACGGCAAAGGGCGAGGGTCTCCGCCGCGGCGACCAGGTCGAACCGCGCGCAGAACTGCATTCCACGCAGGACCCGGAGCGGATCCTCGACGAACGCCGGGCCCGTGTGGCGAAGGATCCGAGCCCGGAGATCCGCCGCGCCGCCGTGGTGGTCGACCAGCTCACGTCGACGCGGATCCCACATCAGGGCGTTCAGCGTGAAGTCCCGCCGTGCCGAGGCCTCGCGGGTGTCGAGGGTGGGATCCACCTCGACCTCGAATCCGCGGTGTCCCATCCCGGCCTTGGAGTCGCGGCGCGGCAGCGAGAAGTCCCAGACCTCGCCCGACGGATGGGTCAGCTTCACCACCCCGAAGGCACGGCCGACCAGGTCCACCCGGCCATGGGCCGACAGGACCCGGGCGAGCTCGTCCATCGGGAGGCCATAGACCTCGACGTCCACGTCCTTGACCGGCACGCCCAGCAGCCAGTCGCGGACGGATCCGCCGACGATGTAGGCGCCCTCGAGGGCGGGCGTCCCGAGCAGGATGCTGAGGAGCGCCGGCGGGAGGGTCTCGTTCATGGAGCTCTGGGCGGCCGCAACTCAGCGGCAGGAGGGGAGTCCGGCCGCGGCGCGGATCGACGCCCACGGTTCCAGGGTCGAGACGTCCACCATCGACGGCTCGGCCGCCTCCGCGGGGGAGAGGATGGCGAGGAAAACGACCGGCTCACGGAACGGGTTGTAGGTGCCGTGGACCTCGCCCTTGGGGATCAGGACCATCTCGCCCGGATGCAGGATGCGGTGTTCGCGTCCGCACCACTGTTCGGCCTGGCCGGAGACCACGTAGATGATCTCCTCGCGGGTCGGGTGGTGGTGGAAGGCATGGCAGCGGCCCGGCTCCATGGTCGCCCGGACCATCAGGAGTTCACGGCATGGGACGATGTCGGGACGGGACATCCACGCGTTCAGCGTGAACGGGGACTTCTCCGTGACGGTTTCGGACGCGGTGACGAACCGGCGGGCGTCGATGTCGGCGGCGGCAGGCACGGGGCCATTCCGCCCGAGAGCCGGGACGCCGCCAAGCCATTCCGTCGGGGTCCGCCGCGGCCGCCGGAAGCCGCGGTCCCCTTCCCTTCCTTCCGCGGCTTGGCGTCGCAGCGTCTGGGTCTCCACCCCGGGGATCAGGCGCCGACCTGGCGGCTGATCGCGGCGCAGATCACGGAGGACCAGCGTTCGAGTTCGTCGTTGTCGGGGCCCTCGATCAGCAGACGGGCCTTGGGCTCGGTGCCGGAGTAGCGGAGCAGCACACGGCCTCCTCGCGGGACGACCGCCGCCTCGGCCTCACGGACGAGGTCGAGCACCTGCTCCAGTTCCTCGAACGGACGCTTCTCCTTCACCCGGACGTTGGTGACCACCTGGGGATAACGGGTCCAGCACTGGGCCAACTTGGAAAGGGGCCCGCCCCGGCTCTTCATCGCGTTCAGGATCTGCATCGCCGCGACCAGGCCGTCGCCCGTCGAGCTGTGGTCCCGGAAGATCAGGTGACCGCTCTGCTCGCCGCCGAAGTTGTAGCCGTTCTCGAGCATGGCATCGATGACGTGCTTGTCGCCAACCGGCGTGCGGATGACCGAGCCGCCCTTGGCGTGGATCGCCGCGTCGAGTCCGGCGTTGCTCATCACGGTGGCCACGAGGGTCTTCTTGGCGAGGGTTCCGTCCTCCAGCATCTGGAGGGCGCAGATCGCCATGATGTCGTCGCCGTCGATCAGCTTGCCGGTCTCGTCGCAAAGCAGGACGCGGTCGGCGTCGCCGTCGTGCGCGATGCCGATGTCCGCGCGGTATTCGCGGACCTTCGCGCAGAGGGTCTGCGGATGCATCGAGCCGCATTCGCGGTTGATGTTGGTGCCGTTGGGCTGGGTGCCGAACGGGATCACCTCGGCCCCGAGTTCCTGCAGCACGGTCGGCGTGGTCTTGTAGGAGGCACCATGCGCGCAATCGACCACGATCCGCATGCCTTCCAGGGTCAGGCCTCGCGGGAACGCCGTCTTCGCATGCTCCACATAGCGGCCGATCGCGTCGTCCACGCGGAACGCCTTGCCGATCTCACCGGCGGTGGGGCGCACGTTCTCGATGTCCCCGCTGAAGACCAGCTGCTCGATCAGGGTCTCAGTCGTGTCGTCGAGCTTGTAGCCGTCCGGACCGAAGAACTTGATGCCGTTGTCGTCGTAGGGGTTGTGGGACGCGGTGATGACGATGCCGGCGTCGGCGCGGAGCGAGCGGGTCACGTAGGCGACGCCGGGGGTCGGAAGCGGGCCGATGAAGACCACGTCCACGCCCATGGAGAGCACGCCGGAGCTGAGTGCGTTCTCCAGCATGTAGCCGGAGAGGCGCGTGTCCTTGCCGATCACGATGCGATGGCGGACACGGTTCCGGGCCTGGCTCTGCCGGTTGCGGAAGACGTGGGCGGAAGCCCGGCCGAGCTTCAGCGCGGTCTCCGCGGTCACCGGCTCGATGTTGGCACGGCCGCGGACGCCGTCGGTTCCGAAGATGCGCTTGGTGTTCGGCATAGAAGACGGGGAGACGATGGAGGAAAGCGTGCGGGCCAACAATTCCGAATCGGACGGTGACCGACGTGTCACGTTACGGCGTCGGAGCCGACTCCGGGATTGCAGGGGCCGATGGGGAGGGTTTCCTTCGCAAGGAACCCTTCCGAATCATGACGACCGCCCCAAGCCGTTCCGCTTCCCGCCGCGGTGGATTCACCCTCATCGAGCTGCTGGTGGTCATCGCCATCATCGCGATCCTCGCCGGGATGCTCCTGCCGGCGTTGGGGCGGGCGAAGTCGAAGGCACACCAGACCGCCTGCCTGAGCAACCTCCGGCAGGTCGGCATCGCCTTCGCGCAGTATCTCCCGGACAACAACGAGACCTATCCAGGCGTGGCCTCGAAGGGAGCCTACGAACCCATGGTCGAGGACTGGATCTTCTGGAACCTCAACCGGGCCACCTCCCGGCCGGGCTATCCTCGGGAGTACTTCAACGACGCCAGGAACTCCGCCATCGCCCGCCACATCGGGGCCTTCACCACGAACCTCTTCCGATGCCCCGCGGACCGCGACGTGTTGGCGAGGGAGAAGGACTGGCGGGCGCGCCCGACGTCCGGGAACCCGTACCTCTATTCCTACTCCCTCATCAGCTACATCACCGACCGCAACCGCGGGGTTGGCTCGATCTACCAGCCCGGCCAGACGCCGCTCCATTTCAGGAGCTCCGAGATCGCGCGGCCCTCGGACAAGATGGTGGTCGCCGAGGAGAACGGAAGCGCCACCGCGTTCCCCGGTGCGGGCGTCATCGACGACGGCCGGTTCGTCCCGGGCGACGGCACCTCCGGCAACGTGCTCTCGGGGCGGCATCGGCTGTCCGGCAGGACCACGGCGCGCGACTACCTCTCGGGGATGGGCGACGTTCTCTTCGCCGACGGCCACGTGTCGGCGATGACCGTCCGGGCCAGCACGCTCCGGGAGAACTACGATCCGATGTACTGAGCCGCGGACGCGCGGCGGGACCTTGGAGGTCGGGCGGGGGCGAGCTCAGTTCATCCGCTCCACGCGGACCTCCTCCGGCATGGCGTCGGCATGCTGGATGCCCGGGGCGCGCACGTGGATCCGGCGCCCGAAGTTCGTACGGCCCTGGCTGTCGGCAATGTTGACGTAGACCTCGAGGTCCTCGGGACGCAGCAGGCGCAGGGTGTCGGGGCGACCGTGGACCTCGACGGAGACGGTGGCCGGCGCGATCCGGAAACGGGTGGCGTCATCGGGCGTGCCGAGGAGCGCCACCGGGACGTCCACGAAGGTCCGCACCCGCGGTCCGGCGCCCTCGGAGAGGCGCTGGAGGTCGAGGTCCGCGTTCACGGTGAACCAGATCAGCACCGCCAGGACGAAGGAGCCGACCTTCTGCCAGCGGTTCTCGGTGAGGAAATCGCGCAACGCCATGGTTCAGCCTCCGTTGCCCCCGCGGACCTGGCCCAGGTTGAACCAGCGGCGGAATACCCCGAAGGCGTTCCGGGTCTGCGCCCGCCGCACCAGCACCTCGGTCAGGAACGCCCGAAGCTGCTCGACGGTGACGTTCCGGGTCAGCACGCCCCGATGGGCGATCGAGATCGCGCCGCTTTCCTCCGAGACCACCACGACCACGGCGTCCGTCTCCTCGCTCAGGCCGATCGCCGCCCGGTGCCGGGTGCCGAGCGACTTCGGCAGGTCGCCACGCTGGGTGAGCGGGAAGATCGCCCCGGCCCGCAGGATCCGGTCCCCCTTGATGATCACGCCGCCGTCGTGGATGGCGTTGTTGGGGAAGAAGATCGTTTCCAGCATCTCCGGCGTGGCCTCGCAGTCGACCGGGATCCCCGACTCCACCGCGTCCTGGAGCGAGATGCTCTGTTCGATCGCGATCAGCGCCCCGATGCGGATCGGCGCCATGCGGTCGACGGATTCCACCACCACCTCGAGGTTCTCGCGTTGTTCCCGGGCGTTGTTGAAGACCGGAAGGTTGCCGACCTCCGCGAGCACGCGGCGGATCTCGGGTTGGAACAGCACCACGATCGCGAGGGCGAGGAACGGGAAGATCTGGTTGAGCAGCGCGTTGAGCACGTCCAGGCGCAGGAGCCGGACGGTCAAGGTCAGCACGAGCAGCACGGCCACGAACCCGGTCACCACCGCCTGGCCCCGGGTCCCCTTGAGGAACTTGTAGGCGTAGTAGATGCCGAGGGTGAGGATGCCGATCTCGAGTGCCGGCCGCCACAGGACGACGAGCAGGGTCCAGATGGCCTCGGGAATCGCCTTCACGCGAACGCCTCCTTCCCGGCCGTGCCCACCGTGCCGGTTCCCAGCAGGGCGTCCATCCGCAGCGCCTGCACCGTCGCGGCCACGTCATGGACGCGGAAGAATGCGGCTCCGTTCCGTGCCGCCCACAGCGTGGCGGCCAGGGCGGCCGGCAACCGGTCCGGAAGCTCGACGCCGAGCAGCTTGCCGAGGAACGACTTCCTGGAAAGCCCCAGCATCAAGGGCCGCCCCAAGGCGAGGAGAAGCCCGGTGGCACGCACCAGCCGGAGGTTCTGTTCCGGCGACTTCCCGAAACCGATCCCGGGGTCGAGCACGACCCTTTCCGGAGGCACTCCGGCGTCGGCCAATCGGAGCAACCGGTCGGCGAGGAACGCCGAGACCTCGGAGACGACGTCGGCGTAGCGGGGATCCCGCTGCATGGTTTCCGGCGACCCCTGCATGTGCATGGCGACGTAGCCCGCCCCGGAGGAGGCCACGAGCCGCCACATCTCGGGGTCCTCCCGGGACGCCTGCACGTCGTTCACGATGGAAGCCCCGGCGTCGATGGCCGCGCGTGCGACCGCGGGCTTGCGGGTGTCGATGGAGATCGGAACCGCCACCCTGCCCGCGAGGGCCCGGACCACGGGGATGACCCGGCGCAATTCCTCCTCCTCCGGGACGGGCAGAGCCCCGGGGCGTGTCGACTCGCCGCCGATGTCCAGGATCCCGGCCCCTTCCGCCGCCAACCGCTCGCCCTGCTCGACCGCCTCGGCGGGATCCAGCCAACGGCCGCCGTCGGAGAAGGAGTCCGGCGTCACGTTGACGATTCCCATCACCACGGGAAGCCGCGGGAACACAAACCGGTGATGGCGGGCGGTGAACTCCATCCTGTACGGATGCTAGTAGGCTGCGGCGCCGGATTTGGCGGCGGGCGAGCGCTGGATCAGTTCGATCTCGTATCCCTCCGGCGCGTCGATGAACGCGAAGCCCCCCGAGCCGTCGGGCTTGTAGGTGGGACCGTCGCTGTACTTCAGCCCATGGCGCTCCAGATGCCTTCCGAATTCCTCCAAGCTCTCCACCTCGAAGGCGAGGTGGGTGAGGTCCGGCTGGACCTGGACAGGTCCCGAGGACGGGAAATGGCACAGCTCGATCGTCTCCTCGCTGTGGGGCGCCTTCAGGAAGACCAGCTCCGATCCGCGCGGGGACTTGTGACGCCGGACCTCCTCGAGACCGAGGATCTCCTTGTAGAACCGGACGGAACGCTCGAGGTCCTCGAGGCGGTACCGGGTGTGCAACAGGCGCAACGCAAGCATGGGAAGATCCTACGCGGCCCCGCCGGGAATGGCCAGTGGGGAGGCCGGAGAATCACCTTGAGCGCTCCGACGTCGCTCTAGCACTGTTCCGATTCGAGATGGGCTCCATCCCCAAGAACACCGGCTGCAACGCCGACATCGAGCCGTGCCTCTCCGTGGTGATGCCCGTGTTCAACGAGCGAGACACCATCGACAACGTTATCGCCCGGGTGCTGGAACAACGCCCGACAATGGAACTGGTCGTGGTCGACGACTGCTCCACCGACGGCACCTTCGACCGCCTCAAGGAATGGCCCGCCCGGGACCCCCGGATCCGGGTCTTCAAGCATGAGGAGAACCGTGGCAAGGGGGCCGCGTTGCGGACTGCGATCTCCAAGGCCACAGCGCCTTGGATCATCGTCCAGGACGCGGACCTCGAATACGACCCCGAAGAATACTACTTGCTGCTGGGTCCGGTGCTGGCCGGCCGTGCCGACGTGGTCTTCGGCACCCGCTTCGGGAGCGGCCCACATCGGGTCCTCTACTACTGGCATTCCGTCGGCAACCGGGTCCTGACGACCATGTCCAACATGTTCACCGACCTGTGCCTCACGGACATGGAGGTCTGCTACAAGCTCTTCCGCCGCGACATCCTCCAGGGATTGCGCCTGGAAGAGGACCGGTTCGGGTTCGAGCCGGAGGTGACCGCCAAGGTCGCGAAGCTCAAGGTGCGGATCTACGAGGTCCCGATCTCCTACTACGGACGCACCTACGCCGAGGGAAAGAAGATCGGCTGGAAGGACGGCTTCTCCGCCATCCGCTGCATCCTCAAGTACAGCCTGACATGAGCCGGGCTTCCGCAAACTCCAACGCGACGAACAACACCTTCGAGTTCGACTCCCTCCAACTCGCCCGGAACTACCGCAAGGCGGTCGCCAGGGAGTTCGCCCCGGTCCTGTCCGGAACCGTGGTCGAACTGGGTGCAGGCATCGGACAGATGGGAGAGGAGTTCTCCAGGCCTTCCGCGGTCGCCCGCTACGTCGCCATCGAGCCCGACCCGCGTTTCCATGCCGAACTCAGGTCGCGACTCCCGCGGGCGGACGTCGTCCAAGGCTACCTGTCCGACCTCGATCCCTCGGTCGAACCCGATGCGATCGTCTCTGCCAACGTCTTCGAACACATCGAGGACCACGTGGGCGAGATGCGACGCTCCTGCGAGCGGCTGCGACCCCGTCGAGGCGGGTTCGCGATCTTCGTGCCGGCGCGCCCCGAGATCTACGCGCCCATCGACAAGGACATGGGCCACTACCGTCGGTACACCCGCCCCGAACTCCTGCGCGCGCTCACCGAAGCCGGCTTCGTGGTCGAGCGCTGCCACTACTTCAACGCCATCGGATACGTCGCCTGGTGGTGGATGATGAAGGCCCGCGGAACTCGTTCGTTCAATGCGGGTTCGGTCGGCCTGTTTGACTCCTGGATCTTTCCGCCGATGAACTGGATGGAGAGCCGCCTTCTCCGGCCCCCGATCGGCCAGAGCCTGGTGGCGATCGCCAGCCCCCGTTGAATCCATGTCCTCCCCGCCCCAAGTCCAAGATCCATCCATCGAGGTGAGCGTGGTGATGCCCTGCCTTAACGAGGCCGACACGGTGGCTGCCTGCGTGGAGAAGGCGGTGCGCTGCCTGCGAGAGAACGGGGTCCACGGCGAGGTGGTCCTTGCCGACAATGGAAGCATGGACGGCTCGCGCGAACTGGCCGCGGCTGCCGGGGCCAGGGTGGTGCCGGTCGCCGACCGCGGATACGGCGCGGCGCTCATGGGTGGAATCGCCGCCGCCAAGGGCCGATTCGTCATCATGGGGGACGCCGACGACAGCTACGATTTCCTCGACCTGGCCAAGTTCGTCGACCGGCTCCGCAAGGGCGCCGACCTCGTCCAGGGATGCCGGCTCCCCGCGGGCGGAGGCACCGTGATGCCCGGCGCCATGCCCTTCCTGCACCGTTGGTGGGGCAATCCGATGTTCACCTTCATGGCCCGTTGGATGTTCCGGGCGCCGATCCATGACATCTACTGCGGGCTCCGCGGATTCCGACGCGAATGGCAGCAGGGTCTGCGTCAGCGCTGCACCGGCATGGAGTTCGCCACCGAGATGCTCATTAAGGGCAGCCTTTCCGGCGCCCGCATCGAAGAGGTCCCCATCACGTTGCATCCGGACGGACGCAAGGCGCACGCGCCGCACCTGAAGACCTTCCGGGACGGCTGGCGGACCCTGAGGTTCTTCTTCCTCTGCAGCCCGATGTGGCTGTTCCTGATACCCGGCGGATGTTCGGTCGTCGTCGGACTCGTGATCGGCGCACTCGCCTGGGCGGGCGTGTCCATCGGAAACGCACGCCTCGACGCCCATACGCTTCTTGCCGCGTCGGTGATGGTGGTCTGCGGTTGGCAGGCGGTGCTCTTTGGTGTCTTCGCAAACACGTTGGCCGTCCAGGTCGGCCTCTTTCCAGAGAACGCCACCTTCCACAGGTTCTACCATTTCGCGAGGCTGGAACGGGGGATCATCCTCTCATTGGTCGCCTTCGCTGTCGGGATCGCACTGTGGACCAGCGCTTTCTCGGAATGGAGTTCCGTCGGGTTCGGGAGGTTGGACTACGCCCGCACCCTCCGCCTGGTGATCCCGGGCGCAACCTTGGTCACGCTGGCGTCCCAGACCTTCTTCGGAAGCTTCATCGTCAGCCTGCTCAGCCTAAAACGAAACTGAGGTCCCATGGATACCACCCCGCCACCCACTGTACCCGGCTCCCAAAGCCGTTGGGAGGAGGCGTTCCTGCGCTTCGAAAGCCCCGAGGAAGAACAGGAGAAGTTCCGGAAACGTCTCCGACGGCTGGGCTGCGACTCCTGGCCCCGGGACGCCCGGGTCGTCGACATCTTCTGCGGCCGCGGCCAGAACCTCGTGGTCCTCGAGCAGCTCGGCTTCCGGAACCTCGAGGGGGTGGATCTCTCCGCAAACCTGCTCAACCGCTACCGCGGTCCGGCCCGGATGATCGAGGCCGACTGCCGCGACCTTCCGTTCCCGCCCTCCAGCAGGGATGTCATCGTCGTCCAAGGTGGCCTGCACCACCTGCCGAACCTCGGCCAGGACCTGCCCCGAACCCTCGACAGCGTCGCAGCCACCCTCAAGCCCGGCGGACTCTTCGTGATGGTCGAGCCCTGGAGGACCCCGTTCCTGACCTTTGTCCACGCGATCAGCCGTCAGAAGGCCGCCCGACGCCTGTGGTCGAAGCTGGACGCCTTCGAGATCCTCTACGAGGAGGAGCACCAGACCTACGACGCCTGGCTCGACGCCTCCGCGGACATCCTGCGGTTGCTCGATCAACGCTTCGAAAGCCGGATGCGCGACATCGGCTGGGGGAAGATCCATTTCGTCGGAACCCCACGGAAGGCCGCCTGACGGCTTCCTTCGCCCCGAATCCGGGCTCCCGAAACCCACCCCAAACACCCGGCGATCCGCCCCGCGGACAAAAGAACTCCTTGCCGGGGTCCAGATTAGACGGTTACACGTCCGCCCCACCCGTCCCATGGGAAAGACTCTCGTCATCGCGGAAAAACCGTCTGTCGCCGCGGACATCGCCAAAGCCCTTGGGGGCTTCAAGCGTGTGGACGACTACTATGAGCGGGACGAGTTCGTGGTGGCGTCGGCGGTCGGCCACCTCCTCGAGATCCGGGCTCCGGAGGAGTTCGAGGCGAAGAAGGGCAAGTGGAGCTTCAACGCGCTCCCGGTCATCCCGCCGCACTTCGCCCTCGAGCCCCGGGAGAAGTCCGTCGCCAAGCTCAAGACCCTGCAGAAGCTGATCAAGCGCAAGGACGTCGACGCGCTGGTGAACGCCTGCGACGCCGGCCGCGAAGGCGAGCTGATCTTCCGCTACATCACCCAGTACGCGCAGGCCAAGCAGCCGGTGAAGCGCCTCTGGCTGCAGTCGATGACGGCCACGGCGATCCGCGACGGCTTCCAGAACCTGCGGTCGGATTCGGAGATGCAGCCGCTCGCCGCCGCGGCCACCTGCCGGTCGGAATCGGACTGGCTGGTCGGCATCAACGGCACGCGGGCCATGACCGCCTTCAACTCGAAGGGCGGCGGCTTCAACAAGACGACCGTCGGCCGGGTGCAGACGCCCACGTTGGCGATCCTGGTCGACCGCGAGGAGCGCATCCGGCGCTTCGTCCCCCGCAACTACTGGGAGCTGCACGCCACCTTCGAATGCCAGTCCGGCTCGTATGTCGGACGCTGGTTCGACGAGAAGTTCGTGCGGGCGGCGACGACGAAGGAGAACGCCGACGACGGGCTCAAGGCGGAGCGCCTCTGGGACGCCGCGAAGGCCGCGGAGATCAAGGCCCGCTGCCTGGCCAAGCCCGGTGTCGTCACCGAGGAGAGCAAGCCCAGCACCCAGCTTTCGCCGCCGCTGTTCGACCTCACCACGCTCCAGCGCGAGGCCAACCGCCGGTTCGGCTTCTCCGCGAGCCGGACCCTCCAGATCGCCCAGGCCCTGTATGAGCGCCACAAGGTGCTCACCTATCCGCGTACCGATTCCCGGGCGCTGCCGGAGGACTACATCGGCACCGTCCGCGGCGTGCTGGACACCATGTCGGGCGGCGCCTACGCGAAGTTCGCGGGCACCATCCTCGAACAGGGCTGGGTCCGTCCCAACAAGCGCATCTTCAACAACGCGAAGGTCAGCGACCACTTCGCCATCGTCCCCACCAACGTCGAGCCGAAGGGCCTCAGCGACGTCGAGCTGCGCCTGTACGACCTCGTTGCCAAGCGCTTCCTCGCCGTCTTCTTCCCGGCGGCCGAACACCTCGTCACCACCCGCATCACCCGCGTCGAGGGCGAGCCCTTCAAGACCGAGGGCAAGGTGCTGGTGAAGGCCGGCTGGCTCGAGATCTACGGACGCGAAGCGCAAACGGAGAACGAGGACGGCTCGGCCGGTGGCGCCAACCTTGTGCCGGTGGCTGCCGGAGAGCGTCCCCTCACCCGGGAGATCGAACTCAAGGCGGCCCAGACCAAGGCCCCACCGCGGTACAACGAGGCCACCCTCCTCGGCGCCATGGAAGGCGCGGGCAAGCTGGTCGACGACGACGAGCTGCGCGAGGCGATGGCCGAACGCGGCCTTGGAACCCCGGCCACGCGCGCCGCGGTCATCGAGGGTCTCGTCGACGAGGAATACCTCCACCGCAACGGCAACGAACTGCAGCCCACGGGCAAGGCGTTCATGCTGATCGCCCTCCTGCGCGGGCTCGGAATCGAGGAGCTCAGCAAGCCCGAGCTGACCGGCGAGTGGGAGTACAAGCTCAAGCAGATGGAGGCCGGCCGCTACACCCGGCCGCAGTTCATGCAGGACATCGCCGAGATGACCCGCCGCATCGTGGAACGCACCAAGGCGTTTCAGGGTGACGAGGTCCCGGGCGACTTCGGCGACCTCGCGACCCCCTGTCCCAAGTGCGGCGCGAAGGTGAAGGAGAACTACCGCCGGTTCCAATGCGCCCAGTGCGACTTCAGCCTGCCCAAGTTCCTCGCGAGCCGGCTCATGGAGTCGAAGGAGATGGAACAGCTGGTGCGCGAAGGCACGCTCGGCCCGCTCCAGGGATTCCGGTCCCGCCAGGGCTTCCCCTTCGCCGCGGTCATCAAGCTCGATGCGGAGAAGAAGCTGGTCTTCGACTTCGGCGAGGACAAGTCCGCCGACGGCACCTCGGCCGAGGTCGACTTCACCGGCAAGGAACCGGTCGGCAAGTGCCCCAAGTGCGGCGGACGCGTGTTCGAGAACGGGATGAACTACGTGTGCGAAAGCTCCGTGGGCGCTGCCAAGAAGTGCGACTTCCGCACCGGCACCGTCATCCTCCAGCAGACCATCGACCGCATCCAGGCCGGGAAGCTCCTCGCCGACGGAAAGACCGACCTGCTCAAGGAGTTCGTCTCCAAGAAGACCGGACGGAAGTTCGAGGCCTTCCTGACCCTCAAGGAGGGCAAGGTCTCGTTCGAGTTCGCGCCGCGCGAGAAGAAGTTCCCGTCCAAGGACCGCAAGGCCGCCGAGCCCGAACCGATCGTGGACTTCACCGGACAGGAACCGGTCGGCACCTGCCCCAAGTGCAAGGGGAGGGTCTTCGAAGGACCCACCTACTGGATCTGCGAGAAGACCCAGGCCGAGACCCGGAAGTGCACCTTCAAGGTCGGCAAGAAGATCCTCGAGCAGACCGTCGAGCGCACCGAGATCGAGAAGCTGCTCAAGGACGGCCGCACGCCCCTTCTGGACAAGTTCGTGTCCAAGTCCGGCAAGGCCTTCGCGGCACACCTGGTCCTCGGCCAGAAGGGCAAGGTCGAGTTCGAGTTCCCGGAGCGGTGAGCTATCCCATGGGTCCTATGGGACTGATGGGAGCTATGGGCCATCCATCTCGTGCCATCGGGCGGTCTCGACCGGCAACTTCACCTTCTTGCCTCCCGGCCAGACCCATTCCGCCCGGAGCACCTTTGCGGTCCCCAGGCCGAAATGGACCGCCTCCGTCTCCTGGCTGCGGTAACCCGCGCCGGTGACCCTCCAGACCCGACGCACTCCCGCGGTCGTCTCCAGCTCGATCCACGATCCCGGCACGTGCACCGGCAACCGGTACCCGATCCAACCGCCCTTCCCTTCCGAGACGTTCCGCAGGATCACCAAACGCTGGCGCGCCACCGG
>JAIXUV010000358.1 GCA_027483345.1 Verrucomicrobiales bacterium | reverse complement strand
TCCCGTCCCGGTTGAAGTCCTGGAATCCTCCCTTCCCCGCCTTGGTGACCGCGGAGAGGAAGGCGGAATACCGGGGATCCGATGGATCCAACACCTTTCTCAGGAAATCCTTTCGATCGCCGGTGGAACGGAACGCGAAGTCATCCTCCAACCAGGCCCCAAGCCCGCGGACATCGAACACGCTCGTCCGGCGCCGGCCGGTCTCCACCACGTAGGCCCTGCCGGCGGAGTCAAAGGACAGGCTGGTGATGTCCCGGACCAGCGGCTCCGTGGCCCACGGCGACACCGCCAAACCGGAAGCCACCTTCAGGCGGATCGCCGACGCCATCGCATCCGCGGACGGGACCGCTGGACCGGTCGGATCCGCCGGATCCGCTGAAGCCGTCCATGGGACTCCCCCAAACAGGAGCAACGCGAGGGCGCCGGAGAAGGCACGCAGAGGAGGCATGCCGTAAAGCTGCGCGAACCGGGCCACCCCCGGCAAGAGCACGGCCGCCAAGGCGGTCCTGGAACCGCATTCGACGGTCGTGCACCGCGCGCTCCCCACGTGGACCGATTTCTTCTCGCGCCCCGTGGAGGGTTCCCCGACTGTCCGCGCACGCATGTCCGTGATCCGTCATCTGCTTTGGAAAGTTTACCGGGAAGCGGGCCAATTGGCCGATTCGGCGGAGAAGATCCTGAACCACCAGCGCGACGAGCTGGCGCCGAAGAACGTCGAGGAGATGGAGTCGGCCATCGCCCGTCTCCGGCAGGTGCGCGCCACCGGGACGAAGGCGGAGATCCAGGCCGAGATGCGGCGTCTGGAAACCTCGGCCAACCAGTGGCTCAACGCCTATCCGAACGCCTCGATCCGCGACAACGTGGAGGGCTTCGTGACCATGGCGATCCTGCTCTTCGCCTTCCGCCAGTTCTTCTTCCAGCCGATGGTCATCCCCACCGGCTCCGCCCAGCCCACCTTCAACGGCATCACCTCGGAGGATCTGCGCTTCACCGGCCAGCAGGTTCCCAACGTCCTGGTACGGGCCGCGGAGTGGGCGCTGTTCGGATACCACTACGTCGAGGTGATCGCGACGGAGGACGGCGAGTTCGCGGGGGTCGAAGGCCCTGCTCCCGGCTCCGCGATCCAGAACCTGCTGGGACGGAAGTTCCTGGTCCGGGTGGGCAACCGGGAGTACCCGGTCTCGACCTCCATGAGCGAAGGCCGCCAGGACTTCCCGCGCCACATGAGCCTGGTGAACGAGTACGGCACCTTCCCCCAGCGCCGTTTCAAGGCCGGTGAGCCGATCATCCGCTGCCGCATCAAGTCCGGCGACCGCCTCTTCGTCGACCGCGTCACCTACAACTTCCGGCGTCCGCAGCGGGGCGAGACCGTCGTCTTCAAGTCGCTCAAGCATCCGGGCATGACGGCCAACACCCACTACATCAAGCGCCTGATCGCGCTGGGTGGGGAGACGGTGACCATCGGCGACGACCGCCATGTGACGATCAACGGCCGTCGAATCGAGTCCACCGACAGCGGCTTCGAGAAGGTCTATTCCTTCGACACCTCGCTGCATCCGGCCTCAAGCCGCTACTCCGGTCACGTCAACGGCATCGGGTTTGCCGAAGGCTATTGGTTCTCACCCCACGAGGTGGAGTACGAGCTGATGCGCAGCGCCGATCCGTCGGCCAAGGCCGGGCTGGCGCAGATCGCCTCGGAGAAGGCGGCGATCTGGAGGGGCTTCACCAACGCCACGATGATCCCGTCGGCGGGGCCGCTCCGGGAGCAGTTCCTCCGCAACAAGGCGCAGCTGGATTCCATGAGCCGCTCGACGCCGAACTTCCCCGACGCCGCCAACGGGCTGACCGTGCCGGCGGGCCAGGTGCTCTGCTTCGGCGACAACACCATGAACAGCTCCGATTCCCGCATGTGGCCGCTCCCCTATTTCCCGGAGGAACGCATCGTCGGCTGTTCCGGGTGGGTTTTCTGGCCCTTGAGCACCCGCTGGGGCTGGAGCCAGCACTGAACCCCGGACATCGCTCCATCACGCCGTCGGAACGGCTCGGCCGCCGGATGGAAACCCGGCGGGCCGGTCCGCCCCGTTTCGGCAAATCCCGTTGACCATCCCCACCTTCACTCCCACTTTTCGGCCCTTCGTTTGGTGATGAAGACCCTTCTTTTCGTTTGCACCGGCAACACCTGCCGCAGCCCGATGGCCGAGGCCCTGGCCCGTCGCGCCCTCGCGGATCGGCCGGACTGGAGGGTCCTGTCGGCCGGCATCGGTGCGATCAACGGCCAGGCAGCCAGCTCCCACTCGGTGACCGCGCTCCGCCAAATCGGGGTCGAACTCACCGGGCACAGCGCCAAGATGCTGACGGGACGGATGATCCGCGAGGCCGACTACATCTTCGGCCTCACCCGAGGTCACGTCGAGGGCATCGCCATGCTCTATCCCGAGGCCGCCGAGAAGCTCTTCGTGCTGCGGGAGTTCGAGGAGGGCGTCTCCGACCTGGACCTGGACATCTCCGATCCCATTGGCGGTCCGCTGGACGGCTACGTGGAATGCCGGGACCAGATCCAAAGGGCCGTCGAGTCCGCCATCCGGTTCGTCAAGGAGAGCGAGGTCCCCAAGGCGACCCGCACGGTGGCGGTCGGTTCCGACCACGCCGGTTTCCAGCTCAAGGAATCCATCAAGGGGCTGCTCAACCGCCATGGGATCACGGTCCTCGACGTCGGCACCCGGTCGACCGAGTCCACGGACTACCCCGACTACGGCCGCGCCGTGGCGGAGATCGTCGCCGAGGGAGATGCCGACCAGGGCATCCTGGTCTGCTCCACGGGCGTGGGCATCAGCATCGCGGCGAACAAGGTCCGCGGCATACGGGCCGCCGTGGTCCACAACGTCGAGGGCGCCGCCCTCTGCCGTCAGCACAACGACGCCAACATCCTCTGCCTCGGGGCCCGGTTCGTCCCACCGGAGGCCGCCGCCGGCATCGTCGACACCTTCCTCCACTCCGAATTTGAAGGCGGGCGCCATGAGCGCCGTGTCCTGAAGCTCGAATCCGACATGTCCACCAGCATCGAAGCCGTCGATCCCCAGATCGCCGGGATCATCCGCAACGAACGCCGCCGCCAGCTCGAGAACATCGAGCTGATCGCCAGCGAGAACTTCACGAGTCCCGCCGTGATGGAAGTCCAGGGAAGCGTGCTCACAAACAAGTACGCCGAGGGCTATCCGAAGAAGCGCTGGTATGGCGGATGCGAGTTCGTGGACGAGGCCGAACAGCTGGCGATCGACCGTGCCAAGCAGCTCTTCGGCGCCGAGCACGCCAACGTGCAGCCGCACTCCGGTTCCGGCGCAAACATGGCGGTCTACTTCGCCACCCTGAAGCCGGGCGACAAGCTGCTGACCATGGACCTCAGCCATGGCGGCCACCTCACCCACGGCAACAAGGCCAACTTCTCCGGCAAGTTCTTCGAGATCGTCCACTACGGCGTCCGCCAGGGCGACGAACGCATCGACTACGACCAGCTCGCCGCCATGGCCCGGGAACACCGGCCCAAGATGATCACCGTGGGCGCCTCGGCCTATTCCCGCGTGATCGACTTCCAGCGCATGGGCGAAATCGCCCGCGAGGTCGGCGCCATGCTCCTCGCCGACATCGCCCACATCGCGGGACTCGTCGCCGCCGGCGTCCATCCGAGTCCCGTCGCGCACGCCGACTTCGTCACCACCACCACCCACAAGACCCTGCGTGGTCCCCGTGGCGGACTCGTGCTCTGCAAGGCGCAGTACGCGAAGGCGATCGATTCCCAGGTGTTCCCCGGCATCCAGGGCGGCCCGCTGATGCACGTCATCGCCGCCAAGGCCGTCTGCTTCCACGAGGCCCTGCAGCCCGGCTTCAAGGCCTACCAGCAGCAGATCGTGAAGAACGCCGCGGCCCTCGCGGAGGGGATGAAGCGCAACGGATTCCGCATCGTGAGCGGCGGCACGGAGAACCACCTGATGCTGGTCGACGTCGGCGCCCGCGGCCTCACCGGCAAGCAGTGCCAGCTGGCCCTCGACGAGGCCGGCATCACCACCAACAAGAACACGATCCCGTTCGAGACGCGCTCTCCGTTCGAAGGCTCCGGCGTCCGGCTTGGGACCCCGGCCGTGACGACCCGCGGCATGAAGGAGACCGAGATGGCCGCCATCGCGGACATGATCTCCGAGGTGCTGCTCGACATCGCGACCCCGGCCACCGCCCACAAGGTCCGCGACCGCGTCCGCGCTCTCACCGCCCGCTTCCCGCTGCCGTACTGACACAGCCAGGCCGCACTGCCGACAACCGCCGGCGAAACGCACCCGGTCCCACGACCGGACGGTTCGCCGGCGGTTTGCCTTTCCGGCTGGCCACGGCGGCTTCAACGTGATCGCGGCCCGTCGCCCGACATCGGCCGCACGTCACCTCTCCTCCATGACCCGAAGCCGCGAACGCGCCCTGCTGATCCTGCTGTCCGCGGTGCAGTTCACCCACGTCCTCGACTTCATGGTGATGCTGCCGCTGGGGCCGCAGCTGATGCGGGACCTCTCCATCAGCCCCAAGGAGTTCAGCGCGCTGGTCTCGGTCTATTCGCTCTTCTCGGGCATCGTGGGATTCCTCGCTACGGGCTACATCGACCGCCACGAACGCCGCGGCCTTCTGCTGGTCACCTACGTCGGCTTCATCGCCGGCACCGTCGCCTGCGCCCTTTCCCATACCGCCACGGCACTGGCCGTCTCGCGCGCCGTCTGCGGGGCCTTCGGCGGCATCTGCGGTTCCATGGTGATGACCGTGGCGTCGGACATCGTGCCGCCGGAGCGCCGAGCCGCGGGCCTCGGACTGGTCACCACCTCATTCTCGGTCTCCCTCGCTGCGGGCGTGCCCCTGGGACTCTACCTGGCGACGCGCATCGACTGGGAGGCCCCCTTCTGGTTCGTCAGCGCGCTCTCCGTGGTGAACTTCGGACTCATCCTGCGCTTCCTTCCCGAGATGCGCGGGCACATCCATCCGACCCACGGATCCGCACTCGCCCCGCTGCTCGAGGTCCTCCGCGACTCCAACGCCCGCCGCGCCCTCCTCTTCTTCGGCACCCTGGTGTTCGCCCACTTCACCATCGTGCCGATGCTCGCCCCCTACCTGATCGCCAACGCGGGCTTCCCGGAGGACCGCCTGTTCCTGCTCTACCTCGTCGGCGGCATCCTCAGCGTGGTGACCACCCCTTGGATCGGACGGCTCGCGGACACCCATGGCCGCCCCAAGGTCTACGCCATCCTCGTGGGCATCGCGGTTCCGGTGACCCTCGGGATCACCCATGCGGGGCATCTGCCAGGCGTCGCGGTGGTCGCCTTGGGAGCCTCGTTCTTCGTCTTCGCCAGCGGACGCTTCATCCCCGCCCAGGCCATCTGCAGCCTCGCCGTGCATCCCCGACGCCGAGGCGCGTTCATGAGCCTCAACTCCTGTGGACGCGACCTCATGGCCGGGATCACCGCCACGCTCGGTGGCTGGCTGGTCACGGTCGGTCCCGACGGGAGAATCGACGGCTACAACCGCCTCGGCTGGATCGCCGTGGTCGCTGCCTTGGTCACGGTCTGGCTCGCCTACCGGGTCCAGCACGTCGAAGCTTCCCGCAACCCGCCCTCCTGAACCGGGGAATCAAGATGGTCGCCATGGGCTTCCTCATCCTGATCGGCGCCGCCTTCCTCGTGATGCTGGCCGTCGCCGGGATCCTGTTCGTCGGCTTCTGCGCACTGACCGCCGGCGGCGTCGGTTTCTGGTGGTGGCGGTCCCGGAAAGCGAAGGCGAATCCCACGGCCGATGGAAGCGCCCCCAAGG
>JAIXUV010000399.1 GCA_027483345.1 Verrucomicrobiales bacterium | reverse complement strand
GCCCACGTCGACCTCGATCGCTATCTCGGACGCTGGTACGTCATCGCCAACATCCCGTACTTCCTCGAGAAGGGGAAGGTCGCCTCGTACGACACCTACGCGCGGCGTCCGGATGGGAAGCTCGACAACCTCTTCACCTTCCGCAAAGGCGGCTTCGACGCCCCGGAGCAGACCTGGCGTGGCACCGCCTGGGTCGTCGATCGGGAGAGCAACGCGGAGTGGAAGGTGCGTTTCCTCTGGCCGCTGACGAGCACCTACCTCGTCCTCGAACTCGATCCGGAATACCAATGGGCGGTCGTCGGCACCCCGGGTCGGAACCTCCTTTGGATCCTTGCCCGGGACCGTCAGCTGACGCCGGAGGTCTACGAACGGATCCTGGGACTCATCGAAGCCCAGGGCTATGACCGCTCGAAGATCGTGCCGGTGCCCCAACCGGTCCCACCGAAGTCGTGAGGACGGCAGCGGCGTCTGGCGACGGTCGACGAGGTCATCGCGGGCGTAGGAGGGGTTGGTCTCCGAAGAGGTGACGGTAGTTCCAGAGCGGGGAGTCCGGCCCGATCGGGAAGGGGAGTTCGTTCCCGTCGGACATCGCCGGGTCGGCGGGCAGGGTTCCGACGTGGAACTGGGAGGCGGTGGCGCCGTTGGCGGTCTCGAATCGCAGGTAGTGGTTCACGCCGCCATCCGCGTCGCGCTCCGCGAGGTAGATGACGAAGCCGTCGCCCTCAGCCAGTGGCGACCCGAGTTCGACCAGTCTTTCCTGAAGGGGTTCCTCGATGAGACGCGCGCGGGTGGCGCCGATGGCGTGCGCGAGGCGTTCCCTGAGACGTTCCCGGAGGACGGGCAGCAGGTCGGAAATGTTCGGTAGCCGGAAGCGGATGGATCGCCGGTCGGGATCCGCCGGGGCGGCCCTGTCGATCCGTTTGGCGAAGCGAACCTGGAGTTCCTGCACCTCGAGGCGCAGGTCGGCCCAGGCCTGCTTTAGCTCGGCCTGCTCCGCCGGAGTCATGCCGAGGACGGCCCGACATTCGGCCGTGGGTTCGCCGTCGGACGTCAGCGGGGTGAAGCCGATCTCCGGAAGCAGACGTTTCGGCAGGTAGAAGTACGGCCGGTCGGAAGGCCAGGCGCCCTCGACCGCGGGAGCCGGCTCGATCCGGTCGCGGATCGCGGCGTCGGAGGCGGATCGGAGCTCCGACATGGCTTCGGCGAGTTCCCGTGACACCTCCGCCAAGCGCTCGGAGTCGGCGCTGGAACGGGCCTGGACCTCGGACAGGGTCGCAGCCGCCGCGGCCTCCTCCGCCTGAAGCCGAGCCAGCTCGGCCGCGGCGTTCCGTGCACCATTCCGCTGGTGCAGGCTGCCGACCAGGGCCGCGACCGCAATGCCGAGGATGACGAGGAATGGGTTCATTGGCGTTGGGTTTCGGAGGTGGCCAGCCATCCGGCGACCGTCGGCCGGAGGCGGACTGGGAAGGTCTCGATCCCAAGGCGGCCGCCGACGCTGGTATAGGTCGTGATCTCCCGGCCCGGCTCCCGCGAGGCGGTCCATAGCGTCAGGTGGCCAGGGCCGTCGGACACGGCGGTCTGCAGACGTTCGTCCCTGCCGAACCAGAAGAACTCCTTGTCGAAGGTTTCCGCGGCCTGATGCCAGACGAGTTCGGCCCGTTCCGACCCCAGGATCCTGTCCAGGTCCGACCGGAGCTGTTCGCGGAGAGGGACACCCAGGTCCGGCAGCGGCGGGGTGACCAGCGTCACGGAGGGTTTGCCCTCAGCGCGGAACTGGGCGGGAGCCCGGTTGGTGACATAGGCGGCCCCGTGGAGATTCTCGCGCAGGACAGCCTGGGTCCGGCCGAAAGCCCGACGGATGGCCTCGTCTTCCGAAGGCGTCACTCCAAGGGCTTCTGCGAGTGGTTCCGCAAGGGAACCGTCCGCGCCCACAGGTTCGATGGAACGGCGGTGCAGGACGCCCCCGGGCAGTGCCGGAACCTGGACGCTGCCGGAAAGCCGGAGCGACGGCGCGACCGACTTCGGCACACGGACATGCGTCGCCGTGTCGGACCAGAGGTACAACGAAGCGTCCGGGGCCGCGGCGGCGTCCGCGCCCGGGTCGGCGGCGCGCCGGATCTGGGAGCGTGTTTCCGCGAGGCTTTCCGACAGCGCGCCCAGACGCCTGCGGGTGATGAGCTCGTCCTTCTCGGCGAGGCGAAGCGCCTCGTTGGTGACGACGAGTTGCCGGGCCGCCTCGGCCGCGGCCCGACGCAGACCGGCGGCGACGTGCCATTGGTATCCGACCGGGGCGGACGCCAGGAGCAGGCAGGCGACGGTGGTCTGGGTCTTGGAGTAGGCCATGAGCTTGGCGACGAGGATCCCGAGGGCGGACGAGGAGAGGCCGACCGTCGCGGCGGCGATCGTGGAGGCGAGGTGGACCGGGGCGTTGGTGAGCGCGGCGGCCTCAAGGGTCCGGGCGGCCAGCGTCGCCGTGGCCGTGGTGGCCCCACGGCGACGCAGCACTGAGGCAAGGGCCTCAAGAGCGCGGCTGGCGCGCTTCTGAGCGGCGTCCTCGCCCATCCCCAGGCTCCGCCCGATGTCCCGGAACGGACGGCACTCGAAGTAGCGGAGGAAGAGCGTCTGACGGTCCTTCTCGGGGAGTTCGAGCAGGGCGTCGTCGAGGATCTCGAACGGCAGCGGATCGGTCGGTTCCGTGGTGTCCATGATGGTGCCGAGCCGGACGGCGGCCTCCTCGCGGTCCCGGCGACGCAGGTCGGTGCGCTGCCGCATCCGGGCCTCGAGGACGGCGGCTCGGTGGAGCCATCCGGCGAGTCCGTCGCCAGCCCGGATGGAGGCGGCCTTGCGGGCGAGGGTGACGAAGACGTTCTGGGCGACCTCCTCGGCGGCGGACCGGTCGCCAAGGATCCGGAGGGCGGTGCCGAACACCAGGTTCACATGACGCCGGACGAGTTGTGCGAAGGCGGCCTCGTCGCGTCGGGCGACGTGGGCTTCGATCAACTGTCCGTCTGGGATCGTGCCGTCCTGCATGGCCTTGGAATTCGGATTCTCCGAACGTTTCAGGAAACCTGCCGGTGCCCTTCGGAATCCGACATGGAAAGTTGCGCCGAGGCGCGGGGTTCGCCGAGAAGCCCCTGCGGAATCGCCGGGCTTTGCGGCCGCGGCCGCCGGAAGAAATCCGCTTTGCGGCTCAGCGACGGAGGCGGTCTTCGAGGAAGCGGGCGATGCGGGCCTTGAAGTATTCGTTCACGGGCAGGCTGGCATCCATGACATGCGGCCAGCCGTCGATGCGCTCGTATTCCGCGGGCACTCCGAGTTCCTTGAGCCGCGCCGCCAGGAGGTCCGACTGACCGATGGGCACCACCTCGTCCAGCGTGCCGTGGAGGATCAGCGTCGGCGGTGCCCCGGCCCGGAGATGGGTGATCGGGGAGGCTTCCTGCCAGAGCGCGGGGGCTTCGTCGTAGGATTTCCCGCCGAGGAAGTCCTTCACCACGGATGCCTTCCGTCCCACCGGCGTGGTCAGGTCGGCGGGGCCGTAGATGTCCACGACCGCGGCCACCTTGCTGGAGACCTCGCCATGGCCGCCATCGCCTTCGTGGAGTCCCGGGGCGTAGCCGACCAACATCGACAGGTGTCCACCCGCCGATCCGCCGGCGACGGCGATGCGTTCCGGGTCGATCTTGAGTCGGGCAGCGTTCGCGCGCAGCCATCGCACGGCGCACTTCACGTCCTGGACCGCGGCGGGATAGGGAGCCTCGCGGAAGAGCCGGTAGGACGCCGTGGCGGTGACGTAGCCGAGCTTCGCGAAATGGGTGGTGTAGATGCGGTAGTCCTGGCGTTTGCCGGTCCGCCAGGCGCCGCCGTGGATGAAGAGCACGGCGGGTGCGGGGCGGTCGATCTTCGCCGGAGAGCAGAGGTCGAGGTGTAGGGGGCGGCCGCCGCCGGTGCCGTAGACGACATTGGTCTGCTCCACGACGCCGTCCGGCAGCGGGGGACGCATGTCGATCACGGGCATCGCCCGGACGGCGGCGGCGAGGATCGGCAGACGCGCCGTGGGAAAGCCCCGTGGGTGTTCGAGCGAGCCGGGATGGACCGCCCGGTGGAGGTACAACCAACCGGCCGCGGCCACGGCACCGATCCCCGCGAGGACGGTCCCGATGCGGCGCAGCCAGCGATTCATCTGCAGGTGGTCTCCGGGAAACGGATCAGGACGGCATCTGGAGGCCGATCTTCTGGGCGGCCTGCATGACGTCCTTGTCCCCGCGACCGGAGAGGTTGACGATGATGAGGGAGTCCTTGGGCATCGTCGGCGCGACGCGGATGGCGCCGGCGACGGCGTGGGCGCTTTCGAGTGCGGGGATGATGCCTTCGAGGCGGGCCAGCCGCTGGAAGGCGTCGAGCGCCTCGGTGTCGGTGGCGTAGCCGTACTCGGCGCGCTTCTCGTCGCGGAGCCAGGCGTGTTCGGGTCCGACGGCGGCGTAGTCGAGGCCGGCGCTGACGGAGTGGGTGGACTGGATCTGGCCGAACTCGTCCTGGAGGATGTAGCTGCGGGTACCCTGGAGGACGCCGAGCGAGCCGCCCTGGAAGCGTGCGGCATGCTTCTCGGGGAAGATGCCCTCGCCGCCGGCCTCGATGCCGAGCAGGCGGACGGAGGGGTCGTTGAGGAACGGGTAGAACAGGCCGATCGCGTTGGACCCGCCGCCGACGCAGGCGATGAGCAGGTCGGGGAGACGTTCCTCGCACTCGAGGATCTGGCGGCGGGCCTCGTCGCCGATCACGCGGTGGAAGTTGCGCACCATGACCGGGTAGGGGTGGGCGCCGTAGGCGGTGCCGAGGATGTAGTGGGTGCTGCGGACGTTGGTGACCCAGTCGCGCATCGCCTCGTTGACCGCCTCCTTGAGCGTCTGCTGGCCGGCCTTCACCGGCACCACCTCGGCGCCGAGCATCTTCATGCGGTAGACGTTCAGCTCCTGGCGTCGGCAGTCCACGGCGCCCATGTAGATGACGCACTTCATGCCGAACATGGCGGCGACGGTGGCGGTGGCCACGCCGTGTTGGCCGGCGCCGGTCTCGGCGATGATCCGGCCCTTGCCCATGCGTTTGGCGAGCAGCACCTGGCCGATGGCGTTGTTGATCTTGTGGGCGCCGGTGTGGAGGAGGTCCTCGCGCTTCAGGTAGATCTTTGCGCCGCCGAGTTCACGGGTCAGCCGTTCCGCGTGGTAGAGCGGCGTGGGGCGTCCGACGAACTCGCGGAGGTAGTAGTCGAGTTCGTGTTGGAAGGACGGGTCCTGCTGGGCCTTCCAATACTCCTCCTCCAGCTGTTGGAGCGGGTGGACGAGGGTTTCCGGGACGTAGCGGCCGCCGAACGGACCGAAGTGGCCCTCGGCGTCCGGCATGCTCGGGGTGGCGTACTGGATGTTGGACATGATGGGAAAGCGGGTGTCTGGGCCTCCGGGCGGGCTCAACGTCCGGTCGAGCGCGGCGGCGCGAGGGAGGCGAGCGGGATGGAGGGGTTGTTCTGGATGAAGTAGTTCAGGCTCCACTCGGTGGGGAAGAGCGCAACCGGGTTGTTGTCGCCGTCGAAGGCGAAGCGGCCGCCGGTGGGCAGCGAGATCGCGTCGAGGTCCTCGGGCTTGGTGCCGACGGGGAGCCAGCGGACGGCCGAGAAGGGGGCCGATTCGCGGCGGGTCTCGGCGTTGTACTCCGTCTCCAGACGGTACTGGAGCACCTCGAACTGCAGCGGACCGACCGCGGCCAGCAGGGGCACGCGGCTCGCGGTGTCCTTGAGGTGGAACGCCTGGGCGACGCCCTCCAGGAGCAGCTGGTCGAGGCCTTGGCGGAACTGCTTGAACTTCGCCGTGTTCGGGTTGTGGAAGTACTCGAAGACCTCCGGCGTGAAGCGGGGGATCTCGTCGTAGCGGACCGACGGATCGGTCGTCAGGGTGTCCCCGATCCCGAAGCCGTCATGGCCGACCAAGCCGATGATGTCGCCGGGGTAGGCCTCGTCGACGGTCTCGCGTTCGTTGCCGAAGAGCTTGTGCGAGGAGCTGAGGCGGACCTTCCGTCCGGACTGGACGTGGAGGACGGTCATGTCCCGCTCGAACTTCCCGCTCACCACCCGCACGAACGCGATGCGGTCGCGGTGCTTGGGATCCATGTTCGCCTGGATCTTGAAGATGAACCCGGAAAAGACGGGGTGCTCCGGTTCGATGAGTCGGCCTTCGTTCACGTGCGGCGAACCATGGCCCCGGCGCGCACAGGTGACAATCCGGCTGTGTGCGTGCACGCCCCGGCCGAGTTCCGCCCCAGGGACGCCGTGCCAGGGAGTCAGGGCGTGGAGGGAAGGAGTGGAGCCGGTCCGGATCCATTGGCGACCGCCGACATCCGATACGGGCTGAAGTGGAAGCGGTTTGGCACGCGGAGGCGCGGGGAGCGCGGAGGGGTGAGGCGCCTGATTTGAGGGAAGTTGAGGGAATCGACGGTCCCCTCTCCGCGGACACCGCGCCTCCGCGGGATCCTAGCTCACAGGCTGACGTATCCCTATTGGCTGCATATAGCCGAGGAATCCCTCAATTTCGTCGACTAAAGGTGAACCGAACGGATGACTCAGTCGTTGCCGATCATTGCCGGGACAACCGGTAAAATCCTGAAGAGGAGTTGGTGTTGCTGAGTACCAAGTTGGTGGAGCCCGGTGGAATATCAACCGGCATCCAACTCACAGGTGGCTCCAGCGTCTCAGCACGTTCCAAGGCAAAGCCGTTGGCGGTGTAGATTCCCTCCCAGGAAAGGGACGTGCCAGATGCGCTGACCAAGCTGGAAACCACCGGCCTTTCCGGCTCGCGGCCAGCGCGGATGGCCCTGTTGGGGATAAAGTCCAAGGCATGGCGTCCAAAGTGCAGTGGGGAGACCGCGTCCCCACGATCCCGGACCAATTCGACCCAACCATAAAAGGCCGAGTTTGTATCGCCGTCTTGGAAAATCTTCAGCCCATACAGCAACGAGGTCCTGTTGGTCGCGACGGTTGCCTGCTCTTCCCTCAGTGTCGGTGGCCCTGTCGGGGCTCCTGTCGAAGTTGCAAACCATTGCTGCCAGTAGTAGCCACCAATTGAAGGGGCAAGGCAGTCACCTACCTCCAGAGGGCTTCCAACATTGCCGGTCACGACGGCATCCGGACCGATACGAACCCCCTCGGACCAGACAACCTCAGGCTCAACCATAGACTGAAGCTTCAGCCACCTTCCATCCCGTTGATCCATTCCGATTATCCTGTAGGCGGCAAAAACATCGAGGTAGAAGCGGTCACCGTTCCCAGGACCACCGTTTACCTTCTCGACATATGTGCCGATTCGAAGGGGGCCCTCCATTGCGCCATTTAGGAGACTCTCCTCAACAATAACCGGACCGGGCAATATAAATGGGAAATCACCTGATGCTTGAGCTGTTAATCTCGACGTAAGACTCGTGAGTAATGTGATAAGTGATGGCAAAAGGATTATAGCGCAGTTATCCGGTTGGAGTCGACGAGAAATCGACCATCTCCTGAGTTCTGCAAGAATTGAATCAGGTTGCCGGATTAGTTTCATTAAAGGTGGTTGAAAGATTTGGGAGGCGCCAATTAGGGACACGTCCGTAGGTCATCAGAAGTGAAAGGGGCCGATTGGGGACATGTCCCTAAGGCCGATGGTGATGGTCGATTGGTGACACGTCCGTAGGCTATTCCGTCCGGACTGGACGTGGAGGACGGTCATGTCCCGCTCGAACTTCCCGCTCACCACCCGCACGAACGCGATGCGGTCGCGGTGTTTGGGATCCATGTTCGCCTGGATCTTGAAGATGAACCCGGAAAAGACGGGGTGCTCCGGTTCGATGAGTCGGCCTTCGTTCACGTGCGGCGAACCATGGCCCCAGCGCGCACAGGTGACAATCCGGCTGTGCGCGTGCACGCCGCGGTCGCCTCCCGCCCCAGGGACGCCGTGCCCAAGGAGTCAGGGCGTGGAGGGAAGGAACGGATCCGGTCCGGATCCGTTGGCGACCGCCGACATCCGATGCGGGCTGAAGTGAAAGCGGTTTGGCACGCGGAGGCGCGGGGAGCGCGGAGGGGTGGGGCGCCTGATTTGAGGAGAGGTTGAGGGAATCGACGGTCCCCTCTCCGCGGACTCCGCGCCTCCGCGTGACCCTTCTCCCGAAACACGGCAGGGCGACGAAGACCTGGACGGTTCATCGCAGCAGAACGCACCGAAGGGTCGGGCTCGGTTCTCCGCGCGACAGGCCTCTTTGGCGGGGTTGAAGGATCCCGGTTCAGGCGAGTCCGTCGTCGCGGAGGCGTCGGAACAGCCGGCGATGGGCGCCGGTGAGGGCCAGCGATTCCAGTTCCTCCGGCGTCGCCCAGCGCCATTCGCCGGAGAGGCGGGCGAGATCCGGCGATGCGTCGGCGAGGACGATGCGTTGGGTGAACCGGTACCGGGTGATGGCGTGGCGCAGGTCCGCAAGCGGAGTCCAGGCGACAGATCCGAGGGAAAGCCATCGGGCCAGGACGGGGCCCGGGTCCTGGTCCTTCCGGATCTCCTCGTTCGGGAACTCCCAGAAGCCGGCGTTGACGTCGCCGCCTTCCCGGCGGTGGACCAGCAGGCGGCCTTGATGCCGCAGGATCGCGGTGGCCACGAAGCGGGCGGTGACGGTCGGGCGGACGGCGGTTTCCGGGAAGCGATCGACCTCCTTGCGGGCGTGGGCGTGGCAGGCCTGTGACCAAGGGCAGGCGGGGCAGTTGGGCGAGGTCGGCGTGCAGACCGTGGCACCGAGTTCCATCAGGGCCTGGTTGAAACGGGCGCAGCGTCGGGTTCCGGCGCCTTCCGCGGCGGCCGCCTCGCCGACGAGTTGCGCGGCTTCGGACCAGAGACGTTCGGAGACCGGCTTGGACTTCGGATCGCCGGGGATGGCGCCGATGCGGCTGAGAACCCGGATCACGTTGCCGTCGAGGATGGGCTGGGGCTGGTCGAAGGCGATCGAGGCGATGGCGCCCGCGGTGTAGCGGCCGACGCCGGGCAGCTCGAGCAGGTCGGCGTGGGCTTCCGGGAAACGGCCGCCGTGGACGCCGACGATCCGCCGGGCGGCCCGTTGGAGGTTGCGGGCCCTCGAGTAGTATCCGAGGCCTTCCCAGAGCTTCAGCACCCGGTCGTCGGCCGCCTCGGCGAGGGAGGCGACATCCGGGAGTTCGCGCATCCAGCGTTCCCAGTAGCCCACCACCGTGCGCACCTGGGTCTGCTGGAGCATCACCTCGGAAATCCAGACGCCGTAGGGATCACGGGTCCGGCGCCACGGGAGGTCGCGGGCGTTGCGGTCGAACCAGGCGAGGAGGGATTCCACCCTCGGACGTCGATGGGGGAGCGCCGCTATGGGATGGGCCCGCGGGGGGTCGGACTGCATTGCGGATCCGTAGCATCGGGTTCCCGGCGTGACGAGTTCGGGCTCGACGGGCACCGGAGGAGGAGGTGCAACGTTTCGGCGGTGACGACCTACACGGCGAAGCTGACCGCGGAACAGGCGGACCGACTGGAACGTCTGGTCCGGTCGGGCACGTACCGTCTGCGGGAGGTGGCGCACGCCCGGTTCAGCGGGGTGAAGCCCGACCACAACCTGACCTACTACGAGAGCGGCAAGCTGGTGGTGCAGGGAAAGGGGACGCGGGAGTTCGTCGAGTTCGTGCTCGAGCCGGAGATCCTGGGAAGCGCCACGGTCGGTTACGAGGCGGTGATCGACCCGACGTTGGGCGATCCGCGCATCGGCGTCGACGAGTCGGGAAAGGGCGACTTCTTTGGGCCGATGTGCATTGCGGCGGTCTATGTGAACGCCGCGGTTTTGGCCGCGTGGAAGGAGGCGGGGATCCGGGACTCCAAGAGCGTGGGCAGCGACGCGCAGGTGGGGAAGCTGGCGAGGATCATCCGGACGACCCCGGGATGCGTGCATGACGTCGTCGCCATCGGCAACGAGGCCTACAACCGGATGCATCGGCGGTACGGTTCGGTGAACACAGTCCTGGCCTGGGGCCATGCCCGGGTGATCGAGAACCTGCTGGAACGCGGCGCCTCGATGGTGCCGCCGCCGGTCCGGGCGATCAGCGACCAGTTCTCCTCCAGCAAGTCGACGGTGGAACGGGCGTTGATGGAGAAGGGGAAGACGCTGCCGTTGGTGCAGCGACACAAGGCCGAGGAAGACATGGCGGTCGCCGCGGCGTCGATCCTGGCGCGCGACGAATACGTGCTGCGGCTGGAGCGGTTGGAGCGGGAGTACGGCATGCCGTTGCCGAAGGGGGCGTCGGCCGCCGTGGAGACCGCGGCGCGGGCCCTGGTGGCGCAACACGGTGCGGAGGCGTTGGGGAAGGTGGCGAAGATGCACTTCCGGACGTCCTACCGGGTCCTGGGACTGCCGGAACCGGCCGCGAACCCGTGGAAACGGAAGGTTGGGAAAACGGACCCTGCTGATGGAGAACCTTCGTCTTCCTGATTTATCCCATTGACGTTCGGCTGCTTCTATGGCTCGTTTAAGCGTCCGTTTTGAACATGCAGTGTCGGCGTCACGTTGACGGTTTGCGGAGGATCGCTTGTCGGTGCCCCCAAAAAAGAGGTCTGCTAGTGCAGTCTCCCTCACTCGGTTGTAGAGCGGCGTAAAGTTACTCGTATGAGCGAAAACAATGCCCGTCTGTTTGTGGGCAATCTGTCCTATCAGACCTTGGAGCGCGACATCCAGGATCACTTCTCGGCCGCTGGTGTCGTCACGAACGTCAATCTGATGTTGGACCGGGTGACCGGCAAGTCCCGTGGTTTCGCCTTCGTCGAGTTCTCGACCGGAGACGAGGCCAACAAGGCCGTCGAGATGTTCCACGGCAAGGAGCTCGGTGGTCGTCCCCTGACCGTCAACATCGCCCGCCCCCGTGAAGAGCGTCCGGGCGGCGGTGGTGGTGGTGGCGGCTTCCGCGGCGGTGGCGGCGGTGGCGGCGGCGGCTTCCGTGGCGGTGGCGGCGGCGGCGGCTTCCGTGGCGGTGGCGGTGGTGGCGGCGGCTGGCGCGGTGATCGCGGCGGCGGCGACCGTGACCGCGGCGACCGTGGCGGTGGCGGCGGCTGGCGCGGCGACCGTAGCGAGCGCTACTGATCCCATTCGGACTCCGGTCCGAAACTGATTTCACAAGGACCCGACGGCAAAACCGTCGGGTCCTTTCTCT
>JAIXUV010000253.1 GCA_027483345.1 Verrucomicrobiales bacterium | reverse complement strand
GTCCGATCGCTTCAGCTTCGGGCCAGCCAAATCGGGGGTGTCGCGATCGCCTGGTTCCGCTTTGTTCCCTCGGCGCTGGTCGGGATCCTCACGCTTCCGGAGCGGAGGCGCCTGGAGAACCCAGGAGCCAACCCGTCTCCACTTCCTTGGGTGCTTCCACCGGATCACGAGGCTTCCCTGCTGTTCCAATCCGCTGTTCGGAGCGGCCGTCGAAGTCCGCTTTCGGAACGGAGCCGGCTGCTCGGGGTCGTCGCCGCGGCGTCCATCCCCACACAGCCCGTTCTCGCCCACGTTCCCAGGGGCCGACAGGATGCGGGGGACCGCCTGGAGGAGATCGTGCACCAGATGACGGACGGCGAACTGCATGCCCTGACCGCCGAACAGCTGGCCGACATGTGCCGGTGCGAGAAGAGGCGGCTGCTCCTGCTGTTCCGTGAGCGGTTCGGTGAGAGTCTTCCAGGCCAGCGCGAGGCATGGCGGCGGATCCGTGCGTGCAACCTGCTGTCGCAGCCCGGGGCGTCGATCGCGTCGGTGGCGAGGGCCTGCGGCTACGACGACTCCGACGCCTTCCGGGCCTGGTTCCGACGGCAGTTCGGAAAGGCTCCGGCCCAATGGGTGCGTGATCGGGAACGACAACCTGTGACCAATGCGCCAACTCCTGGTGACGAAATGGAAATGGCGTCGTCACCGGAACGTCACGCACACGACAATCGGACGTAATCCTGCCCGCCAAGTCTGGCGGCGCATGATGTCGAAGACGCTCTCCGTTTCCGCCGCCGGCCTTCTTTTGGCCTCCGCGCTCGCCACCGGCTGCGCCTCCTCTTCCGCGAAGCTCAACAAGGTCTCGCTCGGCATGAGCCGCGACGAGGTCGTGAAGACGCTCGGCCGCCCGCATGCGGTCACCGCGCAGGGCGATGCCGAGTACCTCAGCTACAACCTGCTCAACAAGGGCGTCGGCGACATGAAGGAGTTCGTCGTCCGGATCAACAAGGGTTCGGTCGAGTCGTTCGGCGAGCGGGCCAGCTTCGGTCCGAGCCTCCTGACGCTGACCAACGCGCCGTCCCGCTGATTCCGACAAGCCACACGTTCCATGGACTTCCAGCCCATTCTGGCCAACGCCCTCACCTTCGCCTTCGAGAAGGCGACCCTCGAGGGCAAGATCACCATCAGCTCCCTGGTGATCGTTTCGATGGTCTCCTGGTCGGTGATCATCACCAAGGGCCGTCAACTCCTGAAGGCGCGGTCCGCAACCCGCAGGTTCCTCGCCGCCTACCGCGAGTCGAAGGATCCCCTGCAACTCTTCCGCGCGAAGCAGACGTTCGTCGGATCACCCGCCTACGAGGTCTATGCGGCGGGGTGCGAAGAGGTGGAATACCACCTTGCGAACAACCCGGTGGAGGTGAAGGGACAGAAGCGCATCAGCCTCGAGTCCTTCCAATCGGTGCAGGGTTCCTTGGAACGTGCCGTGGGCGCCGAGGCGCTCTCCCTGGAGAAGGGGATGATCGTCCTGACCACCGCCGTCTCCGGCGGCCCGTTCATCGGACTGCTGGGAACCGTCTGGGGCGTCATGGAGACGTTCTCCGGCATCGCGATGGCGGCCAGCGCCAGCCTCACGGCGATGGCCCCCGGCGTTGCCGGCGCGCTCATCGCCACCGTAGTCGGCCTGTTCGTCGCCATCCCGGCCATGTTCGCCTACAACCTGATGATCACCGCGATCCGCGGCATCACCCAGGAGTTGGACGGCTACAACTCCGAGGTCACGACCGACATCGAGCACCGGTACGTCGACAACCGGGCGTTGGCGGACGAGATCGCCGACGCGCTCCGCAACCTGGAGAACGAGAAGCGCCAGAAGGCCGTCGCATGAGCGCCGTCGCCCGAGGCCGTCGCGGACGGAAGAAATTCTCCGCGTCGCACCATCATGCGATGGGCGAGCTGAACATCACCCCACTGCTCGACCTCGCGTTCGTGCTCCTGGTGATCTTCATCATCACCACCGCCCCGTCGACCAACGACATCGACATCAACCTGCCTTCGGCCGGCCAGCAGCCGCCGCAGAACCAGAGCAAGCAGGACATCAACAACGTGACGGTGGATTCCGCGGGCAACGTGTTCTTCAACGCCGAGCCGATCACGCTGAAGAAGCTGGAGGACACCATCATCTCGTACCGGAAGACCAATCCCGACCTCAGCGTCGTGGTCCGTGGGGATGAGAACGTGAACTACCAGAAGGTGGTGCAGGTGCTCGACATCCTGACCAAGGCCAACGTGACGAAGATCGGCCTGGCGACCGACACGGCCGCCTCCGGCAACTAGGCAATCCGATGGCACGTACAGCCAAGAAGGCCTCGGACAAGACGAGCCTGGCGATCTCCATCGCCGTCCACATCGTCGCTCTCGGCGGGTTGGCCTACCTGGCCCACCGTGCCGGGTTCGTGCCGGCGGCGGTGTACAAGATCACCGGCATCAAGCCTCCGGAGAAGCCCAAGCCCAAGCCCAAGCCCCCAGAACCGCCCGCGGATGTTCCTCCGCCAAAGGCCGCCGACATCGTCGAGGAGACGACCACGCCGCCTCCTGCGAACTCTGCCCCTCCGACGGCCGCCCCGCCGACCGCGAGCGCGGCCCGGTCTGACGCCCCTCCGGCCGCCGGTGGCGGTGTCGGAAACTTTTTCCAGGCCGAGGCGAGGAAGCCCGACGCCGCACCGGTTCGTCCTGTCCAAGGCAAGCCTGGCACCGGTGCCGGCAATCTCGAGGCGTCCAAATCCACTGCCGCCGCAACGGCCGCAAAGTCGGCCTTCGACGAGGCCTCCACCAAGCCGAGTACGATCGCCGCGGTTCTTGCCGATCGAAAGAACGCCGCCTCGGCTCAGGAGGCGATCAGCGCGGAGCAGATCTCGCGCACCGGGGGTGGTGATGTCGCCCAGTTGACAACCAAGATAACGGGCGTCGTCGCCACCGAGAGCAAGCAGATCGTCGTGCGCGGCCTCAACGACCGATACAACGTCGCAACCCTCAATGGCGCGGAGATTCCCAGCGCAGATCCCCGTCGCCGAGCCCCTCAGTTGGACTTGATCCCGTCCGCGATGGTGGACCGTGTCGTGGTCAGCAAGACATTCACCCCTGACATGCAGGGTGGTTTTGCCGGCGGTGCAGTGAACATCGTAACGAAATCATTTCCGGCGAAGGCGTTTGCCAGTGTCACGCTAGGTTCGGGTTTCAACACCGAATCGAGTTTCAACGACGCCTTCCTCACCTCGCCCGGTGGTGAGCTGGACTGGCTGGCCATCGACGACGGCGATCGCGAGCTCACCGCCGCGGCACGCGGGGTCACCCCGCAACTCGTCGGCGAAGCGCAGCGATCCTTCAACCGCAACAATGCCACACTCGCCGCCCAGCGCTTGGGTCAGGCCGAGGCCGTTGACGCCGGTCTTCGTTCCTTCGCCAACACTGACTTCGTCCCCACCCCGGAAGCTCCGGGCCCGAATGGCAACTTCTCGATTTCCGGTGGCGATTCGACATGGCTCTTTGGCAAGAGGTTTGGCTGGTTCGGCACCCTAACGTACGATCGCCGCTTTACCTTCCAAGAGGATGCCTTCCGCAGCTTCGTCAACACCGATCCCGATCTCTTCGACGGTGGCCCGCTTCAACGCCGCACGGAGTTCTCAACCGACCGTGCCATCCAGGAGATGACTTGGGGCGCGGTTGCCAGCTCGGCAATCGAGCTTCTGCCCGGACACGAGTTGTCGTTCTCGTTCCTCCACAACCAAAGTGCCACGTTCCTCAATGCCTCCGAGATCGGACGCAGCCTGAACCTGGGGCAATTCCAGCCCGTTCCGGCCGAAGAGCAGGAGTTCTCCGGACTCTATCAGATTAGCTACCAAGAACGCTTCCTGAGAAACTACCAAGTCAAGGGACGGCATGAGCTCCGCGAGCTCGCCGGGGCTCAGCTCGACTGGCTGGTGTCGATGGCTTCCACCGCCGAGTCCACACCCGACCAACGCTTCTTTCCATACGTCCTCTTCCCGACCTCCCCGGGGGTCTACAACGTCCGCGCCCAGTCTCCGGATTTGCCCAGCATCAACCAGCCGATCCGGTTTTTCCGCGAATCCACTGACGAGAACCTGAACACTCGAGTCGACTTCACGGTGCCGTTTACGCCAGGCAACGGCTTGGAAAGCGCCCTCAAGACAGGTTTTAACTTCAGCGGGGGCGAGCGCCAGTTGCGTGAAAGCCGATATGAGTATTTCGTGCCGGACAACCGCTTCGCCTCGGTACAGCTCGCCAGCCTCCCGTCCACGATCAATTCCGCTTTCGATTTCCAAGGGCAGCAGTTCGTCACGAACCGCGTCGGCGCAAACAACCAACGTTATTTCTTCGGCAGCGCCGACGGTCGTACCCAAGGCATCAACTTCAGCCAAGGTCCGAACGCCTACACGGGCTTCAACTACGAGGGCAGCCAAGACATCACCGCGGTCTACGGGATGGCAGATCTTTTCGTCCACCCGAAGTTCCGGCTTATCGGTGGCGCGCGCATGGAGAAGACGGACATGGAGGTCATCATCGATCCGCTGTTCGTCGAGTTGGGTGCTCCCCCGGTTACGCGCGGTCAAATCGAGGGCACGGACATCCTGCCCTCCCTCGGGGGCGTATTCCCGATCACCAGCAACCTGAACCTCCGCCTCGGCTGGTCTCAGACTCTGGCCCGGCCGACTTACCGCGAGTTCTCCTCCGCAGGCATTTTCGATCCCGAGACCGGCGAGTTCATCCGTGGCAATCCTCAGCTGCGCCGCACCCAGATTGACAATCTCGATGCTCGCGCCGAATGGTTTCCGCGGCCCGGCGAACTTCTTTCCCTCGCCTTCTTCCGGAAGAACCTCTCCGACCCGATCGAGCCCCGGGTCGTCGACGCCCAGAACGGAACCGTCAGCTTCGTTAACCAGTCCGAGGCCATTGTCAGCGGCGTTGAGTTCGAAGCCCGACAAAGCCTCGGCATCATCGATCCTCTCCTGCAGGATGTGACGCTCGGGGGCAATTTCACCTGGATCGACTCCGAGGTGAAGGACGTGCCATACGTGGACCCCGCGACGCAGCTTCAGGTCACCTACTCGCGTCCGCTCTTTGACCAGCCCCAGTATGTGCTTAATGCCGACCTCACCGTCGAGGTCCCCCGCACCCGCACCACCCTCTCGTTTGTCTACTCCCGTGCGGGCGAACGCCTGACCCGCGACGGCGGTGTTGTTGCCCCGAACATCTACGAGCAGTCTTTCGACACCTTCGACATCTTCCTTTCGCAGCGTCTTGGCGGCCGGTGGCGGATGCGGCTTGGCGCTCGCAACCTGATCGATCCCGTGGTCAGCCAGATCTTCGTCAACGATTTTGGCCAACGCCGGGATTTCGGAGGTCGCTATGTTTACCGCAGCCTGCGGCGCGGTGCGACATACTCTCTTTCCGTCACTTGCGACTTCTGACGCCTCCTCCCTGCCGGCTGAAATCGGATTGTTGGCTTCAAGCTTCGATCCGTTATGGTGGCCATTCTTGTTTCGAACGTTTCACGGGAAAAGCATCTTTCCGTCACGCATTCGTTACCTAGCTGCGCAATTCATTGGTGGTCTTGGCTTCGCCGACTCCCGTCTCAGACCCGCGAGGCAAGACAGTTCTCATTCATGAAATCACACCGCCTCCAATCGCTAGCGGCCGGTTTCGCGGCCCTGCTCGCGACGGCAAGTTCCCCCGTCGCCATCGCAGACACCAATGTCGTGTCTGGGTTCCTGTATGGGTCCCACAACTGGGTGTCGACGAACACCTACGTTCTCAACGGATTCACCTATGTCATGAGCAACGCGGTGCTCAATATTGAGCCAGGCACCGTGATCCAGGGTGTATCCGGCACGAGCTCCGGTACGAACATTGTACGCGACTTCGGTAGCCTCTTCGTTTGCGCCGGCGGAAAGATCAATGCCGTCGGCCTGCCGACCCGGCCTGTGATCTTCACGGCTGATGTGGATGACGTGACGGACCCCAGCGACCTGCCATTTCCGAGCCGCGCACTGTGGGGCGGCCTCGTACTGCTGGGCAACGCCACCCAGAACAACTCGGCGGTCACGACGCTGGCACAGACATGGGACATCTACGAGGGCCTGCCCGACACGGCCGTCACCAACGCGGTGACCGGTCAGGTGGACTACCTCCACCGGTTCGGCGGCACGAACGACGCGGACAGCTCCGGCGTCC
>JAIXUV010000176.1 GCA_027483345.1 Verrucomicrobiales bacterium | reverse complement strand
GCTCTTGATCTTCTCGAATCCCAGAAGCCCCAGAGGCAGACGAACCGTTAGGGTCTTCGCCTGAGGTGTTTCAACGACGGTACTCATGTCGAGAACCTGAAAGCACCGCATGTGCCATCTACGTAAGACACTGGTATCCAACACTGTTGAACCGCAACAACCACGTGGAACCCCACGAAATTGCCGTTCGGACTGCAGTCGACCGGCAAATGTGACCCGTCCGGTATTGCCGCTCCGCTGTTTGCCCGGTGGACCCTGGGAAAGGCAATCGCCGTAGGGGCCTGATGCCTTGGCCACTGCATTGAGGAACGTGGGCGGATTCGGAAAACGGCCCCTTTCGGTGCCAGCAGGCCTGCTTTTGTTCGTACTCCGGGAAATCCACCCTCCCCGGATCTCCCCTTCGAGCAATCCAGAGTCCACTTGCAAGCCAGTCACATGGTGGCTATGCCACTGGTTGTCATGGTGGAAACGAAGGTCGATCCCCTTCAGAGAGCGCCGGCGTATCATCAACTGAACGATCGTCTGCGGCGGCTGGCGCTTTCGGGGGAGATTCCGCCTGGTGGACGTTTTCCCACGGAACGGGAGCTGGCCCAGCGGTACCGGGTCAGCCGCGTCACCGCCAACAAGGCGCTATCCCAATTGGTGATGGAAGGGTTGCTCCAGTTCCGTCCCGGGATCGGCACCTTCGTCTGCAAAGAGGCGCTCGAACTCGATCTCGGCGCGTTGGTCAGCTTCACCCACAAGGCACGGCTTGCCGGAAGGGTTCCTTCCACCCGGGTACTGGAGTTCGAATGGGTCGCTGGTTTGGACCTTCCCGATGTCGTGCTTCAGGAGTTGGGGGGTGCCGCGCCAGCCGGCGTCCTCAAGATGGTGCGCCTGCGACTGGCGGACGGCATCCCCGTGATCCTGGAGCGCCGCCACCTTCGGGCGGATGTCTGCCCCGAACTCCGGCGAGAGGAATTGGAGGGATCCCTTTACGAGCGGCTCCGCACGGAACCCGGCCTGAGGTTGACCGGCGCGGACCAGGTGATCCGGGCGGTCCCTTTCGAACCGTCGGATGCGGCGCTTCTCCAACTGGAACCCGGAAGTGCCGGACTCCGAGTCCATGCCATCGGTCGGGCCGAAGTCGGCCCGATCTGGGTCGAGGACACCCTCTACCGCGGCGACCTCTTCGGATTCGTCAACACCATCACCATCGACCAGCCAACTCGTCCGGGTCGGATCACATCGATGTCCGGAATTCCCCCCGTCTCCCAGCAAACCACCACACCCAATCTCCAATGAAGTACACCTACGACGAACTCGCCAAGATGATCGACCATTCCCTGTTGCATCCCACGATGACCGACCGGGACCTCGAAGAAGGATGCCGCCTGGCTGCGCGCTATGGCGTGGCCTCGGTGTGCATCAAGCCCTACGCGGTGGGCTTGGCGGCACGGATCCTCGCCGGCACCGGGGTCAAGGTCGGGGCGGTGATCGGCTTTCCCCATGGCAATTCCACGACCGAGTCCAAACGGCTCGAGACCGCGATCGCCTGCCGCGACGGGGCGGAGGAGATCGACATGGTGATCAATGTCGGAAAGGCGATCGGCGGCGACTGGGACTATGTCGCCGCCGACGTGAAGGCGGTCTGCGACGAAGCCCATGCGCACGGGGCCAAGGTGAAGGTGATCTTCGAGAACGACTACCTGACCCAGGGCGGAGCCGGACTCGACTCGGACGCCTTCAAGCGGCGCCTCTGCACGCTCTGCGAAGGCGCGGGTGCGGATTGGGTCAAGACCTCTTCCGGATATGGCTTCGTCAAGCAGCCGGACGGTTCCTACAACTACAAGGGGGCCACGGAACACGACCTGGCGCTGATGCGCGCCTCGGTGGGGCCCGCCGTCCAAGTGAAGGCCGCGGGCGGCGTCCGCGACCTGGACGGGCTCATCCGTGTCCGTGACCTCGGGGCCTCCCGATGCGGGGCCACCGCGACGGCCGCGATGATGGACGAATACCGGCGACGCGAAGCAGCGGAGAACGCGGGTGGGGTTCCCGGATCCGGCGCCTCCACCGGCAAGCTCGGGGCCGGCGGATACTGAATTCCGTCGCCACCGAAGGCGGTTGTTGTGCCATCCCATCGAAACTCCCACGGTCCGATTCCGGTTCCCAAGCGGCCTTGCGTTCATGCGTGAGGCCGCCTCGTGATCGGGCCCTCCGAGTTCCGGCTTCAGCCTCGGCGTGAGGGCGCCTATTCTGACCCCGTGCTGCTTTGGCGTGAACCGATCCCGGATGGCTGGCTGGAAAAGGTGCTGGGAAACCTTCCGGCGGTCCTCGTCGACCATGCCCATCTCGAGCGGAAGGCGGCCACCACCGCGATCAACCTCGAGAAGTACCGGGCGCTCTACGATCGCGTCCACGAGCTGAACGCCATCGCCATCGAGGAACTGCAGCACTTCGAGCTCGTCCTGAAGCTGCTCGGCCGCCGTGGAATCCCGTTCGGCCAACCGTTCCGCAGTCCGTGGATCAGCGGGATGATGTCCTCGGTCCGACAGGGCCAGAGGGAGTCGGTCATCGACCACCTGATCGTCTGCGCGCTCGTCGAGGGCCGCAGCTGCGAGAAGTTCCAGATCCTTTCGAAGGCCTTGGCATCCCGGGATCCGGAGCTGTCGGAGTTCTACGGCTCGCTCGTGGAGTCGGAAGGCAACCACTACGCCGCCTACCTGATCATGGCCCGCCACATCGACGAGGCGGAGACGGACCGTCGGCTCGACTGGTACCTCGACCTGGACGCGAGATGGATCCGGGAGCCGAATCCGGAGCCCATGCTGCATTGAGGACTCGGTTCCGGCGAAGGACAGGATTCACGCCGAACTACCAGAGGAACGAGGCCGTGGAAGCCAGCTCCTCGCCACCGCTCCGCAGGGAGACCCGCCAAGCCGAGACGTCACCCACCTTCTCGAACTCCGCAGGATCCAACAGCACCTTCGTCCAGCGGCGGCGCAGGAACCCACGGCTCACAGGCCGCTCGATCACGACGGGATCGGCTCCCTTGGAACCGCGCAGCTCGAGGCGGAGGACACACGGAACCGAAGTGCGCTCCTTGAGGGACCACAGGACGTCGATCCGCAGGCCACGGATGCGATCGGGATGGGCCCTGAGCTCCGCCTGGTAGGCGTCGCGTTCGTAGAGGCTGGGCGAGAGGGCGTGCCGTCCCTGGGAATCCAGGCGATGGGGCAGCACCTTGACCACACGGGCTTCCGTGGCCGCGGCCGAAAGCAGTGGCAACAGCGCGGCGACGAGGAGGGGACGGATCATCAGAAGGGCTTTGGCGGCTCCACCACGAGGACCGCGGGGCGCGGGACGAAGGCCGGGGCGCGGGGTGCGGCGGGGGATTCCAAGCCGGAGGAAAGGCCGGAACCCGGGGCCTGCGAGAAGAAACCGGACCGACCGGCGCCGGATGCGGCCGGGCTGCCGAAGCTGTTGAACGCACCGAATCCCGCGGGTGCGGAGGACCCTCCCTGCGAAGGGGACCCGAAGGGATTGGACGGAGCCGCGGCCGCGCCGCCGAAGGCGGAGGCGGAGGCGTTCCCGGCGAGGGCGCCGTCGTCGCGGGGAATGAATGGCAACGCAGGTGCCACGGTCGGGTCGAACGACTTCGCCGGCTCCGAGGAGGAACCGCCGGGAAGGCGCGCCGACACGGACGGATCCGAATAGGGATTCAGGAATTCCGCGGCCGCACCGGAGGAGGCGCCTCCGAGTCCGGATCCCGACGCGGAATCCGAGGAACCTGCGGAGGATCCCCCGGAATTGAACTGGAACCACCCCTGACCCCGGTCCGATCCCACGCCCAGGATCTTGTTCCCGGCACGATCCTGATCGAGATCCCTCGATTGGCCGGAGCGCTCGGACTGGGACAGGATCTTGTCGAGCTTCTCCCGGCCGACGACCTCTTCGTTCGAGGCTTCCGCCGAATCCCGGTCATCGGAGGAATTCTTCTTGGACTTGCCGTCCCGAAGACCCCTTCCGGAAAGTCCGTCCACGGACTTGTCGTCCTTGCCACCGGCCGCCGTTTCGTCGGCCACTTCGCGTCGGCTGCGGAACCGGCCGCGGTTGCGGCTGAAATCCGGGATGTCGTTGGCGGGATCCGTCGGCTTTTCCATCCCCCTGGGAGTCGTGGAACCGGGCTCCACCAGCCAGTTCTTCCGCCGATCGATCTCCTCCAGGATCCGCTTCTGGGTCTTCGGATCCATGATCGGGCCAGTTTGGGTCGGCGGCATCGGCATCGGCAGGTCGATGGCCCCCTGGAGGGAATTCCCGGACCGGAGGACGTCAAACTGGCGGTTGCGCAGCAGCTTCTCCCACGCGGAAGCCCTCTTCGCCTCGGCCTCGGGGGGCAGGACCTGCTCCTTCTTCTCCTCGCCTTCCGGACGGCGGGCACCGCTCGTCTGCGCACGTTCCCCTGCCGTCGCCGAGAAGGCGATCAGCAGTGGCACCACCGCAAGGGAGACGCGCCTGAAAGACATGGCCCTCCTTTAGCCGGCACCCCGGCAGGCGTCAAAGTTCCTTTGCCCCAGTCGCCGGATCGGCAGGCGGGTGGAAGCGCTCCAGGAGCTGCTGCGCAATCGCCAGGAATGCAGCCGCCGGCTCGCCGGTCGGATTGGAAACCACGACCGGAACACCGGAGTCACCCGCTTCGCGGATCGCGACGAAGAGCGGGATCTCCCCGAGGAACGGCACGCTCTTCCGGGCCGCCTCGGCCTTGCCTCCGCCGTGGCCGAAGATGTCCACCCGCAAACCCTCCGGCGTGGTGAAGCCGCTCATGTTCTCGACGATGCCGAGGATCGGGACATTGACCTTCTCGAACATCGTCACGCCCTTGCGGACCACCCCGAGCGAGGCTTCCTGCGGTGTGGTGACCACCACCCCGCCGTCCAAGGGCACCGTCTGGCAGAGCGAAAGCTGGGCGTCGCCGGTCCCCGGAGGGAGGTCCACCAGCAGGAAGTCCAACTCTCCCCAATCCACCTGGTGGATGAACTGGTGGATCGTCTTCTGGATCATCGGCCCCCGCCAGATGACCGCCTGGTCGGGATCGAGAAGGAATCCCATGCTCATCAACCGGACACCGTGCCGGACCGGGGGAACCAAGCGGGATTCGTCCTCGGTGAGGGCCGGGCGACCGTGGATTCCCATCATCAGCGGGATGCTGGGGCCGTAGATGTCGCAATCGAGCAATCCGACGCGCGCGCCCAACCGGGCGAGGGCCACGGCGAGGTTGACCGAGCAGGTCGACTTGCCGACGCCGCCCTTGCCGGAGGCCACGGCCACGACCCGTGCGATTCCAGGAATGCGGTTGCGGTTCTGGGCGCCGGCCTGAGGGGCCGCAGCGGCCGCCTGGGGCGTTGGCACCTGCACCTGGACATGCGCATCGGAGAGCCCCTCGATCCGGTCCCTCAGCGCGAGCCGGGCGGCATCCGCGATCTGGTCGCCGACCTCCTTGTTGGGAGTGGTGAGCTCGATGAGCACTCCCACGGCGGAACCGTCGATCTGCACCCCCTTCACCAGGCCGAAGGAGACGATGTCGCGGCTGTAGCCCGGATACTTGACCCCGCGCAGGGCGGCGATGACGGACTCCTCGGTGATGGCAGGCATGATGGCGTGGTCGGAATGGCGGAGTTGAAAGCGGGAGGGCGGCATTCCAGAACGGAACGCCGCCCTCGTTGAAGGGACACTATCCCAAGTACTACTTCTTGGCCACCGCGCGCGGCTTGTCGGTGAGCGCCTGGAGGAAGGCCGTGATGTCGGCGATCTCCGCGGGCTTCAGCTCCTTGCCCAACTGAAGCCAGGCCATGGCCTTGACGGTCTCCTCGAGGGTCTTCTGGGAACCGTTGTGGAAGTAGGGCGCGGTAAGGGCGATGTTCCGCAGCGACGGCACCTTGAAGACGAACTCGTCGTAGTCCTCCTTGGTGACCTCGATGCGTCCCTTGTCGGACTTGTCGGCGTACTCGTTGAGGATGCCGAGCTTCTTGTAATTGTTGCCGCCGAGCAGCGGACCGTTGTGACAGGTGGTGCAGCCCACGGTCAGGAAGGTGTCCAAACCGCGCAGTTCCGTGGCGGAAAGCGCCTTGTCGTCACCCTTCAGGAAGTCGTCGAAACGGTCCTGGGTGCGAAGGGTGCGCTCGAACGCGGCGACGGCCTTCGCGAAGTTGTCGTAGGAGATGGGGTTCTCCTCGCCCGGGAAGGCCGCCTTGAAGGCCTTCTGGTACTGGGGAACCGCGGAGAGCCGCTTCAGGACCTCGCCCTCGTTGGGCATCGCCATCTCGCCCGGGTTGAGGACGGGGCCCTTGGCCTGGTCCTCGAGGGTCGCCGCACGGCCGTCCCAGAACTGGGCGATGTGGAATCCGGCGTTGAGCACGGTCGGGGAGTTACGGCCGCCGCGTTTGCCAAAGGCGCCGGGCGAGGTCGGCTCGTTGTCGACGCCGCCGCGGTTCTGGTCGACCGCATGGCACGAGTTGCAGGACTGGGTCTCGTTGGACGAAATGCGCTTCTCGAAGAACAGCTCGCGTCCGAGGGCGATGCGGTCGGGGGTGTCCTTCTCCGAACCGGGCATTGTCTGGGGAAGCGGCGTGATGGTCTCGAGGGTGCGGGTGCGCAGTTCCGCGGGTGTCGCGGCGACGGCGGAGACCGACAGGGTGAACGTCGCGGCGACGAGGGCCGCGAGGGACGGGGTGACGTGACGAATCATGCAGCCGGATTCTGGAGGCAAAAGGCGCTTCCGCAAATTCGGAAGCCGGCTATTTCGAGGCCACCGAAACCGCCGAAAAGGTCTGTCGCAGGCCATCGGCGATCCGCTTCTGGACCGTTCCCGGCTCGCCACGGATCACCAGGTACAACGAGGTGGTCACGGCAGGCTCGACGGCCAGGGGATGCACCGAGGCGTCGCCGACCTCCTCCGCGAGGAAGGCGATCCCGTTCGGCGCCGCCGCAAGGAGCGCGAGCACGTCCTTGGAGGCGCCACGGGTCGTGACCCGCGCCGCCATGCTTTCCTTGGCGAGGAGCGTGTCGTTCACCGCCATCCTTGAACCGTTGAGAGGGGACAGCGCGAAGGCCTTGATGGGCTGGTCGGCACCTCCGAACTCCTTCCAGTTGGAGACCTTTCCGGAATAGATCCGGGCCACATCTTCACGTGACAGGGTCTTCACGGGATTCGAGGCGTGGACGTAGAACGTCACCGGGACCTGGCCGACGGGAAGCTGGACCACCTCGAGCGCACCCTTGATGGCGCCAGGTTTGGCGAGGGAGAGCCCCCGGGCCACGGCCTCGGTCGGGGAATCGATCAACGCAGCATCGGCGCGGCCCTGGAGCAGGTCGAACAGGCCCTCGCCCGCAGGCTGCGGTTTGAGCGCCAGCCGTACCCCGGCTTCGGTCTCTATGGACTCCTTCTTCAAAGCCATGCGATCCAGGAGCCCCGGGGCGCCGGAGATCCTCAGGTCGTCGGCGCAGGCGATGGTCGTTGCGGCCAGGGAGACAACACACAGCATCACGTAGCGGGCATACATGCCGGTTTCATCGGCACGGTCCCGATCCGCTTGAATCGCGCGCCTCGGCCGGCTTCCCGCCGCGGTCGGTAAACCGCGAACCCCCAATCAGTGCGCCGGCTTGCCCGAGACCTCGGCGGCATGCGCGCTGAAGGACTTCCCGCGTCCCGTGGGCGCGATCACCGAATCGATCACACCACGTTCGAACTCGTCCCACATCGGCGACATCCCACGGAGCTTGTTCACGATCGTCGCGAAGGTCTCCACCACGTAGTCGACGTCCTCGACGGTGTTCGCCTCGCCGAGGGTCATGATGATGTTGCCCTGGGCCAAGGCGTGGTCGAGTCCGATGGCTCCGAGGACGTGGGAGATCTTGAGGCTCTTGCTGACGCAGCTGGAACCGCTGGCGACGGCGATGCCGTTGAGATCGCACAGGAGCAACTGGCCCTCGCCCTCGATGAACTCCGTGGAGAGGTTCAGGTTGGTGGTGATGCGGTCGGGTCCGGGCAGCGGTCCGTTCAGCTGGATGTACGGGATCCGCGAGCTGAGCCCGTCCCAGAGCCGCTTCTGGAGAACGCCCGTGTGCGCGATCCGGGCCTGGAGGCGTTCGACCGCGATCGCGGCCGCCACGCCGCCGCCGACGATGGCCGGGATGTTCTCCGTGCCGGCCCGACGTCCACCTTCCTGCACGCCTCCGTGGAGGATGCTCACGATCCGCGCCTTGCGGTTGCGGTACAGCACACCGGCGCCCTTGGGCCCGTAGAAGCGGTGCGCGGAGAAGCTGACCAGGGCGGCTCCCCAGTCCTTCACGTCGATCGGCAGCCAACCGGCGCTGGCCTCGCAATCCACATAGAGCGGAACCCCCTTCGCCGCACACAGCCGTCCCACCTCCCGCATCGGCTGGATCGCCCCGATGTCGTGGTTCACATGGTGCACCGCGACCAGGACCGTCTGGGGAGTGATCGCCGCCTCCAGCTCGTCCAGCTTGATCAGGCCCGCCGGGGTGACCCCGACCCGCGTGCAGGTCCATCCCTGCTTCTCGAGGAACTCGACCGAGTTCATCACGCTGGGATGCTCGGTGGCGGAGACGACGAGATGGCGGCCCTTGCGTTCGTTGGCGTAAGCGACGCCCTTGATCGCGAGGTTCGACGACTCGGTGCCGTCGGAGGTGAAGAAGATGTCGTCCGGATTCTCCGCCTGGATCAACCCGGCCATCTGCTTTCGGGCCGTCGCCAAGGCGTCGCGGACGCGGAGCCCATGCTGGTGCAGGGAGGAGGCGTTGCCGAAGTACTCGGTGAAGTACGGCCTCATGGCCTCGAACACCTCGGGCAGGACCGGCGTGGCGGACTGGTGATCCAGGAAGACGTGTCGCATGACTCGGGAAATCGGTTCGGACGGACCCATGGACGGGATGGGGAAAGGAAACCCGCGGGAGGCCATGGGTCAGGCCGGCCGCGGGTCGGGTTGGGCGGGGATCAGGCGGAGACCGGCTGGGCCGCAACCGCCTTGGCCGCCTCGGGATGGCGCTTCACGTAGTCCTCCAAGGCCGCCTTCAGGGCCTCCTCGGCCAGAACCGAGCAGTGGATCTTCACCGGGGGCAGACCGCCGAGGGCGTCCACGACCTCCTCGTTGGAGAAGCTCAGGGCCTCCTCGATCGTCCGCCCCTTGATCAGCTCGGTGGCCATGCTGGAGCTGGCGATCGCCGATCCGCAGCCGAAGGTCTTGAAGCGGGCGTCCTCGATGCGGCCGTCCTTGATGCGGAGGCTGATCTTCATGATGTCGCCGCAGGCCGCAGCGCCGACCTCGCCGACGCCGTCGGCGTCCTTCAGATCGCCCATGTTGCGGGGATTCATGAAGTGGTCCATGACGGTCGGGTTGTACAACGTGTAGGTGTCGCTCATAGGGGTTCCTCTATCGGGTGAAAAATCGTTCAGACCGGCGCCGGCGGATTCGTGGCCAGCACCTCCAAGGGGATCCGGGCCCGATCGCGGGCCTGTTGGACCAACCCGTTCGGCAGATGCCGACGTGAGAGGTCGGAAAGCGTGGTGGCCGAGAAGACCTCCTTGATCCGGTCCTGCGCCTCCGCCAGCAAACCACACAACGCGCATCCGCCGATGTGTTCGCAATCGGCGTCGGTCTCCAGACAGCGCTGCAGGGCGATGGGACCTTCGATCGCCTCGATGATCTCCAAGGAGGTGATCTCGGACGCCGGCCGGGCCAGGCTGAATCCGCCACCGGATCCCCGGGCGGACCGGACGATGCCGGCTTTGGTCAGACTCTGGAAGATCTTGCCCAGAAAGCTCTTGGGAATCGCCTCCTCATCGCAGAGGACGTCGATCATCACCACCTCGCCCACAGGACGACGCGCCAAGGCGATGAGCCCCAGAACTCCGTATTCTCCTGCTTTGGTGATCTGCATGTTTTGAATCGGACTGTTTTCGTCCGAAAGCGAAGCCAACCTATTCTTGGACCCGTGGAAGTCAAAGCGATTTATCGGACTGAATTTGTCCGGTTCCAATTTGTCCCGCGAAACGCGAGCCTCGGCGGCACGTGGCCCTGCTTTGGAGCGTCTTCTGTGAACTGGTGCTGGTTCCCTTCCGTCATGCCGACATGGTGTGGGGGATCGTCCCGCTGTACTTCTCCTGGATCACGGCGGAACTGACCTCGACCAAGGCGAGCCCCCGCACCGCGCTCCAGACCGGCTTCACGCTGATGTGGGCGGGTTCCAATTGGACGTGGCAGTCCCTGAGGGATCGTCCGGCGAGCATCCCCCAGATCTCGTTGGACGCCCTGTTGATGGTGAAGGTGGCGGTGACGGTGATGGTCCTGTCGCTGGGTTTGATCGCGTTCGTTTCCGGCATTCGCAGGCGACTTCCCAAGGCGTTCCGCTTCCTCGGCCACGCCCGTTTCGCGGGCTACTTCCTCATTGCGATCTTCCCGATGCAGAGCGCGTTCCTGCCGTGGACGTGGGCCCGGTTGGCAGCGGTGGTCGTGTTCAGCATCCCGGTCTGGATCGCCGTCCAGACGGCCACCTATCCGCTCCGCCGCTGAATCGCCGACGTCATCGCCACCGGCTCCGCGTCCGTCGGAAAACTCCCGCTTGCCCGATCCGCCCATCGGCCACACGCTGACCCCGGAATGGAATCCCAACTGATCCAGTACCTGCCGGTGTTGATGCTGCTGCTGCTCGCCGTGGGCTTCGCGGGCGGGACGTTGGTCTTTTCGGTCGTTGTCGGCCAGATGGGCCGCCGCACCAAGACCAAGGACATCCCCTACGAGTGCGGCATGCTTCCCCAAGGCGAGGGCAACTCCCGGCTCAGCGTGAAGTTCTACTTGGTGGCCCTGCTCTTCGTGCTCTTCGACATCGAGGTGGTGTTCATGTACCCGTGGGCGGTCACCTACAAGCGCTTGGTCGAAACCGACTGGAAAGTCGCACTCGGTGGCATGCTGGCCTTTATGACCATCCTGCTCGCCGGCTACGTCTACGCCGTGAAGAAGCGGGCCTTCGACTGGAAGTCCTGATTTCTTCGTCCGCGAAAGACAACAAACCCTACAGAAATCCAAGGGGGCCATCTGGCCCCCTTTTTCGTATTCTTGGATCGCCTTCAGGGACACAGGCTCCCCGATCGGGAATCACCATCCGGACCGCTCGGAGATCGGAAGTCCCAACCTCCGCCTTGGTTTGGGATGGGATTGCATCCAAGGCCGACTCTACGTCGGCGCACTCTGTCATGCACCCGGGCCGGCATGCGGACCACCACAGCAAACCTTGCTTGGTTGCGCATGAACGGCTTTTCCAATCTTTAAGAAATGTAGGAGTGGCATTCATGCAGCTATGTCAGCCCCGTTGGTCGAGATCATTCAGAGAAATCAACAACAAAATATCATGAAGACCCTTCGTACCATCGTTTCCACCATTGCCATTGCCGTCGTGTCCCTCGTGGGCACCGGCTCGAATCTGTCGGCGCAAGTCGTCAAGCCGGGGCCTGGCATCGCCATCTCCTCGGGACAGGCGTCGGGCATGGGCTACGGCAACTCGGTGACCGCCGCAGATGCGATGGCAACCACAGCATTGAACGCACAGAAGGCGGCGATCAACCGCCGCTATGGCAACACGGTCCGTTGGCAACCGGTGGTGACCACACGTGTGCTCCGCTACGACTGGCTCGGACGCGCCTACTACTACACGACTAAGACCCAGTCCTACTCGGTCGGGTTCTGAGGAACCCTCCAACGGTTCGGGATGACGCCCCGCCTGCCCGTGCCTGTTGCACGGACGGGCGGGGTTCTTCGCGAAGGGCGTTTCGAAGCCGACTCTAGGTATTGACCGGCAGCGGGGCGATTCCCGAACCCGCGCTGTATTCGGGGGCTGACAAACGGGATGCCAAGGCACCCAATCAGGGCAACATGCGATTGCCGAAACCGAGTTCCACCGCTTCCCCCCGTCGCGGCTTCACCCTCATCGAACTGCTGGTGGTCATCGCCATCATCGCGATCCTGGCCGGAATGCTCCTGCCGGCGTTGGGCAAGGCGAAGCTCAAGGCCACCGGTGCCGCCTGCGCCGGAAACCAGAAGCAGCTCACGCTGGCCTGGACCCTGTACACGCTGGATTCCAACGACGCCTTGGCGCCCACGGACGACTGGCGGAATCCCAATGGCACCATCGTCCCGCTGACCGGCGGCGGCTATTGGGCGGGGCCGACCCCGGACTTGACCACTGGCATCTCGATCGCCACGGCGATGGAACGGGTCGCACGCGGCATGAGCAACGGCCCGCTTTGGAAGTACTGCACGGCGATGGGAGCCTACCACTGCCCCGGAGACCTGCGCTCGCGGCTGAAGCCCGGCGCGGGCTGGGCCTGGGACGGCTACTCCAAGGCCAATGGGCTGAACGGACTCAGGGGTTGGGAGCCCACCCAGACGCCCTTCTCCAAGGCGACCCAGATCGACAACCCCTCCAGCACCTTCGTCTTCATCGAGGAGTCGGATCCTCGGAACTCCAACCTCGGCACCTGGGTGCTCGGGGTTTCCAGCCCCGGCTGGATCGACGGCTTCGCGGTGTTCCACGGCGACTTCACGACCTTCGGCTACCAGGACGGGCACGTCGACGGACACCGTTGGAGGGAGGCCACCACCATCAAGGCCGGACGGGACTTCGCCGCCGGGCGGTCGGTCTTCAACTGGTCCGGCGGTGGCGCCCGCAACCAGGATTTCCGTTGGGTTTGGGACAAGTACCGGTTCGTGCAGTGGAAGGAACTTCCCTGAACGGATCGCCGTCCGGACGCCTTGTCCGGTATCCGCGGTCGGTGCCGCGGGATTCCCCGTGTTCATGGTCCGCGTCGGGAAACCGGCGTGATACCACGGCCATTTCCCAAAAACGTTTTGCGCCCCACCCCCTCGGTTGGTTCACTTTCGCGGTTCGGACCCAAACCGGCCCGACTCCATTGGTTCAATGAGCATGTATCCGTCCGTTCCGAATTCACTGTACCGTCCCGAGTTCGAGCATGACGCCTGCGGCGTCGGCTTCGTCGCGAACACACACGGGAAACCGGAGCACCGCATCGTGCAGTTCGCCATCGAGGCGTTGAACTCGCTGGCGCACCGGGGTGCTCTCGACGCCGACGCCAAGACCGGCGACGGCGCCGGCATCCTCACCCAGCTCCCCCGCGCCTTCTTCAAGCGCGAGGCCGAGAAGCTGGGCGTGAAGGCGGTGGAGGAGGCGGAACTCGCGGTCGGATTCGTCTTCCTCCCGCGCGGCCAGAAGTACCTCATCGCGAAGTGCCAGAAGTTCGTCGAGGACGGCTGCGCCCGCTACGGCGTCCACTTCCTCGGCTGGCGCATGGTGCCCGTGAACACCCGTTGCCTCGGCGACAAGGCCCGCGAAACCATGCCGGAGATCCAGCAGGCGATCCTCGCCAAGGATCCGGACTGGAGCCCCGAGGAGTTCGAACGGAAGCTGTTCCTCGCCCGCAACCACGCGGAACGCGAGGCCATGTCCGAGAAGATCGACGGGTTCTACATCCCCTCGATGAGCTCCCGGACCATCGTCTACAAGGGCCTCTTCAACGCGCCGCAGCTCCCGAAGTTCTACAAGGACCTCGTCGATCCCCTCTTCACCTCCGCGCTCGCGGTGTACCACCAGCGCTACTCGACGAACACCTTCCCCAACTGGCAGCTGGCGCACCCGTTCCGCATGCTCGCCCACAACGGCGAGATCAACACGCTGCTCGGCAACAAGAACTGGACCCGTGCCCGCGAACGCGAGCTCACCAGCGACGTCTGGGGCGCCGACATCGAGACGCTCAAGCCGATCATCCAGCCCGGCGGCTCCGACTCCTCCGCGCTCGACAACGCCATGGAGGCGCTCCAGCTCTCCGGCCGCGACGTCCTCCACTCGGTCATGATGCTCGCCCCGGAGCCCTGGGAGAACATGACCGACATGGATCCCAAGCTCCGCGGCTTCTACCGGTTCCACGCCTGCCTCAACGAGCCGTGGGACGGTCCCGCCGCCGTCGTCTTCTCCGACGGCCGCTTCGTCGGCGCCACCCTCGACCGCAACGGCCTGCGCCCGGCCCGCTACAAGGTCTATGACGACGGCCTCGTCGTGATGGGTTCCGAGGTCGGCGTGGTGTCCCTCGACGAGAAGAAGGTCGTCCGCAAGGGCCGCCTCGGCCCCGGCAAGCTCATCGCCATCGACACGCTCAAGGGCGTTCTCATGGACAACGACGAGGTCAAGGCGATGATCGCCTCCCGTCAGCCCTACGACCAGTGGTGCGCCGACAACCTCGTCAGCCTCGCCGCCGCGCCCAAGCCCGCGACCGCGCCCAAGCCGGTCAACCTGCTCGAGCTCACCCTCCAGCAGATCGCCTTCGGCTGGGACCAGGAGCAGATCGACGACCTCATCAAGCCGATGGCCACCCAGGCCGCCGAGCCGGTGGGTTCCATGGGTGACGACACCCCGTTCGCCGTCCTCTCCAAGCGCCCGCGTCTGCTGGCCGACTACTTCAAGCAGCTGTTCGCCCAGGTCACGAACCCTCCCATCGACTCGATCCGGGAGAAGATCGTGATGTCGCTGTCGACCACGCTCGGGCCCCGGCGCAGCTGGTTCGACGAGGACCCCGAACAGGCCCGGCACATCCTCATCGAATCCCCGGTCCTCTTCGACTCCGACATCGAGTCGCTGCGTGGACTGTCCGCCTTCCCCAGCGAGACCATCCCCTGCACCTTCGAGTCCAACCGCGGTCCCGAGGCCCTCGACGCCGCCCTCACGGCCGTCTGCGAGGCAGCTTCCAAGGCGGTCGACTCCGGCAAGAGCGTGCTCATCCTCACCGACCGGGGCTGTGACGCCACCCATGCGGCCATCCCGATGGTCCTCGCCGTCGGCGCCGTCCACCACCACCTCATCAACGCCGGCAAGCGCCTCAAGTGCTCCATCGTCTGCGAAAGCGGCGAGGCCCGGGACGTCCACCATTTCGCCACGGTCGTCGGGTACGGCGCGAGCGCGGTGAATCCCTACGTCGCCGTCGACACCATCCGCGAGGCGGTCGAGGCCGGGAAGTACGGCGAGATCACCGTCGACAAGGCCGTGGGCAACTTCCGCAAGGCCATCGAGAACGGCCTGCTCAAGGTCATGGCCAAGATGGGCATCTCGACCATCGCCAGCTACCGCGGCGCCCAGATCTTCGAGGCCGTCGGCCTCGGACAGGAGGTCGTCGACCGCTGCTTCTTCGGCACCACCAGCCAGATCGGCGGCATCTCCCTGCGGCACATCGCCGAGGACGCCCTGCGGCGCCACCAGGCCGCGTTCGCGCCCGGCGCCGACACCCCCACGCTCGACGTCGGCGGCAACTACCGCGTCGCGAAGGGCGGCCGTGGCGAATACCACGCCTACAACGCTCAGGTCGTCGGCAACCTCCACCGCTTCATCAAGTCCGGGAAGCGCGACGAGTTCCTCAAGTACATGGAGTCGGTCAACAAGCGGGACCCGGTCAGCCCCCGCGACCTGCTCACCTTCAAGTCCGGCACCACGCCCGTCCCCATCGACGAGGTCGAGCCGGTGGAGGAGATCCGCCGCCGCTTCACCACCGCCGGCATGTCCCTCGGCGCGCTCTCCCCGGAGGCGCACGAGTGCCTCGCCGTCGCGATGAACAGCATCGGCGGCAAGTCCAACTCCGGCGAGGGCGGCGAGGATCCGTCCCGCTACTCCACCGAGAAGAACTCCGCGATCAAGCAGGTCGCCTCGGGCCGCTTCGGCGTCACCCCGGCCTACCTCGCCTCCGCCCAGGAGATCGAGATCAAGATGGCCCAGGGCGCCAAGCCCGGCGAAGGCGGCCAGCTGCCCGGCCACAAGGTCACCCCGCTCATCGCCAAGCTCCGCTACTCCGTGCCCGGCGTCCCGCTCATCTCGCCGCCGCCGCACCACGACATCTACTCCATCGAGGACCTCGCCCAGCTGATCTATGACCTCAAGCAGGTCAACCAGCGCGCCAAGGTCTGCGTCAAGCTCGTCGCCTGCGCCGGCGTCGGCACGGTCGCCGCGGGCGTCGCCAAGGCCTACGCCGACGTCGTCCTCATCTCCGGCCACGACGGCGGCACCGGCGCATCGCCCCTGAGCTCGATCAAGAACACCGGCGGCCCCTGGGAGTTCGGCGTCGCCGAGGCCCAGCAGACGCTCATGCTGAACGACCTCCGCTCGCGCCTCGTGATGCGGACCGACGGCGGCATGAAGACCGGACGCGACCTCGTGATCGCCGCCCTGCTCGGCGCCGAGGAGTACAACTTCGGCACCGGCGCCCTCGTCGCGGCCGGTTGCGCCATGTTCCGGGTCTGCCACCTCAACACCTGCCCGGTCGGCGTCGCCACCCAGAAGGAGGAGCTCCGCCTCAAGTTCCGCGGCAAGCCCGAGAACCTGGTCGCCTTCTTCAACGGCGTCGCCCAGGAGATCCGCGAGATCATGGCCACGCTCGGCTTCCGCAAGCTGGACGAGATCATCGGCCGCACCGACCTGCTCACCCGCAAGGAGCTCACCGAGTTCCCCGAGGAGCTGCGTCCGCGCATCGCCAGCCTCCAGCTGGACAAGCTGCTCTACCAGGTGGACCCGAGTGGTGTTGCCTCCCGCATCCACACCCGCGAGCGCAACGAGCGCTTCGGTGACAGCTCGCTCGACGACAAGATCATCACCGACGCCCGCGTGGCCCTCCAGGGCAAGGGCGTCGCGCGCCTCAGCTACCGGATCAACAACGTCCACCGGAACATCGGCACCAAGGTCTCCGGCCAGATCGGATACCAGTTCGGCGACACCGGCCTGCCCGACAACTCGATCGACGTCACCCTGCGTGGCTCCGCCGGCCAGAGCTTCGGCACCTTCCTCGCGAAGGGTGTCCGCCTGAAGCTCGTCGGCGAGGCCAACGACTACGTCGGCAAGGGCATGAACGGTGGCGAGATCGTCGTCCGCCCGCCGGACGGCGTGAAGTTCCGCTGGAACGAGAACAGCGTCGTCGGCAACACCTGCATGTACGGCGCCACCGGCGGCCGTCTCTTCGCCGCCGGCCGCGCCGGCGAACGCTTCTGCGTCCGGAACTCCGGCGGCACCGCCGTCGTCGAGGGCGTGGGCGACCACGGCTGCGAATACATGACCGGCGGCACCGTGGTGGTGCTCGGAGAGACCGGACGCAACTTCGGCGCCGGCATGAGCGGCGGGCGCGCCTATGTCTTCGATCCCGAGGACCTCTTCCCGAAGCGCTACAACAACGCGATGGTCGGACTGCAACGCCTCACCGACGACGACGAGGCCAAGAAGGTCGCCGGCCTCGTCAACGCCCACGTCGAGGCCACGGAATCGCCTTTCGCCCAGGCCCTGCTGAAGGACTGGTCGAACGCCCGCGCGAAGTTCTGGGTCGTCGTGCCCCACCCGGCCGTCGCCCCGCCGAGCACCCCGCCGGTCCACGAGGTGGAACCGAAGACCCCTCCCGCCGGCGCCGCCGCCAAGGCCTGATCCGCCACCGCAGTGCGGGCCGGTCCCCGGTCACGGGGTCCGGCCCGCCGCCTTCTCCAACGGCGATGCTCCACGACGACTTCATTCATGTCCCCGGCGAGATCATCGGTCTCCTCGGCGAAGCCGCCTTCCGGGTCCGGCTTCCCAACGGATACGTGCTCGTCGCCCACGTCACCCGCCGCCTGAAGTCCGGCCTCGGTCCCCTCGCGGTCGGCGATCCGGTCGACCTCGAACTCTCCCCGTTCGACCTGTCCCGCGGACGGATCATCGGTCGGACCGCGCCCGCCACCGCCTGAGCCGACGAGGCCTCTCGGGGTCGGGCTGAGAATCGCGATCGCTGCGGCGGTGAAGTCGCGGGGTATCCCGAAGTCCTCCCCGTGGTCGCCGTTCCGGTTCCGGTTCCATCTCCCCTTTGGCGTCTTCGCGTTTTGGCGCGAGTCCCGGTCCCGTCTTCGCTCCCCTCAGCCGACCCATTGCGGCGGGCCCCGTTTCCCGGCAGGGTTACTCCATGTCCCCGTCCGCCCGGCCCGCCCGAAACCTCGCGCTTGGTTTCCTGATCGCTTCGCTGGCCGCGTCGACGACCCTCGCCCAGGTGACCTCCACGCCGGGACGTCCTTCTCCGGCGCCAACGCCCACCGGCGCCGCCCTGCTCAAGGCCGACGTCCTCGGCGTCTTCGCCCATCCCGACGACGAGACCGGCGTCGCCGCGACGATGGCTTCCCTCGCCCTCGGCCAAGGCCGCCACGTCGCCCACGTCTACTGCACCCGCGGCGAAGGCGGCGGCAACATGGTCGGCACCCAATTCGGTCCCGCTCTGGGTCTGCTCCGGGAAATCGAACTCCGGGAGGCGCTGGGAATCCTCGGCGTGCGCCAGATCCACTTCCTCGACCGCGCGGACTTCGCCTACACCGAGAACCTCGGGATCACCCTGGAGAAATGGGGACACGAGGACACCCTGCGGCGCCTGGTCCGCGTCGTCCGCGCGTTGCGTCCCGAGGTGATGATCACCATGAACCCGGCTCCCACCCCGGGTCAGCACGGCAACCACCAGGCCGCGGGTTGGCTCGCGGTGGAGGCGTTCCGCGCCGCGGCGGATCCCGGCCGGTTCCGGGAACAGATCGAGGTGGAAGGTCTCGCAACCTGGCAACCCCGCCGCCTCTTCCTGGGCGGCGGACCAGATTCCCCGTCCGCCGTCGGCGTGGACGTGACTCGCCCCCTGCCCGACGGAAGCACACCCCGGGACGTGGCCGGCCTCGCGATGTCCCGACACCGCTCGCAAGGCTTCGGCGGCATGGCTTCCTCTCCCTGGTTCCGCCGGACCACCAACCAGTGGTTCACGCCTGCGTTGACCGCCGTCCCGCTGCCCGCCAAGGCCTCGGACCTCCTCGCCGGACTGCCCGCCAAGCCCGTCGAGATCCCCTTCCCGGTTCCCGTGGCCACCGCCTCCGAACCCGCCCCGGAGATCGCCTTCCGTCCCCGCCCCGCGGTGGCCCGCTACCAGAGGTTCGTCACCGAACATGGACTCCAGAAGGTGTCGCAGTCCTTCTCGCCCGACCTGCCGGTCGTCGCCGGTGAACCCAACCGACTCCCCCTCGTCGTCCCGTCTTCCCGTCGCGCCCGGGATTGGGGGTTCCGGGTGCCGGCCGGCTGGACGGCCCGTTTTCTCCCGCCCGGCCACGTCGAGGTCGACGTGCCCACCGGCGCCGCCGAGGACGCCAACTTGGTCGCCGAGATCCGCGGCGTCGGCGAGGCTTCCGTCCGACTGCATCCGGTGCCGCACCTGAAGGTCCGCCGTGTCGGCAAGCTCCCGTGGAACTCCGTGGACGCCGATCCGGCCTGGGCTGCCCTGAAGCCCGTCGCCATCGGTCCCGGCAACACCTGGCAGGGAAAGCCCGACGACGAAGCCGACTTCAGCGGCGCGTTCCGCATAGGCCACGACGGCAAGTCGCTCTTCATCGAGGTGCGCGTCCGCGACGACCGCATCGTCAGCAACATCCAGCCCGACGACATCAAGGGCCATTGGCGGTCCGACTCGGTCGAGATCGGCATCGATCCGACCGCAGGAGCCGAACACACCCTCGGTTGCTGGAAGGCCGGGATCTTCCCCTTCGACTCCTCCGGGAAGGTCCGCGGCGCCCGGGATGCCGACGCCAACGCCGGGCCCTTGGAAACCCGCTCTCCGGGAACCCGCCTGCTCTCCTGGCGCACCGCGGACGGCTACGCCGTCCGGGTGTCGATCCCGTTCCAGGAAGCGGGGCTGAAGTCCGGTCGCCCCGAGCGCGCGGGCTTCAACGTCTTCCTCTACGACGGCGACAAGGCCGACGCCGCCCCCGGCGAGAACATCAACCGGACCCGGCTCGCCTGGGCACCCAGGTCGGGTGTACAGGGTCGCCCCGAGGATTGGGGCCGCGTGGATTTCGAATGAACAAATGCCCGGAAGGAGCCGAAAAGCCGACCGAAACCACGCGCCCTCTCCCAACCGGGAACCGAGCCCCGCAGATTTCCCAGAACATGCACCACGAATACGTTGAACGCGTTGTCGACCTCCTCGACCCGGCCCTGAACCGCGTCCGCAACATGTCCACCGAGGAGGCCCGTGCGCGGGTCCTCTCCGGAGACGCCGAACAGGTGTCTGGCATCGACGGCTCCTTCGCCCTGCTTGCGCGCGACGGGAAGACCGTCCGCATGGCCCGCTCCCTCGACCGCCCCATGCGCTACTTCCTCGCCAAGCGTGCCGAGGGGCCGGCCCTGATCGTCGCCGACCGGATGGACGCCATCTTCGAGCAGTTGAAGCGGGAAGGCCTCTCGGACCAGTTCCATCCGTCGTACACCCGGATGGTTCCCGCCCATTACGTCGTCGAGATCCAGCTCATCGGCTGCCCGGATCCCGATCCGGTCTACACCCGCTTCTTCACCCCGGTGCGCAACTCGCTGCCGACCGACCTCGACGAGATCGGACGCCGTTACGTCGGCGCCCTGGCCGACGAGGTCTCCCGGCAGTTGGAATCCATCCCGTCGGACCAACCCGTAGGCGTGGCCTTCTCCGGCGGCGTGGACAGCGGTGCCGTGTTCCTCGCCACCTACTTCGCGATGCGGCGGCTCGGCATGAGCCCGTCCCGGCTGAAGGCCTTCACCCTCAGCTTCGGCGACGGACCCGACCTGGCCCAGGCCCGGGACTTCCTCGGCCGCCTCGGGCTCGGACTCTTCCTGGAGGAGATCCCCGCCGACCTCTCCGAACTCGACTACGCCGAGACGCTGCGGGTGATCGAGGACTACAAGCCACTCGACGTGGAATGCGGCACCATGGGATTGGCCCTCTGCCGCGGCATCCGTCGGCGGTATCCCGACTGGAAGCACCTCTTCGACGGCGACGGCGGCGACGAGAACCTCAAGGACTACCCCATCGAGGAGAACCCCGAGCTCACCATCCGTTCGGTGGTCCACAACCTCATGCTCTACCACGAAGGCTGGGGAGTCGGCCGCATCAAGCATTCCCTCACCTACAGCGGCGGACTGAGCCGCGGCTACGTCCGCACCTACGCTCCGGCCCGCAGGTACGGCTTCGACGGCTACAGCCCGTTGATGTCCCGCAATGTCATTGCCGTGAGCGAGGCCATGCCGTTCATCGACCTCACGCAATACGACGTCCCGACGCTCTACTCGTTGAAGGGCGAGGTGGTCCGCCGTGGCGTGAAGCAGGTCTTCGGCGTGGACATGCCGATCTTCGGCAAACGCCGCTTCCAACACGGCGCCACGAGCCGCGCGACCCTGAGATCCAAGCTGCCCGCGCAGGAATGGGTCTACCGGAAGCAGTTCCTCGCAATCTACGGATGAGCGGATCCGGACGGCCCGCCCTGCGAGCCCTCCCCTTCCACCCCGATCCCACCGGACCTCCGCGTCCCATCGCCCCATCGCCCCATCGCTCCCTTCAACCCTTCCCCACTCCCTGCGCCCTGCTCCCCACCCCGGGCTCCGCTTTCTGGTTGGGCTTTTGACGCGGTTCCCCTTTCTTGGACGCCGTGGCGCGCGACTACACCCTGAATCCGATCCCGGTCCCCCTGGAGCTCCGCATCGACTACGCGGCGGAACTCAACGGCCAGCAGTTCGAGGCCGTCACGGCCGCCCCAGGTCCCGCCCTCGTCCTCGCCGGCGCCGGCGCCGGCAAGACCCGCACCCTCACCTACCGCGTCGCCTGGCTCATCGAGAACGGCGTCGCCCCGGACCGCATCCTCCTCCTCACCTTCACCAACAAGTCGGCCCGTGAGATGATGGAACGGGTCGGCGCATTGCTCGGCGGCGGGGTGCAGGACCTTTGGGGCGGCACGTTCCACTCCGTCGGCGTCCGCGTCCTGCGCCGCCACGCCGACCGCCTCGGCTACCGCCGCGACTTCACCATCGCGGACCGCGAGGACGTGAAGGACCTCCTGTCCGCCTGCATCGTCGACTGCGGCATCGACACCAAGGCGGTCCGCTTCCCCAAGCCCGAGGCGCTCGCCGACGTCTATTCCATGTTGTCCAACACCGGGAAATCCTTCGAGGAGGCCACCGGCGGCGAGGAAGGGCCGTTCGCCCAGGTCCTCGACGGCGTCCGCGCGGTGCGCCAGCGGTTCATCGAGCGGAAGAAGGAGGCCGGCCTGATGGACTTCGACGACCTCCTCACGCTCTGGGTCCGACTGCTGCGCGAATGCCCCGACGTGGCCGACGTGTACCAGCGGCGCTTCCTACACGTGCTCGTGGACGAGTACCAGGACACCAACCGCCTCCAGGGCGAACTGCTCGACCTGCTCACCGCACGTCACCGCAACCTCATGGCCGTCGGCGACGACGCCCAGAGCATCTACTCGTGGCGGGGAGCGGACTTCACCAACATCCTCAACTTCCCCCAGCGCCATGCCGGCGCACAGGTCTTCAAGATCGAGACGAACTACCGGAGCACCCCCGAGATCCTCTCGCTCGCGAACGCCGCCATCGCCGCCAACACCCGCCAGTTCCCCAAGGCCCTCCAGGCGGCGCGCGGTTCCGGGATGAAGCCCGCCCTGATCGTCACCACCGACGCCCGCGAACAGGCCGCGTTCGTCGCCCAACGCGCCCTCGAGCTGCGCGACGAAGGCGTTCCCCTGGACCAGCAGTGCGTGCTCTACCGCTCCCACTTCCACGCCATGGAACTCCAGATGGAGCTGACCCGCCGCAACATCCCCTACGCCATCACCTCCGGCGTCCGCTTCTTCGAACAGGCCCACATCAAGGACGTCGCCGCATACCTCAAGCTCATCACCAACCCGGCCGACGAACTCGCGCTGAAGCGGCTCTCCAAGATGCTTCCCGGCGTCGGCGCCCGCGGCGCGGACAAGATCTGGTCCGCCTTCCACGCGGCCTTGGCCGAGGCCGTCGGTTCCCCGGAACTATCCGACGGCGTGGCCCCGGCGCCCGCGACGACGCCGGCCGACGAGGTCTCCGACAACGACGGCGTCCTGCCGCCGCCGTCGCCCGTCGTTCCGGTCGCGCCCCTGCTGGCCGCGGCGGCGAAGGCGGTGCCGAAGAAGTCCGCAGCCGCCTGGGCGCAGTTCATCGCCACGGTCGCCCAATGCGAGTCGCCCGCGCTCCGCAACGCGCCCGGCCGCATGATCCGCCTCGTCGTCGAGGCCGACTACGAGGACTACCTGAAGTCCGCCTACGAGAACGCGCGCAACCGCATGGAGGACCTGACCCAGTTGGCGGCCTACGCGGACCAGTTCGACGACACCGCCAACTTCCTCGCGCAACTCGCCCTCCAGACCAACATGGAGGCCGAGCAGTCCTCGCCACGGGAGGAGGAGACGGAGCGCCTGCGGCTCTCCACGGTGCACCAGGCCAAGGGACTCGAGTTCCGGGCGGTGTTCGCGATCATGCTGTGCGACGGGCTGTTCCCATCGGCCCGGTCCGCGGAGACCGGCGACGGAGAGGAGGAGGAACGCCGCCTGTTCTATGTGGCGGTCACCCGGGCCAAGGACGAGCTGTACCTCTGCCGTCCGCTGCTGCGCTTCATGGCCGGAGGCGGCGACGCGGTCCAGATGCCCTCACGTTTCCTCGGCGAGCTGACGCCGGACCTGTACGAGGAGTGGAACGTGCGCCCCGAACGCGCACCGGATCCGTGGAGTCGGCAGGCCCGTTTCCCCGCCGCGGAGACCCCGAGGCGGAAGGCGCCGGAACCGGACGTCCACCCCGGCTTCGAACCCGACCCCGACCCCACCGACGACGCCGATCCGTTCTGAGCGGGTGAAGGTGGGTGGTTGAAGCGTTGAAGGGTTCAAGGGAGCTGGCGCCGCCCTGTGCGTTCCGGAATCGGAAACGGACACCTCGGCTGGATGCCTCTCCCTCGAAGCCGATCCCACCCTTCAGCCCTTCAACTCTTCAACCGTTCAACCAACCCCTCCCCCTTCAACCCGACACCCGAAACCGGGCGCAGCATCTCCCGAAGATAGCGGCCGGTATGGGAGGTCGGGTGCGCGGCGATGGTCTCGGGTGTGCCTTCGACCACCACATTGCCGCCGGCTCCGCCGCCCTCAGGTCCCATGTCGATGACCCAGTCCGCCTCGGCGATCAGGTCGAGGTTGTGCTCGATCACCACCACCGTGTGCCCCGCATCCACCAACCGCTGGAGCACCGCCACCAGCCGTCGGACGTCCTCGATGTGCAGTCCGATGGTCGGCTCCTCCAGGATGAACAGGTCGTGTTTCGGAACCCGGGCTCCCGGACGCCGTGCCGTCAGGTCGGCGTTCTCGCGCTCCACGGCCGCGGACTTCAACCCGCCCAGCAGGTGCGTCACCAGCTTGATCCGCTGCGCCTCGCCGCCGCTCAGTGTCGGACTGGTCTGCCCCAACTCGAGGTACTCGAGACCGGTGTCGCGCAACGCCTCCAGCGGGCGGCGCAGACGCGTCTGCGCCGCAAAGAACCCCAGCGCCTCGGCCACCGACATCCGCAGCACGTCGGCGACGGACTTCCCGTTGAAGCGCACGTCGAGCGTCCCTGGGTTGAACCGGCCGCCGCAGCACACCTCGCACTTCACGTGCGCCGTGGGCAGGAAGTTCATCTCGATCTTCACGAAGCCCGCGCCCTCGCAGTTCGGACAACGGCCCTGCGCGGAGTTGAAGCTGAACCTTCCCGGCCCATAGCCCCGCATGCGGGCCTCCGGCACCTGGGAGAACAGCTCGCGGATGTCGTCGAAGAAACCCACGTAGGTCGCCGGCGTCGAACGCGGCGTGCGTCCGATCGGCGACTGGTCCACCTCGTGGACCGCCTGAAGCGTCTCCCATCCGGTCACCCGCATCGCGGACTTCGCGGCCCGCACGGACTTCTCGGAACGCGTCGTCTTCGGGGCCGCACCCTCGAGGACCGCCTTCACCGCCGGGTACAGGCACTCCTTCACCAACGTGCTCTTGCCCGAGCCGCTCACTCCGGTAACGACGACGAGGCGTCCGAGCGGGAAGCGCACGGTGACGTCCTTGAGATTGTTCAACACCGCGTGCTCCAACGTCAGCCATGCGACGTCTGCGGCCGGTGTCGGGGCCGGTTCATTGGCGGCGGCGGGCTTCTTCGACGCGGCGCGAGCGCGGCCGGTCGACTTGCGTGGCGCCTCCTGGACCGGACGCCGTGTCCCGCGCGCCGGGTGGGTGGGCTTCTCGCGAAGGCAGCGGCCGGTGACCGATTCCGGATGCCTCTCGAGTTCCGGGAGCGTGCCCGCGGCGATGATCCGTCCACCGCGCACGCCGGCCCCGGGACCGAGGTCCAGAATCCAGTCGGCGCGTCGCATGGTGTCCTCGTCGTGCTCGACGACCACGAGCGAGTTGCCGCGCGCCTGGAGCGAGCCGAGGGCGTCGAGCAGCTGGCGGTTGTCCCGCGAATGCAGGCCGATGGTCGGCTCGTCGAGCACGTAGAGCACGCCGCTCAGGTTGGAGCCCAACTGGGCGGCGAGCCGGATCCGCTGCGCTTCCCCGCCGCTGAGCGTGGTGACGCTGCGGCTCATCTGGAGGTAGCCGAGTCCGACCTCGCAGAGGAACTTCAGGCGCTCCCGGATCTCTGGAAGGATGTCGCGGGCGATCTCGGCTGTCCTGCCGGAGGGCGCCGCGGCGTCGAACCACGCCCGCGCCTCCGCCACCGACCAACGGCCGAGGTCCTCAACCGTCGGCGGCGGTGCCTCGCTCTTCGAGGCCGGCCGGCCGGCGAGGTCCAGCCGCACCGCCCGGGCCACCGGATTCAGCCGCGCCCCGTGGCACTCCGGACACGACTCGCGCTGGTCGGCCCAGCTGAACCAGGACTCCTCCACCGAATCCGCGTTGGCACCGCGGTCGACGTCGGGCAGGAAGAAAAGCTCACCGAACCCGCGGCACTTCGGACACCAGCCCTGGCTGGAGTTGTAGGAGAAGTTCTTCGGATCCAGCTGGGGGAAGGACCGCTGGCAACGCGGACACGCGCGGGCGGTGGAATGCACGGTCTGCCGGCCCTTGCGGTCCACGGCGAAGACCGTTCCGTCACCGACCCGCAGGACCTCGTCCACGAGCACGTGGGACGGACGTGTCTCGTCCTTGCCCCCGAGCACTCCCACCAGGACCTCCACGTCGTGTTCCTTGAAGCGGTCGAGGCGGAAGGAGTCGTCGGCGTCGCGCACCACGCCGTCGGCGCGGAGCTTGGAGTAGCCGTGGCGACGGGCCCATTCGGCGACGTCGGCATGGAAGCCCTTCCGGTTGCGGACGCGTGGGGCAAAGAGCTGCAACGGGCCGAGGCGTTCGGCGACGGCTTCCAGGGTGGCCCGCACCGCGTCGCGGGACTGGCCTTCCACGGAGATGCCGCAATCGGGGCAATGCTGGGTGCCGAGCCGCGCGAAAAGGAGCCGGATGAAGTGGTAGGCCTCGGTGACGGTGGCGACGGTGCTCTTGCCGCCGCCGCGGGTGGTTCCCTGTTCGATGCTCACCGTGGGTGGCAGGCCGGTGATGAGGTCCACGTCGGGCCGGGCCATCTGCTCCACGAACTGCCGTGCATAGGCGCTCATGGAGTCGAGGAACCGCCGTTGCCCCTCGGCGAAGAGGATGTCGAACGCCAGCGTGCTCTTGCCGGATCCGCTGACGCCGGTGACGACCACGAACTTCCCGCGGGGAATCTCGACCGAGAGGTCCTTCAGGTTGTGTTCCCGGGCGCCGTGGATGGAGATCACCCCGGGCTTGGCGGAATCGGAGCCGGCTTCGTGCGTCACGGCGGCGACGATGGGGGCGGACCCGGCGTTGGGCAACCGGCACGACACGACGGAACGGAGGGGACCCACGCAAAGACGCCAAGCCGCAAGGGAAGGGCTTCAGGTCCAAAGGTGAGCACCCTTCGCACCCCTGGTTGTGAAGCCTGCTTCGTCGCAAGGCGGCTTGGCGGGATGGGTGTTCGCGCAGGAGTTGGCCTACGGGGTCCGGATCACCCGGAAGACCGCCGTCGGCAGGTCCGCCGGAAGCACGACGCGGTTGGTGGCCACGCCCGGCGTCGCGGCGCTCCAACGTCCCAGATCCGTGCTGAGTTCGATGTGGTAGACGAAGTCCCCCGGCAGCGGATCCCAGCCGAGTTCGAGGCGATCCGTGCCCGTGGCGGAGATCCGGAGGGAGAACGGCGGACGGAACGGGTCCTGGAACCGCACCAGCACCGGCAGGTGGTCGGAGGCCTCCGCGGAGGTGGACCGCGTCATGCCGGGGACCGTGCCCGCGACGACCGGCGAATAGAAGGTGCTGCCGGAGACGACGTTCGTCGCCATCAACGCGCCCGGGAGGATGTAGTCGAAGCGGCGGCTCAACCCCGTGATCGCGGACCAGGTGTATTCCCGGAAGGCCGCGATGGGATTGGTCGGGGTCAGCAAACGGGTTCCAAGTGCGGCGTTGGCCAGGCGCTCCACCGGCCGGAGATTCGGGGTCGGTGCGTTAGCCGGTTGGACGTCCTGGTTCAGGTCGCCGCAAAGCAGCCACGGACGGTGTCCCCAGTTCGGCAGGAACTGTCGTGCGAGGTGGTTCGAGACCGCGGAAGCCTCGGCCGCCCTCTGCGCGGGATCGGTCCCGGTCGAACCGGCCCGCAGATGGGTCGTGAACACATGCAGTGGCGACGGCCATCCCGGCACGCGGATCTCCGCCTCGAACAGGTCGCGGGTGAACCGCCCGGCATACCCGAACGGATTCAGGTCCGCGTTGTCCAGGTGGCTCTGCGATCTCTGGATCGGATGGCGGGAGGCGATCGTACTGGTGAGCACGAAGTCGGTTCCCGGACTGATCGCGACGGAATGGTCGGCGAGATAGGCGCGGACGATGGACGGCATCCGGTTTCGGAACTCCCAGGGCACCTCCTGAAACGCCACCACGTCGGGTTGCAGATGCCGCAGGATCCGTCCGATCGCCTGGACCTGCGGCGCGTTGGTGCTCCAGTCCGTGGCTCCGTTTCCCTTCAGGTTCCATGTCATCACGGTGAAGTCGGCACGCCCGGTCAGGGCCAACCACCCGACCAGTCCGATCCAGAAGCGAAGCATGCCCGCGAAAAACGGGATTCGGAGAACGGTGGCAAGTGGCGTCGGTGGGAAAGTGGTGCGCAGGGATTGGACTTGTTGGCAGGTGTCTGGTGCCCGTGGCCAGTTGTCCGTTGTTCGTCGCCAGTCGTAAGCCAATGCATTGACGGCGCCACCGCGCCTACAACGGGCAACGGGCAACGGACACCATTGGCACCATTGACCTTTCCCCGTTCCACGCTTCCATCGTGCCCGTGCCGCTGCCGTACAAGATCGCCACGTTGCTCTACTGCTTCAACGAGCGGGACGAGGTTCTCCTGCTCCAACGGGCGCAGGAGCCGAACCGGGGCCTCTTCAGCCCGCCCGGCGGCAAGCTGAAGACCGACCTCGGCGAATCGCCCTACGCCTGCGCCTGCCGCGAGGCCGCCGAGGAGTTTGGCGCCGTCCTAACGCCCTCCGACCTGCACCTCACCGGGCTGGTCAGCGAGTACGGTTACCAAGGCCAAACCCACTGGCTGATGTTCCTCTTCGAGGTGAAGCCCCGGCTCCAGGCCGTGCCCCCGCCGCATCGGGAGGGGATCTTCGGATTCCATTCGCGCGCGGAACTCGGGGTGCTCGACATCCCCGAGACGGACCGCCAACAGATCTGGCCGCTGTTCTGGAGCCATCGCGGCGGCTTCTTCGCGGCGCACGTCCATTGCCACGAGGACGGCACCTCGGATTGGACGGTCGAGCAGAGCAGTCCGTTCCGGCCGCAGGGAGGTCCACGATGACACCCGACGCGCCGGTGGTCCCCGTGGTGGACGCCGATCCGGAGGTCGACCGCGCCTTCATGGGCGAGGCGTTGCGGCAGGCCTCGAAGGCGTACAAGGCCGAGGAGGTGCCCGTCGGCGCGGTGATCGTGCGGGGCGGACGCGTCATCGCCCGGGCTTGGAACCAGGTGGAGATGCTGAAGGACGCCACCGCCCATGCGGAGATGCTGGCCCTCACCATGGCCCAGGAGGCGGTCGGGGATTGGCGGCTCACGGACTGCACGCTCTACGTCACCAAGGAGCCGTGTCCGATGTGCGCCGGTGCGATCGTCCACTGTCGGTTGGCACGGGTCGTCTTCGGGGTCGGCGACTCCAAGGGCGGCGCCGCGGGCGGTGCGGTGAACCTGCTCCAGTTCCCGACCCTGAACCACCAGAGCGCGATCACACCCGGTGTCCGCGAGGACGAATGCCGTCATCTGCTGAAGAGCTTCTTCGCCGAGCAGCGCGCCCGAAAGGATCGCCCGGCGACACCCGGGGAGAACTGATCCGGTGAGACGCCTCCCCTTCCCGGCAGGATCGTTCCCGACGCGTCCGGAACGCGCGGGCGGCGGCCGTCCCCAGCCGATGTCCTTCCGTGGTCCGATGTGGTCCCTCCTGACGTTGGCCGCCTTGCTCGTGCTGTCGATCCAGGGGCGCGGGGTGATCGTCTTCGGGACCGACGATCCCACGCACAACACCACGGCACCGACCGGCGCCCTCGCGGGAAGCGGTTGGCAATGGGTGGGCCAACTGTCCTCCGCGCAGGCCACCGTCATCGGCCCGCGCCACATCGTGACCGCCAAGCACCTGAACATCGGCGGCGCGCAGTTCGTGTTCCGGGGCGTGACCTACCGTGTGACCTCGAGCACCAACCTCGCCGGGACCGACCTCGACGTCTTCACGGTCGCCGGACGCTTCCCAGACCACGCACCCCTCTGCTCGAGCCGACGCGAGGTCGGGCGGCCCGTGGTGATGATCGGTCGGGGCGGACGGCGCGGCGAGGCCTTCGGGACGCACGGCTGGAAGATCGGCCTGTACGACGCCGTCCAGCGCTGGGGGACGAACGTCATCGACGGCACGCTCGTCGCCGGAACGGCCGACCTCTTGCAGATGGGCTTCGCGGCCAACGCGGGCGGCGACGAAGGCATCTTCTCCTCCGGGGATTCCGGAGGGGGAACCTTCATCCTCGACCGCGACAACGTCTGGAAACTCGCCGGCGTGAACTACGGCGTGGACGGGCCGTTCGCGACCTCCCTGTCGGAAGGTCCGATCTTCGCCGCCATCCACGACGCCCGCGGCCTCTACATCGGCTTCGCAGGCCAGCAGCAGCTGATCCCGAACGGACCCAGCGCGGTCGCCACCCGCAGCTTCGTCAGCCGGATCAGCTCGAGCATCGACTGGCTGAACGCCCAGATCGCCGCGCCGGCGCCCGCGGACTCCGTCGTGTTGCAGTCCGCGGCCGGCCCGGACGGCGCCTTCACCGAGGAACCCTTCTATGGCGTCGACGGGGAACTCCGGCAGATCGAGGTGCCCCGTACCGCCGACCGCCGCTTCTTTCGTGCCCTCGGCGTCCGCCGCCTGACCGTCGAATCCGTGACCGACACCTTGGTCCGCTTCCGCTTCGAGTAGCCCTAGTGGAGCAGGGAGCAAGAAGGCCGAGTTCAAGAATCACGGATCAGGAATCGTGAATGGAGGATCCCTTCCCAGCCGAAACGGATCAGGGGGAGCGAAGACCGACCTCTCGCAAATTCGCCACGGCGCCAATGGGGTACGGATTCCGTTTCGAGGCCGCGGTCTCCACTCCGGGTACGGCTCAGCGACAGGAATCCAGCGGCTTCCTCCCTTTCCCCAGCGGCTTTGCGGCTTTTCATGCCAGTCCCTTCTGCCTCGTTCCGTCTCAGAACCTTCCCGCGTGGGCGGCGATGAGTTCCACCCAGCGGTCGATGCGGGCCCGGGCTTCCGCGCCATCGGGGGCCTCGTTGGCGTAGATCGCGAACAGCACCTCCTCGCCCGCGGCGGTGGTGACATGGCCGGCAAGGGCGGCGACCCCGCGCAGGCCCCCGGTCTTGGCGCGGACGTTGCCGGC
>JAIXUV010000312.1 GCA_027483345.1 Verrucomicrobiales bacterium | reverse complement strand
TGCCATCCGGCGACCCTGGCGCGTGACCTGAAGATCCTTTGTGCCGACGAACGGTACCGGCTCGTGGAGGTCCGTCCGTTCGACATGTTCCCGCAGACCCAGCACGTCGAGTGCGTCGCAGACCTGCGTCTGGGGGGTGGGAGCGGTGAAGCGATGAAGGGTAAAGGGGGTTGAAGGGTTAAAAAGACAAGTGACAGGGAGAGTTGGTCACTCAGGTGACAGGGGGAGTAGGTCAGAGTAAGGGTTTTGGAGAGGTTGTTCCGGCGGGTTGGGCGCAACGGAGGACGAGCGAAGCGAGGCCGCAGTGGAGCCCAACCCGCCGTGGAGTTGGCGGATGCGTCGCGGACGATTGGCGTGGCAAGATGCGGGGATGAAAAGCTCTCCGCTTCCCGCCGACGGAAGATGGTTTCCCTGGTCCGCGGTGGCGCCTCGGCACGGAGCGTCGCTCAGCGCTTCGGCGTGAGCCTCTCCCATCTCCAGCACTGGATCCTGCGGGCCGGCTCACTGCGCCTGGACCGGGTGGTGTGGACAGACCGTCAGCGGGTTTCCTCCGCTCCGGCCAACCGGACGCCAGACTCCGTCGAGACCCGCATCCTGCAGGCCCGCGGCAGCCTCCGCTCCTCGCCCCTGGGCGATTGTGGCGCCCAGGCCATCCGGGACGAACTGCTCAGGGCGGGCCCGGATGATTCCGTTCCCTGCGTGCGCACCATTGGCCGCATCCTGAAGCGTGCCGGGGTCCTGGATGGCCGGATCCGCACCCGCCGACCGCCACCACCGCCAGGCTGGTATCTGCCCGCCCTGATGCGCCGCGAGGCCGAACTCGACAGCTTCGACACCGTCGAGGGTCTGGCCCTCGCCGGTGGCACCCAAGTCGAGGTCCTCAACGCCATGTCCCTCCACGGCCACCTCCCCGGATCTTGGCCGGAAGGCCCGTTTACAACCGATTCGGTGCTCGCCGCCCTCCTCGCCCATTGGTGCCAGCATGGTCGTCCGACCTTCGCACAGTTCGACAACGCACTCATCTTCCAGGGACCACACCAATACGCCGACACCCTGGGACGCGTCGTCCGCCTCTGCCTCCAGTTGGACATCATCCCGGTCTTCGCACCGCCCAGGGAAACCGGCTTCCAGGCCGCCATCGAAAGCTACAACGCCCGATGGCAAAGCCGCGTCTGGCAACGCTTCACCCACCCGGATCTCGCTGCCCTCCAGCATCGCAGCGCCTCCTACGTCGATGCCTCCCGGACCAAGCATGCCCTCCGCATTGGCGCAGCCGCCCCTCTCAGACGCCCACTCCCAAAACCGTTCATGTTCGATCCGAAGGCGCCCCTTGCAGGCACCGTCATCTTCCTTCGCAGGACAGACGGGGAGGGCACCCTCACGGTCTTGGGCAGACCCTATCCGGCCGGCCAGCACTGGCAGCACCGCCTCGTCCGCGCAGAGCTCAACTTCTCTCTCGGCATCCTCGAGCTCTACGCCCTACGCCGCGCCGCTTCCTCCCATCAGCCCAGCCTCGGCCGCCTGCCCTATCAACCACTTCCATTGAAGCCCGGCCGCCCCCAGGCCCTTCCGGACCTAGCCACCCGTGGCCATAGGCTCGGAGCCAAAGCCACCCACAGAAAACTCCCGACCTAATCACCCTGTCACTCCGCCATCACACGACACTCCAACCGACCAACTCTCCCTGTCACACGCCTCTTCAACCCTTCAACCCTTCAACCCTTCAACCTCGATGGGGGCCTCCGTGGCGAGCCCAAGGGGTTGACGAACTTGGCCGCCCCGCAATGTGCCATCATCCGTGAAATCCGTGTCTCCCTCCAAAGCGCGAGAGGACTCGCGCACTCCACGACGCTCGCGCGGAATCGAGGATCAGTTTCCCCGGTGCAGCCGATGCAACGCGCGGAGTCCGCACCGAGTGCACTTCAGCACGGTGGCTGTACGCGGCTCGCCCGCCGTTCCCCACCGGACGCCGCCGGCATCCCAGACGGACCGTTCAAATCCGCAGGAACACCGAAGCATCCACGACCTCGACTCGAGTTCCATGGCTACCGCCATGCGACGAGGAAGGATTCGGAGCAGAATTCTCTGTAGAAGGCTCACGTTGGAGGCTGTGTACGCCTCGCGCCTGTAAGAGTTGGTGAATCGATTCCAATCATCGAAACGAAGTCCCTCTCAATCATTTTGGCACTCTCACCCACCAAAGCCGACCACAACCCCACGGGTAGCCCAATCCTCCATATCACTCTTCATCCCTTCAGCTCTTCAACCCATTCAACCTGCCCCTCAACGCCACCAGCGCCAGCGCCCGGTGGCTGAGCCGGTTCTTCACCTCCGGTCCCAGCTCGGCGAACGTCCGGTCGAACCCGTCTGGAATGAACAACGGGTCATAGCCGAAACCGCCCGCCCCGCTCGTCGCCTCGAGCAGGCGACCCTCGCAGGTGCCGTCGAAGAACTCCGTCGCCGCGGCCATCGCCGCCGGGGATTCGCCATGGAGGATGGGGGTCAACGACAGAACGCATCGGAATCGCGCGGTCCGCTTCCCGGCCGGCACTTCGGACAGCAGGCGCAGGAGCTTGGCGTTGTTCTCGGCGTCGGAGGAGTTCCCCTTCCGGCCATCGTCCAACGCCGCGAACCGCGCCGAATGCACCCCAGGCGCCCCGCCCAATGCGTCCACCTCCAGGCCCGAGTCGTCGGCCAGCACGTAGTCCGCACCCAGGTTGCAGACATCCGCCGCCAGGTATCCCGCCCAGGTCACCGCCTTGATCCCGGAGTTCTCCCGGAAGGTCGCCCCCGTCTCCTCCACCTCGAGGCGGACGTTCGCGTCCCGTTGGGACAGCACCGTCACCGATCCGCCGAGGACCTGCCGGATCTCCTCCACCTTGTGGGCGTTGCCGGTGGCGATGAAGAGCGTCGTCATGGACCGGAGTGAACACGGGCCGCCGGTCGGGGCTCAATCCCCGACCGCAGACGCCCGGGCCTTCCTTGACGCTCCCGGTCCCCTGCGCTTCCCTCGCGCCTTCCGTACGAATCCTGAACCACGCAAATGAGCAACATCGTTGATATCCAGGCCCGCGAGATCCTCGACTCCCGCGGCAATCCCACCGTCGAGGTCGACGTCCTCCTCGATTCCGGCGCCGTCGGCCGCGCCGCCGTCCCCTCGGGCGCCAGCACCGGCGAACACGAGGCCATCGAGCTCCGCGACGGCGACAAGAAGCGCTACCTCGGCAAGGGCGTGACCAAGGCGGTCAAGAACGTCACCGACAAGATCGCCCCGGCCCTCGCCGGCGCGGACGCCTTCGACCAGCTCTCCGTCGACAAGACGATGCTCGAGCTCGACGGCACCGAGACCAAGTCGAAGCTGGGCGCCAACGCCATCCTCGCCGTCTCCCTCGCCAACGCGAAGGCCGCCGCCGCCACCCTCGGTCAGCCGCTCTTCAAGTACCTCGGTGGGCCGAACGCCAAGGTCCTCCCCGTGCCGATGGCCAACGTCATCAACGGCGGCGCCCACTCGGACGCCCCGATCGACTTCCAGGAGTTCATGGTCATGCCCCACGGCTTCGAGACCTTCTCCGAGGGACTCCAGGCCATCACCGAGATCTTCCACGCCCTCAAGGCCGTGCTGAAGAAGAAGGGCCTGAGCACCGCCGTCGGTGACGAAGGCGGCTTCGCCCCGAAGCTCGACAGCGCCGAGGCCGCCCTCGACGCCATCGCCGCCGCCGTCAAGGACGCCGGCTACAAGCTGGGCAAGGACATCTTCCTGGCCCTCGACGTCGCCGCCTCCGAGTTCTACACCGGCAACGAGACCTACGTCTTCAAGAAGAGCAGCGGCCAGAAGCTCTCCGGCGACGAAATGGTCGAGTTCTACGCCAAGCTCTGCGCGAAGTACCCGATCGTCTCGATCGAGGACGGCTGCGCCGAGGGTGACTGGAAGACCTGGAAGAAGCTGACCGACAAGCTCGGCGCGACCACCCAGCTCGTCGGCGACGACCTGTTCGTCACCAACGTGAAGTTCCTCCAGAAGGGCATCGATACCGGCACCGCGAACTCGATCCTGGTGAAGGTGAACCAGATCGGCTCGCTCACCGAGACCCTGGACGCCGTCCGCCTGGCGCAGAACAGCAAGTACACCGCCGTCCTCTCGCACCGTTCCGGCGAGACCGAGGACAGCACCATCGCCGACATCGCCGTGGCGACGAACTGCGGCCAGATCAAGACCGGTTCGTTGAGCCGCACCGACCGTACGGCCAAGTACAACCAGCTCCTGCGCATCGAGCAGATGCTCGGCAAGAACGCCGTCTACGCCGGCCGCGGCGCCCTCCCCAAGGGCCGCTGATCGCACCTGCGACGGCCCACCGTCCGCTTCCAAGGCCGACCGGCATCCCCGGTCGGCCTTTTCCATTCCCAACCCTTCAACCCTTCAACCTTTCACCGGTCCTACCTCCCCGGCCAGGCGTTCGTGTAGACCACGCCGCCCTTCATCACGAAGCCGACGCGTTCCATCGACCGGATGTCGGCCACCGGATCGCCGTCCACCACCACCAGGTCGGCGAGGAATCCGGGAGAGACCCGACCGATCTCCTTCTCCATCCCCAGCATCTCCGCCGCGCGGACGGTGCCGGCCTGGACTGCCTGCAGCGGCGTCAGCCCGAACTCCGTGAGCTGCCAGAACTCCAGGTTGTTTTTCCCGTGTGGATATGTGCCCGCGTCCGAGCCCAAGGCGACCTTCACGCCGGCCGCGATGGCCTTCTTCTGGAAATCCACACGGAGCCGACCCATCGAGCGGATCTTCTTCCACATCGCCGCCGGATAGCTGTCCTCCGGAGTGAACTGGTCCCAGTACCAAGTGGCCAGGGTCGGCACGAGCCAGGTCCCCTTCTCCTTCATCAGAGCAATCCCGGCGTCGCCCATCAGCGAACCGTGCTCGACGGAGTCCACGCCGGCCCGGATCGCCGCCTCGATCCCCTCCGGTCCGTGCGCGTGCGCCGCGACCCGGACGCCATGTCGATGGGCTTCCTGGCAGATCGCCCGCAGTTCCGCCTCGGAGAACTGCTGGGCACCCGCGGTGCCCTCGAAGGACATCACCCCTGCGGTGGCCATCACCTTCACCACCTTCGCGCCGTGCTTGATCTGGTAACGGACTGCCGCAACCGCCGCCTCCACGCCGTCCGCGACTCCCTGCCGGTAGCCCCGCTCGACCACGCCCGGAATGAAGCCGTCGTTGTCACCCGGACCGCCGGTCGGGCTCAGCACGTGGGCGCAGGGCACAATCCGCGGTCCGATGACCCAACCCTTCTCCACGGCCTTCGCCAAGGCCACGTCCGCGAAGCCTTCAGCACCGAGGTTGCGGACGGTGGTGAAGCCGGTGAGCAACGTGACCGCCGCGTTGCGCGCACCACGCAGGGCCGACTCGGCGGCGGACTCGCGGACCGACCCGTTCTCCCAGCCCGGCTC
>JAIXUV010000098.1 GCA_027483345.1 Verrucomicrobiales bacterium | reverse complement strand
GGTGTGGTTCAGCCGGTAGAACTCGCGCACCGTCGGCCGGGCGTCGGCCTCGTAGTTGCGGAACTCCTCCTGCTTCTTGTCGGGGGCGACACCGACCGCTGGCTTCTTCGCCGCGGACTCCGCCGAAGGCTCCGGATAATGCTGCACCACGAAGTCCTCCCACTCGTCGAGGCTCTTCAAGGGCTTGTTCACTGCGTCAGACTGGGTCGGATTCATGAAGGTTGGATCGTAAAGGCCGCTTGTTCCGACAAACGGTCCGGCCAGACAAGCAGTTTATTGCCGCTTTCCGGCCGGAACCGATGCGTGGGAGCCAGCACGGGCCGCACGCAAACTCGCCAAGGCGCCAATGGGAAACCAGAGTCGGATAGGGCACCTCCGGCGGGTGGACGACGGTGCCGTCGGATTCCACGCGGGTCCCTTCAGAAGGGATCCGACTTCGAATCCACGGGAATCCGCGCAGATCCGTGCCCCCCGACGCGTCTGCTACTCCCCGAGGATCTCCTTGAACGGCGGGTTCAGCAGGGCCGCCACTTCGGGACGGTTCATGTTTTCGCCGGTCACCAGGACCACGCTCGTGTCGATCCGCTTCTCCACGGGCTGGCCCTGGATGTGCGCCACCAGGGTCTTCACGCCGAGGTAGCCCATCTTCATCGGATCCTGGACCACCAACGCCTGGACGTCCCCGTTGCGCATGTCCGCCACGGACTGCGATCCCGAGTCGAATCCCACCATCTTCACCTTCCCGGCCCCACGGCCGATCTCACGCAGGGCCTTGGTCATGGCGATGGTCGAGGTCTCGTTCGGGCAGAACACCGCGTCCACGTCCTGTCCATGCCGGTTCAGGAGGTTCTGCGAGGCCTGGTAGGCCGTCTCGCGGGTCGGTCCCGCGTACTGGTCGGAGGAGACGAGGCGGATGTCGCGGTGTTCCTTCAGCGCGTCCAGGAAACCGGCCTCGCGGGCCTCGGTGCTCGCGCTGCCGACCTGGTAGCGCAGCAGGATCACCTTCCCTTTCCCCTTCAGCAGCGCGGCCACGTGCTGGCCCGCGATGCGGCCGCCCTGGAAGTTGTCGGTGGCCACGAAGCTGACCTGTTGGTCGGACTTGAGGTCCGAGTCGAAGACCACCACCGGCACGCCGGCCTTCACCGCGCTCCGGACGGGATTCACCAAGGCCTGGGAGTCGAGGGGCGCCAGGAGGATCCCGCTCACGCCGCGCGCCGTGAAGTTCTCCACCACCTGGATCTGCTGGTCGCGGTCGTCCTCACGCAACGGCCCCTTCCAGAACAGCTTCACCGGCGTGCCCGCGGCCGTCAGTTCGCGCTCCGCCTTCACCGCGCCGGCGTGGACCGACTTCCAGAACTCGTGGGTGGTCCCCTTGGGGACCACGGCCACGGTCAGGTCCTTGCCCAGGACGCCCAATGTGGAGACGACAAGGCACGCACAGGCCAACCAGCGGGGAATCATGCGCCAAGGATGACCGGACTCCCGGCCGCCGAGGAAGCCCGAAAGCGCGGGAGGATCAGTCCGCGTAGCCGGAAGGATGCTTCACATGCCAGTCCCAGGCCGTCTGGACGATATGGTCCAGCTTCGGGAAGCGCGGCTTCCAGCCCAGCTCCGTGTAGGCCTTCTGGGCCGCGGCGACCAGGCGCGGGGGATCGCCGGGACGACGGTCCTTCTCCACGGCCCGGATGGGACGTCCGCTGATCCTCTGGCAGGACTCGATGACCTGCCGCACCGAGAATCCCTCGCCGTTGCCGAGGTTGTAGAAGCCGGTCTTGCCCGGTTCCAGGGCCAGGATGTGGGCCTGGGCGAGGTCGGCGATGTGGATGTAGTCGCGGATGCAGGTGCCGTCCGGCGTCGGGTAGTCGGTGCCGAAGATGTCCACCTGCTCCTTCTGGCCAAGGGCCACCTTCAGGATGTTCGGGATGAGGTGGGTCTCGATGCGGTGGTGCTCGCCGAACCGGGCGCTGGCGCCGGCGGCATTGAAGTAGCGGAAGGCGACGAACTCGATCCGGTGGATCTCCCGGTACCAGGAAAGGACCTTCTCGAACATCAGCTTCGACTCTCCGTAGGGATTCACCGGCTTCTGCGGGAGCGACTCGTCCATGGGCATCTTCTCCGGGATCCCGTAGGTCGCGCAGGTCGAACTGAAGACGAACTTGCGCACACCGGAGGCCACGCAGGCGTCGAGGAGGTTCACGCCGCCGGCGACGTTGTTCCGGAAGTACTTCGACGGGTTGGTCATGGACTCGCCGACCAACGCGTGCGCGGCGAAGTGGATCACCGCCTCGGGCCGCGCCGCGGCGATGGCGTCGGCGATGGCCTGCCGGTCGTTGAAGTCTCCCTGGACAAAGCCGGCCCGCGGATCGACCGCCGACCTGTGGCCCTCGCAGAGGTTGTCGAAGACCGTGACCGTATGGCCGGCCTCGAGCAGTTCCTCCACGCAGACCGATCCGATGTATCCGGCGCCGCCGGTGACGAAGACATTCATTGGGTTTGATGGTGATGCTACGGACAGGGAGCCGGCAATCCAATGCCGGGATGCGGACGTGGACCAACGGGGCCCAATGCCGTTCAACCGGCCGATACGCCTTTGGGCGTATCGGGGCCGGGCGGCGCGCCACCGGGTCTACTTCGACTTCGAGAGCTGGTCGAGGTAGTCGAGGAGCGATGCGAACTCGCCGACGGTCAAGCCGGCCGCGAGTCCTTCCGGCATGAGCGAACGGTCCTGGCGCTCCCGCTTCACGATCTGCGCGACCGGCACCGTCATCTCCGCGGCGGCGATGGTCCGGACGGTCACCTGGTCTGCCGCCTCCCGGACGACGAAGCCGTCGACCTCCGTGCCGTCCTTCAGCTCGAAGTGGTTCGCGACGAAGCCCTGCGCCAGCGTCTTGTTCGGCATCAGGATCGCCTCGGCCAACTCTCGGCGCTTGTAGATGGTCGCGATGGTTCCGAGATACGGCCCCTTCAGCGGCTCGTCCGCCCGCACGGTATGGCAACCGTTGCAGCCGACCTGCGCGAAGAGCTGCTCGCCGCGCGAGGGCTCACCCTTGGCCGACGCGACCTGGACCAGCGCCTCTTCCACGGACAACTCACCGACCTTCCTCGCGGTCGCCTCGCGGCGGAACTTCTCGGGGTCGATCTTGAGCCTGGAAACCGTCTCCTTCGCGGCCTTGGCCACCTCCGGGTCGGCGTCGTCCAACGCCGCCACGAACGCGGCTGCGCGCGAGGAGTCCCGGACCTCGCCGGCCGCCTTCAGGATCTGCACCCGACGACGCGCCTCCTTCCATCCGGCATCCAACGACGCCGAAGCCGCCTCACGCGCCTCCGGGGCCCCCACCTTGCGCGAGGCCAACCGCAGCAGGATGCCCTCGGACAGCAACGATGCAGGCCCTTCCACGCGGGCCGCCACCTCCTCGAAGACCTGGTGCACCTGGTCGAGTTTCGGCGAGTTGCGCACGGCCCCCGTGGCCTTCTCGGCGAGGTTGTTCTCGGAGGTCGTCTTCTGGACCTTCGGCAGCGCCTCGAGGGCCGCCCGCCACGCCGTGGCGTCCGACGTCTTGGCCAGCGCGATCACCGCCTGCGCCCGGGCCGCATCGCCGGTGTCGGCGGCCACCGCCAACCGCGCCAGCAGGGGAACCGCACCGGCCGGCACGTCCTCCGACTCGGCCAACTGGGCCGCGATCGCCGGCAGCAGCGCCGGCTCCGTCTTCGCGCGCGCCACCAGGGATTCCAGAGCGGCTCCGGCCGGGATCCGGTGACGTCCCATCTCCTTCCCGATCCAGGCGGCCTCCTTCGCGTCGGCCGCATCCAACGCCTTCTTCAACGCCGCCCCGATGCGGGCCGTTTCGGACCACGCTTCCGGCTGGTAGAAGGGTCCCCGGGTGTCTGGACGGGTTCCCCAGGAGTCTCCCTTCCACGGTCCCTCCACGAAATGCAGCCGACAGAGCGCCGTGATCAGCCCCGCGCGCCGGTTGGAGTCACGCTCGCTTCCGAGCCGTGCCAGCAGCGCCGTGACCACCTCGGCCGTGGGCTGACGCTGCAGCGCCTGCAGGACCCCGGAACGGACCGCCGCCGAAGTCCGCACATCGTCGAGGGCGACAAGACACGGCCGGACCGCCTTCAGTCCCACAAGGGCGTGCACCGCCGCATGGGCCACGACCGGATCCCCATCCGCAACGAGTGGCAGCAGGGCGTCCGCGACCGCGGTTTCGCCGAGGCTCGCCGCCGTGTTCGCCGCCTCCCGGCGGATTCGGGCGTCTCCGGATGCCAGGTAGCGGCGGAATAGGTCCGGAGACACCATTCCACGGGCAGACGGTTCGCCGCCAAGCACCCTCAGGACCAGGGCGGTCAGTTCGGGTTCCCCACTCATCCGCACCAGCCGCGGAAACGCCGGCGCGCCGATCTGCCCCAAGGCTCCGATCGCAACGGCGCGGGCCTGCGGACGGCTCGACGACGAGACCGCGAGGTCCCTCAGGCCGGCCATCACCGCGTTGACGTCGACATCCCCGGACCGGACCCGCCTCAGCAGAGCCCGTTGCGCCTCGAGACGACGGCGGTGGCTCGGTGAATCCATCTGTCGGACCAACTCGGACATGGCGAGCTTCTCAAAGGAAGGCATCGGATCCGGTTGGAATCCCTTCGGAGTGACCCTGGCCACGAACCCGACGTCGCGTCCCACCCACGTGAACGACGCTCCCTTCCAACTCGCGACATAGACCGCGCTGTTGCCGTCCACGTCCAGGTCGGTCACCCGGGGAGCACGGACGAACTCCTTCTGTCCCGCCTTGAAGGTGGCCCCGTCCGCGGTCAACCCATGGTGGTAGACCCATTCGCGCCCCCAGTCCGCGGTGAACGGGGCGTTGTTCCACGCAGCAGGGATGCCCGGCTCATCGATCCAGCAGGCACCGCAACCCGAGCCGCCACCGTAGTCGGCCAAGGGCTTCACGATCTCGTCGGGGAAGTTCTTGAACAGCCGCGGATAGCCATGCTGCGTGCGGCCGCTGAAGTGGTGCAACCGCACGTCCCAGCCACCGCCGTCGTTGGTGTTGTCACGGGCGAAGCCATCCAGCTCGGGCCCAACCGCCACCTCGAGGATGTTGCGCGTGCCTTCGGCCCAAGCCTCCAATCCAGTGCCATCCGGCCGAAACCGCACCACGCCGCCTCCACGCATCTGCAGCTTCCGTCCGTCGGTCCCGGTCGCTTCGAGGAATCCGAAGTCGCCGATCGCCGCGTACAGCCAGCCGTCCACGCCGATCGAAAGCCCGTTCGAGGCATGGTCCGCGGGACGGTCCTTGAAGGTCCAACCGATGCTCGAGACCAGGGTCTTCCTCTCGTCCGCGACACCATCTCCGTCGCGGTCCACGAACACGCTCACGTCCGGCGGATGCAGCAGGTAGAGCCGGTCGTGGTCCCAGACCAGTCCGCGGGGCGAATCGATGTCCGGGATGAACGCCTTGACCTCGTCGCCCTGGCCGTCCCCGTCCGTGTCACGCACCCGCAGAACACGACCCAGGTGCGGTTTGCGGTCGAGCGAGCCGTTGCCGTCGCTGGAGACGAAGAGCGTGCCGTCGGTAGCCGCGGCGACGAACACCGGGTAGTTCACCGCCGGCGGCGCGGCGAAGATCCTCGCCTCGAAGCCATCCGGCACACGGACGTCCTTCAGGAGCACGGCGGACTGCGCTGCGGTGACGACCGGCATCGTGGCCAGTTCCTCCGGTGTCGGCTGCAGGGAAGCCACGGGTTCGGCCGCCCTGCCCCGGAGACCGAGGACGGCGAGCAGCGCTACCGACGAAAGCAGACGGCCGGGACGAATCGCAGGGGACATGATGGAATGGCGAAGACCTTGTCGCGCCTCGCCCCCACGAAGCAATCGGGAACGCCCCGCAAACCCAACCCAACCTGAAAACCCGGCCCTGAAAGCTTCGGACACCGCCTCCGCGGATGGCAATCCGCTTGCGGCCCCAACGGCGCGCCCGCTTAAATGCCGTGTCCCTTTCGCAAATCGAGAATCCAGAATCGAGAATCCAGAATCGCTCATGGCCTACACCACCTGTTCCGTGCCCGCCGGCGCCAAGATCTCCATCCAGAACGGCAAGCTCATCGTCCCCGACCAGCCGATCATCCCGTTCATCCGCGGCGACGGCACCGGCCCCGACATCTGGGCGGCCTCCGTCCGCGTGCTCGACGCCGCCGTCGAGAAGGCCTACGGGGGTTCCAAGAAGATCTCCTGGATGGAAGTCTTCGCCGGCGAGGAGAGCTTCAAGCGCTTCAACAACTGGCTTCCCGACGACACCGTCGCGGCGTTCAACGAGTTCCTCGTCGGCATCAAGGGTCCGCTCACCACGCCCGTCGGCGGCGGCATCCGCTCCCTCAACGTCGCCCTGCGCCAGATGCTGGACCTCTACGTCTGCCTCCGCCCGGTCCAGTACTTCTCCGGCGTCCCCAGCCCGGTGAAGCGCCCCGAGGCGGTGGACATGGTCATCTTCCGCGAGAACACCGAGGACATCTACGCCGGCATCGAGTACGCCGCCGGGACGCCGGAGTCGAAGAAGGTCCTGGACTTCCTCTCCGCGGAGTTCCCGAAGCAGTTCAGCAAGATCCGCTTCGGAACCGAGAAGGCCGCGAAGGACTTCTGGACCCTAGTCGGCGCAACCGACTTCCCGACCGACGTGCAGGTCGGGGTGGGCATCAAGCCGGTCAGCTACTCCGGCAGCGTCCGCCTCATCCACAGCGCGATCCAGTACGCGATCATCAACAACCGCAAGTCCGTCACCCTCGTCCACAAGGGGAACATCATGAAGTTCACGGAAGGCGCCTTCCGTGACTGGGGCTACAAGGTGGCCAAGGAACACTTCGGCGCGGTCGAGATCGACGGCGGACCCTGGTGCCGCATCCCCGAGGGCAAGCCCGGCGCCGGCATCGTCATCAAGGACAGCATCGCCGACATCACCCTCCAGCAGGTGCTGACGCGCCCGACGGACTTCGACGTCATCGCGACGCTCAACCTCAACGGTGACTACCTGAGCGACGCCCTCGCGGCCCAGGTCGGCGGCATCGGCATCGCCCCCGGCGGCAACATCAACTACATCACCGGCCACGCGATCTTCGAGGCCACCCACGGCACAGCGCCGAAGTACGCCAACAAGGACGTGGTCAACCCCGGATCCGTGGTGCTCTCGGGCGAGATGATGCTCCGTCACCTCGGCTGGACCGCCGCGGCCGACCTCATCCTCAAGGGCCTCAATGGCGCCATCGGATCGAAGCGGGTGACCTACGACTTCGCCCGCCTGATGGAAGGCGCCACCGAGATCAAGTGCTCGGAATTCGGCGACAACATGATCGCCCACATGTGACGCACGTTCCCGGGATCACCCCGGGGCGTTCCGTTTTCGACGGCGGTCCCGAAAGGGGCCGCCGTTTTCCTTTTCGCCCCACGGCGCTCAAGGAGTGGTGCAGACGGCCGATGTCCCCGATGGCGCGACCCGAACCGCGTCGTCCGTCCCGGTTCCCGGACCCGGCCTAACCAGCCGACCACCCGAGGGACCTGGGCCTACGGCCCCGCTGATTGCCGGTCGCACGACCCAGCGCCAGCCATGTTCCGCTTCTTCCATCGCCTGAAGGTCTCGCAGAAGCTGGGACTCATCAGCGTCCTGTTCCTGATCCCGGACACGGTGCTGCTCTGCCTCTTCCTGATCAGCATCAACTCCTTCATCCGGTTCGCGGAATGGGAGAAGCGCGGCAACCGCTATCAGCGTCCACTGGAGATCCTCCTCGAGGAGATCCCACGACACCACCGGGCGCTCGACCGCACCGACGTCGACCGCACAGAAGCCGAACGCGCCGCCGCGCGGATCTCGGAGGCGTTCCGACAGCTGGAATCGGTGGACCAGGAGATCGGCGAGTCGCTCCAGTTCACCACGGAAGGCCTGGCCAAGCGGAACCGCGGACATTGCCGGGTGGAGGTGCTGCGCACGGAATGGGAGGCCCTCCGGACCAACGCGCCGGCCGGACGCACCGATCTGGATCAGGCCCATCGCCATCTGGTCGCCGACCTCCGGACGATGATCACCCATCTGGGTGACAACTCGAACCTCATCCTCGACCCCGACCTGGACAGCTACTACCTGATGGACGTCACGCTGCTGGCGTTGCCCCAGATGCAGGAACGGCTGTGGACGATGGACACCTACCTTTCGCGGATACCGCGGACTGGCCCGACCGCAGACGAGCGCCGTCAGATTGCTGTCCACGCCGCGTTGCTCCGCGAGGCCGATCTTGACCGGATCCTCGGCAGCGCGCGGACGGCGTTGACCGAGGATCCGAACTTCTACGGGTCCAGCCCGACGCTCGAACCGCGGCTCCGCCCCCTGATCGACCGACTCGAGGCGGAAGGAAACGCGTACCTGGAAGCCCTCCGCGGCGTGGAAGGGACGGAAGGCGCGACGGCCGCCTCCGAGACCGTGCAACGGACGGGCGACCGCCTCAGGTCGACCAGCTTCGAGATGTGGGCTGTGGCGGAGGAGGAGATGGACCGGCTGCTCGACCGCCGGATCGGCCACTTCAAGACCCGGCGCGCCCGCAGCCTGATCCTCACCGGCCTGGCCCTCACGGCCGCGGTCTCGTTCGTCTGGTTCATCACCCACAGCATCAGCGGTCCCCTAACCCGACAGGCGAACCAGCTCCGGGAGTCCAACGAGGCGTTGCTCGCCGTGGTGGCGGAACGCAGGCGCGTCGAGGAAGCCCTTCGCAAGGCGGAGGAACAGTACCGCAGCATCTTCGAGAACGCCGGCGAGGGGATCTTCCAGTCCACGCCCGACGGCCGCTACCTCGCCGCCAATCCGGCACTGGCCCGGATGTACGGCTACGACTCGGTCCAGGAGATGCAGGATTCGATCGCCGACATCCGCAGCTCGCTCTACGTCCAGCCGGGACGCCGGGAGGAGTTCTGCCGCGAGATCGGCAAGACGGGCAGGATCCAGGGGTTCGAGTCGGAGATCCGACGTCGGGACGGCTCGACCATCTGGATCGTCGAACGGGCGCGGGTGGTACGGGACGCGGACGGCGGGGTCCTCTGGTACGAGGGTGCCGTGGAGGACATCACCGACCGGAAGGCCCACGAGGCTGAGGTCGAACGGCTGCATCGCGAGCTCATGGAGAAGTCCCGCATCGCCGGCATGGCCGAGATCGCAACCGGGGTCCTCCACAACGTCGGGAACGTGCTGAACAGCATGAACGTGTCGGCCACGGAGGTCCGGGACCGGCTGACCCGCTCGCGTCTGGGACACCTGAGGAGCGCCGTCGACCTCATCGAGGCCCATCGCGGAAACCTGCCGGCCTTCCTGACGGAGGATCCGCGGGGACGCGCCCTGCCTTCGTTCCTCCAGAAGCTGGCGACCCACCTCGAGGACGAACGTGGGGCGTTGCTGGGCGAGATGGACCAGCTCATGCGCCACGCCGAGCACCTCAAGCAGGTGGTCTCGACGCAGCAGAGCCATGCGCGACTGCACGGCGTCTTGGAGATCCTGCGGCCGCAGGGCCTGGTCGAGGACGCCCTGCAGCTGGCGGGCGACAGCCTCGAACGCCACGGGATCCTGGTGGAGCGCGAATACCTGGCGACAAGGCAGGTCAACGCCGACCGCCACAAGGTCCTCCAGATCCTGGTGAACCTCCTGCGCAACGCGAAACAGGCGGTCACCGAGTTCCGGACCCCGGAACGGCGGATCCGCGTCCGGCTTGCGGACATCTCCGACGGCAAGGTCGCGATCGCCGTGTCGGACAACGGGGTGGGCATCCCTCCGGAGAACCTGGATCGGCTCTTCCGGCACGGATTCACCACCAAGCACGACGGACACGGATTCGGCCTCCACGCCAGCATCCTCGCCGCGCGGGAGATGGATGGGGACATCCGTGTCCACAGCGACGGACCCGGTCTCGGTGCCACCTTCACCCTCGAGCTTCCGGCAGGCACGACCGCATGAGCGCATCCCAGGGAATTCCCGCCGCCAACCGGAGGATCCTCGTCGTCGACGACAACGAGGCCATCCACCGCGACTTCGCCAAGATCCTGCAACCGGAGGAGGGAACCATCCACGACGTGGACGCGGATGCGGCGCTCCTGTTCGGGGCGGCACCGAGCATGGAGAAGGCCCAGCCCTTCGACGTCTCCTTCGCCAGCCAGGGACAGGAGGCCCTCGCGGCCGTCGCCGCGGCCCGGGCGGCCGGCCGGCCCTTCGCGATGGCCTTCGTGGACATGCGCATGCCACCCGGCTGGGACGGACTCCGGACCGTGATGGAGCTGTGGGCCGCAGACCCGGAGATCCAGACGGTGATCTGCACCGCCTACTCCGACCGGACATGGGAGGAGATCGTCGCGGCGCTCAAGGCGCGGGACCGGTGGCTGGTCCTGAAGAAGCCCTTCGACGTGATCGAGGTGCTCCAGATGGCCAACGCGCTGACCGAGAAGTGGAACCTCGCCCGCTTCGCGGCGACGAAGCGTGAGGCCATGGAACGCCTGGTCGAGATCCGCACGGCCGACCTCGTTCGGGAACAGAAGGTCGTCCGGGAATTCCTCATGAGCGCGAGCCACGAGCTGCTCACGCCGCTGAACGGCATCCTCGGGAACCTCGAACTCCTCGCCGCAGCCGATCCGCTCCCGCAGGCGGAGCAGGTGCAGTTCGTGCGGGACGCGGAACGCTGCGCCCAGGATCTCCACGTGTTGGTTAGGCGCATCCTCGCCTTCAACCAGGCGGAGTCGGAACGGCTGGAGTGCCCCGACCAGAGCTTCCAGCCGCTGGAGCTGCTCCGCGAATGCGTCCATCGCCATCGCTCGGCCGCCGCCGGCAAGGGGATCGCCATCGAGGCCCGTGTGGCCGATCCGCTTCCGGCGGATTGGATCGGACCCGTCGAGGCGATCCGCAACGCACTGGATCTCCTGACGGACAACGCGGTCAAGTTCACCCCGCAGGGCCACATCCACCTCGAGGCCGGAGCCGTGCCTGGCGGATTGCGGTTCCTGGTGCGCGACACGGGAATCGGTCTGACGGAAGCGCAGTTGGAGTGGATCCGGATCCCCTTCGCCCAGGCCGACGGCAGCCGCACGCGCCGGCACTCGGGAATCGGAATCGGTCTGCCGCTGGCACGACGTTGGGCCGAGGCCGGCGGCGGGAACCTGGAGATCGACGGATCTCCCGACCGGGGCGTGACCGCCTCGTTCCGGGTGGTCGCCAGTCCTTGCCCTTGAGTCGACGGCCTGGGACGGACTCCTTCGCCACGCGGGCGCCGACGATGCCGTCTTCCGCGGAAGGGCTGCTCCGCCGTCCCGTCCTGGACGTCAGGCGGCCTTGCGCAACGCGAACGCGGAGGCCTCGTGGTTCATCCGCTCGACATCCGACTCGAACTGCGGGAGCCGCGCCGCACACGCAGCCAGACCCTGACGGGCTGCGGTCTCTTCCAGCCAGCGCGCCTCGGCGGCCAACTCGTCGGAACAGAAGTAGGAGATCGCCCCCTTGAGCTTGTGGGCGGCCCGGACGAACCGCGTCTGGTCCGACGCCTTCCAGGCTTCCCGGAGGTTCGAGAGGTACGAGGCGCTGTCGGCCAGGTAGACGGCCAGCAGCTCGTGCAGCAACGCCTCCTCACCCATGCATCGGGGCAAGGCGGTCTGCGGATCGAAGGCACCACGCGAAGAGGGATTCACAAAGGGGATGGGGTTGGACTCGGCGGCCTGTGCCGGAACGGTTAGGGAAGGTCCCCGCGGTTCGGGTGAGGCGTCGGCGGTTGGGGAGACGGATCCCAGGATCCTCTCCAGGGCGCCCGCCTCGATCGGCTTGCTGATGTAGTCGTCGAGGCCGGCCGCCAGGCACTTCTCCCGGTCGCCCTTCATGGCCATCGCGGTCATCGCCACCACGGGGACGCGGACACCCGTGCGCGCCTGGACCTCTCGGATCATCGCCGTCGCCTCGAATCCGTCGACGTCGGGCATCTGGATGTCCATGAAGACGATGTCGAACTGTCGGGAACCGTAGATCTCCACGGCGCGGGCGCCGCAATCGGCCTGGGTGACCGTGTGGCCGAGCTTCTCGATCTTGGCCTGGGCGATCCTCCGGTTGACCGCGACGTCGTCCACCACCAGCACGCGGAGCCTCGGGCCCTCGGCGGGACCGTTGGACGCCTGTGCGGAGCCTTCGGCGACCGGATCGCGACGTCGGGCGCCCACGATGCGCCGGATCTCGCGCAGCAGTTCGGGTTGGCTGATCGGCTTGATCAGGTAGGCGGCGAGGCCGAGCTCGCGGCTGCGGCGGGCATCCGCGGTGCGGTCCGACGAGGTGAGCATCATGATCGTCGAACCCGCCATCGCGGGGTCGTTGCGGATGGCGGCCGCCACCGCGAAGCCGTCCATCTCGGGCATGTTGCAGTCGAGCAGGATCACGTCGAACCGGCGGGAGGCCTCCGAGGAGAGCCTCAGGGCCGCAAGGCCGTCGGGACCGCTCTCGGCCAGGGTCGGAAGCATGCTCCATTGGCGGACCATGTCCCCCAGGATGCGGCGGTTGGTCGCGTTGTCGTCGATCACCAGCACTTCCATCCCGGTCAGCGCCGTGACGTCGGCCGGCGCGGCGGCCGAGGTGCCATGGCGCACGAACGGCAGCACGAAATGGAAGGTGCTGCCCTTGCCCGTCTCGCTTTCGAACCAGATCCGCCCCCCCATCATCTCGACGAGGCTGCGGGAGATCGTGAGACCGAGGCCCGTTCCGCCGTACCGGCGGGTCGTCGAGGCGTCGGCCTGGTTGAAGGCGCCGAAGATGGAGGGCTTCTTCTCCTCCGGGATGCCGATGCCGGTGTCCCGGACCGAGAAGCGGATCCAGGCCGCATCGCTCCCGGCTGGCGCGGTTTCCGACCTCACCGTCAGCTCCACCTCGCCCTTCTCCGTGAACTTCACGCCGTTGGTCACCAGGTTGGTCAGCACCTGACGCAGGCGCAACGAGTCGCCGACCAGGGAGTCCGGCACGCCGGGATCCACGGTGGAGAGCAGTTCGACACCCCTTTCGTCGGCACGGAGACCCAGCATGCGCAGCAGGTCGCCGACGGACTCCCGAAGTCCGAAGGGAACCGGGTCCAACTCCATCTTCCCCGCCTCGATCTTGGAGAAGTCCAGGATGTCGTTGAGGATGTTCAACAGCATCGAGCCGGATTTCCGGACGCTGGTGACATAGTCGCGCTGGACCTCGCTGAGGCCGGTCTCCAGAAGCAGGTCGGTCATGCCCAACACGCCGTACATCGGTGTGCGGATCTCGTGGCTCATGTTCGCCAGGAACTCGCTCTTGATGCGGCTGGCGGTCTCCGCGGCGTCCCGGGCCTTGGAAAGCTCCCGGTTGGCCTGTTCCAGGTCCGCGATCCGGTCCCTGCCCGCCGAGTCGACGGCGTTCCTCGCCTCCTTCGCCTCCTTCGACGCCCAGTAGGCGCAGGCCGCGGTACGGACGGCCTGGCGGAACTCGATGGGATCCGCCTCGGGCCGCAGGACGCTCCAGCTCCCTTCGTCGAGGCCCGCCATCTCCGCCAGCGTCTGGACGGACTCCGGATCGGTGCTGACAAACAGGAACCGAACCCCGGGCGAACTCGCCTCCCAGTCGTGGAGCAGGTCCGATTCGACTTCCCCGGTCAGCAGGATGACCCCGGGCTCATGACCTGGGGTGGTCCGGTTTGGATTCGAAGTCGGCGGCTGGATCCGGAAGCCGTCCCGTGCGGCGAGGGACCGGGACACCGCCGTCACCATCGGTTCCGGCAGGGCCACCAAAACGTTCGTCTTCGGGCTTGGGGTCATCGGGTCTTGGGCGGCGTCCTTCCACCGGACACCTCCCCCGGATCACATCGGCACGGCCACCCGGGAGTTTAGGTCGGGTTCGTGTGCTTCCTCGCCGGGGTACGATCCGCCCAGAATCCCATTGCTGCCCGCCCGGACTGTCCTATTCTCCGGGTTCACTTTTGAGTTGAATGAACGCCGAACTGACTAAGAAAGCGCTGGAGCTGATCGTGAACCCGAACCTGCTGGTCAACCTGGTTTCGCGCCGGGTGCGCCAGTTGAACGCGGGTGGCGGCGCCATGTCCCGCCCCCTGGTCGAACCGCCGGTGGGTGCCGGACTCGCCGACATCGCCCTGCTCGAGATCATCGAGGGCAAGATCACCTACGAGATGGTCGACGAGGACGGTGTCCCGTTGGTCGCCCCCGAGACGGTCAAGCCGACCCGCCGCCGCAAGAAGTCCGCGGCCTGATCGGCCCCGGCACATCGCCTTTCCCACCGGCGCCGGAGAGCCACCTCTCCGGCGTCTTCTTTTCCGATGTCCGACATCGTCACCAACTCCAAGGCCCGCCGGGACTACCACATCCTGGAGACCTTCGAGGCCGGCTTGGTGCTGCGCGGCACCGAGGTGAAGTCGATCCGCGCGGGCAAGGTCCAGATTGCCGACTCTTTCGCCCGGATCGAAAAGGGGCAGGCGTGGCTCTACAACACGCACATCGACGAGTACGGGTTCGGCACCCATGAGAACCACGCGCCGAAGGCCCCGCGGAAGCTCCTGCTGAACCGGCCCGAAATCCGGAAGCTGGAGGCCGCCGGCACCGTCAAGGGCCAGACCCTGGTACCCCTCTCCCTCTATTGGAAGGGCAGCCGGGTCAAGGTCCTCCTTGCGGTCGGAGCCGGCAAGGCCGAGTACGACAAGCGTCAGGACCTCCGCAAGCGCGAAGCCGATCGCGAGATCCGCAGGGTCACGTCGGAATTACGCCGCCGTTGAGACGGCCTTCAGGCCGGTTCCCCCGACCTGTTTCCCGACGTGTCACTGTTGGGACCCGAAGGTCGGCCCTGAAGTCCGATCCCGTTGCAAAACTCAGGTGGACCGCGTCGACGGCAGACGCCCCGCGTCCTGGTAGGCGGCCGAGGGGACCGGACGGAGATCCCAGATCAAACCGGTGAAGGAGAGCGCCTTCAGCAGGTAGTAGGTGATGTCCAGCTCCCACCAGTAGAATCCCTGCCGCACGCAGCCCATGTACTTGTGGTGGTTGTTGTGCCAGCCCTCGCCCAGGGTGATGAGCGAAAGGATGAAGCTGTTCCGGCTGTCGTCTCCGGTGTCGTAACGCTTGCGGCCGAAGACGTGGGCCATCGAGTTGATGCAGGCCGTGCCGTGGAACAGGAAGGTGGTGCTGACGAAGAATCCCCAGAACAGCATCTGGCCACCGGTGACGCCCAGCGACGGAAACCAAGCCTGGAGGGCCATCCCCAGAAACAGCAGGGCCGTGGCGAAAAGCACGGGCACCAGGATGTCGAACCGGTTGAGGAAGACCAGTTCCGGGTACCGCGAGAGATCCTTGATCCGACGGTAGTCGGTCGGGAAATTCTTCGAGCTCGTGATCCAACCGATGTGGGACCAGATGAACCCATGCTGACGCGGAGAATGCTTGTCGTCCTCCTCATCGGAATGCTGGTGGTGATGACGATGGGTCGCCGCCCACCACAGGGCCCCACGTTGGACGCAGCATCCGCCCCAAACCGCGAAGACGAACTGCATGAACCGCGAGGTGCTGAAGGTGCGGTGAGAGAAGTAACGGTGGAAAAACGCCGTCACCGCGAACATCCGGATGAAATACAAGGCCACGGCCGCCAACACCGCGGTCCAGCTCCAGCCGACCCAGAACACACCCAGGCAACCGAGATGCAGGACGAGGAACGGGATCGTACGGATCCATTCCACCCGGTCGGGGCGATCCTTGTGCTTCAGGATGTCCTCGGCGCCGTAGTCGGCGTCGATCCATTGGAACAGTGATGTCGCCGCGTATCGGATGCGGCGGATTGCGAAGTTTTCAGACATTGCCGTAGTGAAACCGGGCCGGAAAGTCGTCCGGCCACAACCCGGACAAACTGGCAGAGAAGCACCTGAAATCCAATCCAGATTGGCGGAATAACCGGCCCGGATTTGGCGGTGTTCCGACGGATTTTGGCGGACGGATTGATCAGCCCGGGGTACCCGCCGGCTTTGCCGCGGACGCCTCCCCTGGGAGAACCTGCCGGATCGCCTCCAGCAACTCGTCGGTCGTGAAGGGCTTGGCCAAGGTGCGCTGGGCTCCAAGCGACCGCGCCAGCGCAAGGTAGTTGGTCGCATTGACGCGACCGCCACCAGAGATGGCGATCACCCGCACCTGGGCGTCGTGCCGCCTCAACTGCATGATGGTCTCCAACCCCTCCTGCTCCGGCATGATCAGGTCGGTGATGACGATGTCGTAGGGGCGTTCCCTGTACGCGACCACCGCATCCTTGCCGTTCGAGGCTTCGTCCACCTCATGTCCGGCCCGCTGCAGGTTCATCTGCACCGGGCGGCGGACGAAGTCGTCGTCGTCAACGAGGAGGATACGGGCCATTTTCTCGGAGGTGATGTGATCCGGATTCCGAACCGTCGGAACCTTCGGTCGTTCCATGAAACCCGTTCTTGGAGGCATCGGCAAGAATGCAGCCGACTTGAGCTGCAGGAACCCTATCGATCCGTCCTAAGGACTTGAATCCAAACCGGGTTGATCGATGTGAACCCAACTGGAACCGCGATGACCGGCTCGGAGGCACCGCCAGCGGAATTCAGCCCGACCTCGGCTGGGAAGCGTTCGGCACGACCGGGGACTCGGACTGGGCCGGCCGGGAGACGTCCAGGACGCCTCGAACCGCCTTGGCCAGACGCTCCGTGTTCACCGGCTTGGTGAGCAGCTCCGCGATGCCCAACGCCGACAGCTCGCCCGTGTCCTCCGTGCCATGGTAGCCGGTGGTTAGCAGGAACGGCATGCCGTAGCGGATCTCGCGCACCCGACGCGCCAGTTCCAGTCCGCTCATCCCTGGCATCGTCAGGTCCGCGATCACCAACTGGAACCGCATCGGATCCGCCGCCAGGGCCGCCAACGCCTCCGTCGGCCGGGTGAAGAACGTCACCTCGTAGCCCATCGAGCGCAGCATCCGGTCCGCCACCTTGGCGAGGGCGATCTCGTCGTCGACGTAGAGGATCCTTTCTCCACGCCCACGGGTCGGAAGGGGCGGTTCCGCCACAACCTCCGCGGCCTTGGGAACCAGCGCCGGGATGAAGACATGGAATGTCGTCCCCTGCCCCGGCTGGGAATAGACGGTCACCCCGCCGCCGTGGCTCCGCACGATGCCATGGACCACCGCCAGACCGAGCCCCGCCCCTTGGCGAGGTCCCTTGGTGGTGAAGAACGGCTCGAACAACCGGTCGAGCGTCGCCGCGTCCATGCCGACGCCGGTGTCGGTGACGCTCAGGCGCACATAACGTCCCGGCGCCAGGTTGCCCTGCGCCTGGGCCATCGTGGCGTCCACGTCGACCGCATGCAGGCCGATCGACATCCGGCCGTTCCGTCCTTCCATCGCCTGACGGGAATTCGTGGCGAGGTTCATCAGGACCTGGTGCAGCTGGCCGGGATCGCCGAGCACCTGGGGAACCGATGAGGAGATCTTCACCTCGATGTCGATCGAGACCGGAATCGAGGCCCGGAGGAACTTGCAGGCCTCCTTTACGACCAAGGCGAGGTCCAGCGGCCCCCGCGGCTGGTCCTGGCGTCGGCTGAAGGTGAGCATCTGCCTCACGACCTCCGACGAACGCCGGGCGGCCTTGAGGATCTCGGCCACCGATTCCGCCCCGGGACTCCCCGGGGGCAGGTCAAGCTGGAGCAGTTCCGCATGGCCAAGGATGGCGCCGAGGACGTTGTTGAAGTCGTGCGCGATCCCGCCCGCCAACGCCCCGATCGCCTCCAGCTTCTGGGACTGCCTCAACTGCGCCTCCAGCTTGGTCCGCGCCGAATCGGCCTGCCGCCTTTCCGTGACGTCGCGCAGGATCACCGTCAGCAACCGCTCGCCGCCGACCACGGTCTGCGAAACCGACGCCTCTACCGGGAACTCCTCGCCGTTGGAGCGGATGCCGGTAAGGGAACCCATCGGCCCCATGACGCGGCTGATCAGCCCGTTCTGACCGGGCGGCAACAGGTCTGCAGGACGGTCGCTTCCCCAACCGGTCCGGATCAGTTCCTCCAGACGCCGGCCACGGACCTCCTCCACGGAACGGCCGAACATCCGCTCCGCCGCCCCGTTGAAGAGCATCACCCGCATTTCCTCGTCCACCGTCAGGATCGCGTCCATCGCCGACGCGATGAGGCCCGAGAGCCGGGCCTCGCTTTCCTGCAGGGCAGCCTCGGAACGCTTGCGCTCCGTGATGTCGACAACGAGCCCGTTGGTGCGGAGGACCTTTCCCAGGGAATCCCGGACCGGATAGGCCCGGTCGAGAAGCCACCGTTGCGTTCCGTCGCTCCTCACGACGCGGAACTCCACCTCGGTCACCTCGCCCAGGCTTTGGCGTCGCCAGACCTCCTCGATCTTCTCCCGGTCCTCCGGATGCACCGTGGACAGGAAGCCGTCCAAGGTCATCAGGTCTTCCACCGGCCGCCCCCAGATGGCTTCGGCGGCGGGACTGACATACTCCAGCGGCGCCGGTGCCCTTCCCGCCACCCAATACACGTCGGACATGGTGCGGGTGAGGTCCTCGAAACGCCGTTCCGCCAGCGCCTTGTCACGGCGGAGCCGGGCCTTCCACAACTCCCGCTCCACCGACGTCACCAGACGCTGGAGGGATCGTCGGCCAAGGCAGTCCTGGGCCCCGGCACGCAAGGCCTCCACCGCGGCGTCCTCGCCCATGTCCCCGGCCACGAACAGGAAAGGGAGATCCGGCGCCGATTCGCGGACGATCCTCAATGCCACGGGCCCGGGTAGCTTGGAGAGGCCGTGGTCGGCGAGCACCACATCCCATTCCGAGCCCAAGGCCTCCACCAGTTCCGACTCGCACGACACCAGTCTCGAGACGACGCGATGGCCCGCTCCGGTGAGCGCGTCCTCCAGGAGACGCGCGTCGGCCGGGTTGTCCTCGATGTGCAGGATGCGCAGCGGTGGAACCATGACTCGCCGGAACGTTCATTCGGCTCCGCCTGTGGCGCAAGCAACGGATGGAACTCTGCCGTCCGGCCCGATCGGCCTTTCCCTTTACCCACCACTTCCAATCGCTAGCCTCCAGAACATGAAGCGCTTCGCCCGGACGGCGTCCCCATTGCTCGGGTGCGTTCTCCTCGCCTGCGACGGGTCCGCCAAGCCGCCGACAGTCCATTCCGGCATGGCCGGCGCCTCGGCGGCGGTGGACCTCGGCGAGGACCGGTTCGCCGTGGCCAACGACGAGGACAACCGCATCCGCATCTACCGCACCGACTCGGCGGGCGCTCCGGAGGCCGAAACCGACTTCTCCCGGTTCCTCCAAGTGCGGGGTCGCAATACCGAGGCCGACATCGAGGGCGCCGCCCGGATCGGCAACCGCATCTACTGGATCGGCTCCCACGGACTTTCCAAGGACGGCAAGGCCCGCCCCAACCGCCATCGATTCTTCGCCACCGACATCATCCCGGCCCCCGGCGGACCACCCACCCTGGTCCCCGTCGGCAGACCGTGCATGGACCTGCTGACCCAGTACGCCTCCTCCGGCGGCCTCCCTGGATCCGACCTGTCGCGCGCCATGTCCATCCCGCCGAACGAGCCGGGAGGACTCAACATCGAGGCGCTCGCCGCAGGACCGGACGGGGCCCTCTACATCGGGTTCCGCAGCCCGATTCCCACCCGCCTCGCCCTGATCGTCCCGCTCCTGAATCCCGCCGAGGTCGTCGAAGGGCGGCCCGCCCGGTTCGGTGAAGCGCTGCGTCTCGACCTCGACGGCCGGGGCATCCGCGACTTCGCCTGGGACGGACACCAATGGTACCTGCTCGGTGGCGGTGGCGGTGGGGAGGACCGCAAGACCCGGCTCTACCGTTGGGAGGGCCCGGGAAAGGCCGCGATCCCGCTCGCCGCCAAGGGCCTCAAGGACCTCAATCCCGAAGCCGTCACCCTCCTGGGCTCCGGCGCGGGGACCACGCTCCTCATCTGCAGCGACGACGCCAGCGGTTCCGGCGGCAGATCCGGCTCCCGGAACTTCCGCAGCCTCAACCTTCCAGTTGGGAACCTCCGTTGAGGACTCCCGGGGTCTCCGTCTAGAGCAACCGGGGCTGGCCGCTTCTCGACGGCGTCAAGCCCAGCTTCCGGAACGCCTTCTCCGTGCAGATGCGCCCCTGCGGCGTGCGGTTCAGGTAGCCTTCCATGATCAGGTAAGGCTCATAGACCTCCTCGATCGTGTCCGGCTCCTCGCCGACCGCCACCGCCAGGGAGTTCACCCCGACCGGCCCGCCGGCGAACTTCACGATCACCGCCTCGAGGAGGCGCTTGTCCATCTCGTCCAGGCCGTCCGCGTCGATCTCCAGGATACCGAGCGCACGGTCGGCAATGGCGCCGTCGATGCGGCCGTCCCCGCGGACCTGCGCATAGTCCCGCACCCTGCGGAGCAGGTTGCCCGCGATACGGGGCGTCCCACGGCTGCGACGCGCGATCTCCAGCGCTCCCGCGGGATCGGTCTCGATCTTCAGCAGGCGCGCGCCGCGCAGGATGATTCCCTGCAGCTGCTCCGCCGTGTAGTAGTCGAGCCGCTCCCGGATGCCGAAGCGGGTCAGCATCGGCGCGGACAGCAACCCGCTCCGCGTGGTCGCCCCGATCAGGGTGAACCGCGGCAGGGTGAGCCGGACGCTGCGCGCGTTCGGTCCCTGGTCGATGATGATGTCCAAGCGGAAGTCCTCCATCGCCGGATACAGGTACTCCTCGATGGTCTTCTGCAGCCGGTGGATCTCGTCGATGAAGAGCACGTCCCCCTCGCTGAGGTTGGTCAGCAGGCCGGCGAGGTCCGCGGCCTTCTCGATGGTGGGTCCCGAGGTCGCCTTCACCGTCGCCCCCATCGCGTTGGCGAGGATGTTTGCGATGGTGGTCTTGCCGAGTCCGGGCGGTCCGCTCAGGAGGATGTGATCCAACGGCTCCTTCCGCCGCCGGGCCGCCTCCACCGCGATCTCCAGGCGCTCCTTGACCTTCGGCTGGCCGGTGAAGTCGTCGAACGCCGAGGGACGCAACGCCGCCTCCAGGGTCGCATCGGGCTTGTTCAACGAGCTGAGGGGACGGTCCGCCATGGCCGGTGAGTGTGTTCAGACAGCCCCGGGAAGGAAGGCGGAAGAATCGGCCTGCGATGCCCGAACACGCCCGAGGCAGGTTCTCCGGACCGCGGACGGGTGCGATCCATGGCGTCCCACAAGGCCTTGTCTTTTCGGCCGGGGACCGGATTCTTTCGCGCGACTCCCCATGAGAAACGCAGTCCGACTCCTTCCGTTGGCCATCGCCACCGCCACCGCCTTCGCCGCCGGCGTCGGCTACGAAGACACCCCGCAGATCCCGGGTCAGAAGTGGAAGGTGCACGACAAGAACCGCCCGAACCCGCCGGTCGTCGCCCCCGGCGAGACCTTCAGCCACCAGGCGCCCGCCCCGGCCGACGCCACGGTCCTCTTCGACGGCAAGGACCTGTCCAAATGGCAGGGCGGCAAGGACGGCAAGGCGCCGTGGAAGGTCGAGAACGGCTACTTCGAGGTCGTTAAGGGCACCGGCGATATCCAGACCAAGGAGAAGTTCGCCAACTTCCAGCTCCACTTCGAATGGTCCGCCCCGAACCCGCCCAAGGGCGACAGCCAGGGCCGCGGCAACTCCGGCCTCTTCCTCCACGGCCTCTATGAGGTGCAGGTCCTCGACGTCTACAACAACAAGACCTACGCCGACGGCCAGGCCGGCGGCCTCTACGGGATGTGGCCGCCCCTGCAGAACGCCATGAAGAAGCCCGGCGAATGGAACACCTACGATGTCATCTTCGAGGGACCCCTCTTCGGAGACGACGGCAAGGTGACCCGCAAAGCCTCCGTCACCGTGATCCACAACGGCGTGGTGCTGCACCACAAGCAGGAGTTCAACGGTCCGTCCGGACACCGCAACACGCCCAACTACTTCAAGTACGACGGAACCGGCCCGATCCGGCTCCAGGACCACGGTGATCCGGTCCGCTTCCGCAACATCTGGATCCGTCCGCTGGGCGAGTACGACCGCCCGGAGACGCACTGAACCCGCTCCGTCGCGAACGACGGAACCGGACGGTGAAGACAAAGGGCCGGCATCCCATGGATGCCGGCCCTTTTCCACGTCACCAAACGGCGATGCAGCTCAGTAGAGCCAGCGGGTGATCCCGGAAGTCGCGTCGAGCTCCACGCCCTGGCGACGGAACGCCCAGCACATGTAGCTCACGCTGACGAAGAACGAGGCCGGCACGCGGTTGGCCGCCGTGATCTTCACGCCCAACAGGGTCGTCTTTCCGCCGAATCCCATCGGACCGATCCCCAGCTCGTTCGCCGTCTTCAGGACTTCCTGCTCCAAGGCGTCCAGGGTCGGATCGGGATTCCGGTCGTCGAGCAGCCTCAGGAACTGGGTCTTGCTCAGCTCGTAGCCGGTCGCCCGGTCGCCTCCGATGCAGATGCCAAGGATTCCGGGTCCGCAGCCCTTGCCCTGCGCCTGGAGCACCGTGTCGAGGATCACCTTCCGGCAACCGTCGAGGTCGCGGTTGGCGTGCAGCTTCTCGTTGGGCAGCGAATATTGGGCACCCACGTTCTCGCAGCCGCCGCCCTTCAACATCAGCCGGACCTCCACCGAGGACGAACGGTGCTGGTGGAAATGGATCGCCGGGGAGCCCGGGCCGACGTTCGTGCCGTCGTTTTTGCCCGTGACCGAGTCCACCGAGTTCTGGCGCAGGTAGCCCTTCTTCGTCGCCAGCGTCACAGCCTCCCGAGCGGTCTCCGCGAAGGTGATCTGGTCGAAACCCACCGGGACGTCGACGTAGAAGAGGATGCTGCCGGTGTCCTGGCAGATCGGCTGCGACTTCCGTTTCGCGAGCTCGATGTTGCGCTCGATGATCCGGAGCGCGCTCTCGGCGATCGTCCCCTTTTTCTCGGCCTCCAGGGAGCGGATCAACGCGTTGTTCACGTCCTCCGGGATCTCGGCGGAGGTGCGTCGGATGAGTTCAACCAGCGATTCAAGCAGGGCGGACATCGACGCGGACGCTACGAACCCGGCCGGGAACCGTCAACGGGCCGCCGACCCGGCACCGGCCCCACCGAAGGCCGCCTCCACCGTCTCGCGGCCCATCGGCTCTCCCGGCTTCCTTCGCCCGACCGCCTTGAATACCCTCCGTACCTCCGATGCGTCTGCTCGACCGCTACCTCCTCCGGGAGCTCCTGATGCCGCTGGCGGTCTGCCTCTGCGGCTTCACGATCTTCTGGGTCGCCTTCGATCTGCTGGGGGAACTCGACCGCTTCCGCCGGGCCGACCTCGGCCTCGCCGGCATCGGACGCTACTACCTCGTCGGTCTGCCGGAGCTGCTCAACACCATCCTCCCGGTCGCCCTCCTGCTGGCGTTGCTCTATTCCCTCACCGGCCACTCCCGACACAACGAGCTGACCGCCATGCGCTCCGCGGGGATCAGCCTCTGGCGCATCATCGTCCCCTATCTCGGCGTCGGGCTCGCCGCCAGCGGCCTGCTCTACTGGCTCTCCGAGGTCGCCGTGCCGGACTCCAGGGAACGGCAGGAACGCATCCTCGAAGGCGCTCCCACGACCGCGGCCGCCGACGGCTCGGACTGGCGCGGTCCGCTCAACTTCGACAACCATCCCGCGAGACGCTCGTGGACGATCGGCTCGTTCGACCTGCGCTCGGGCTCCATTCGCAACGTCCGGCTCCTCCTGCCCGTCGGCACGGGCGCCCGCCGCGAGGTCGAGGTCGACTCCGCCCGGTGGACCAATGGCGACTGGCGGCTCACCGGCGTGACCGAGCGTCTCTGGCGCCGCGCCGCGGATCCCAACCCCGCGGTCCACGAAAGCGGCTTCGCCCCGGTTCCCCGCCTGCCCGCAACCAACCTCGTCCTGCTCTGGCCCGGCGGGTCCGTCACCCTCTCCAACGCGGTCCTGAGGACCAACATCTCCTTCCGCGACGAGGCTTCCGGGGCCGAATGGACCGCCGACTCCTACGATCCGCGGACGCTGGAACTCCGTGGACTCACGTTCCGGGAGGCGCTCCGCGGCGGGGCGCAGAGGCAGTTCCTCGCCGAGGGCGCCACCTGGGACCCCGACGGATGGCGCTTCTCCAACGGCCACGAGTACGTGTTCCGCAACAACCGCGACCGGGAACCCCTGTGGATCCCTTCGATCGAACGGATGCCCGAACTGGATGAGACTCCGGAAATCCTCCGCTCCGAACTCCGGGTCAGCGGTTTCAACCGCGCCAAGGCCCTGAAGCGCCCGCAGCTCACCGTCCAAGAGATCGTCGACTACCGTCGCCTCCACCCGGATCTGCGTCCACAGATGCGCGCCTGGCTGGAAACCCAGATGCACGCGAGGATGGCCGCCCCATGGACCTGCCTGGTGGTCGTGGTCATCGCCGTACCGTTCGCCGCCCCCTCGGGTCGCAGGAACCTCTTCTTCGGCGTCGCCGGCAGCATCGGGCTCGCGTTCATCTACTTCGTCGTCCAACGCGTGGGCTTCGCCCTCGGCCAGAACGGGGCCGTCGTCCCTTGGCTCGCCGCCTGGCTCCCGAACATCGGCTTCACCCTCGCCGGACTCATCCTCACCGCCCGCGTCCGCTAGACCATGCCTCCCCGGAATCCCGAAGCCGACCAGCTCCAGGCCCGCCTCGACCGCCTCGAGGCCCTCCACAAGGTCTCCCGCCGCGTCCACTCGACCCTCGACCTCCGCGAGTCGCTCCAGATCATCCTCGACGAGGCCGTCCGCCTCATGCGCGCCTCCTCCGGGTCCGTCTGCCTCATCAACCCGACCACCGGCTTCCTCGAGATCGAGGCCGCCCGGGGCCTCCCGGAGAACGCCCGCGACGTCCGCCTGCGCGTCGGCGAGGGCATCACCGGCACCGTCGCCCGCTCCGGACGCTCCATCCGCATCGGCGACGTCTCGCGCGAGCGACGCTACGTACGCCTCGGAGAATCCATCCGCTCCGAGCTCGCCGTCCCCCTGCGCGTCGCCGACGAGGTCCGCGGTGTCATCAACGTCGATTCCGACCGCGTGGACGCCTTCACCGCGGACGACGAACGCCTGCTCGAGGACCTCGCCGCGATCGCCGCCCCGGCCATCCGGAACACCTGGCTCTACGAGTCCGCACGCCAACGCGCCTCGCTCCTCGAATCCCTCGTCCGGGTCGGACAACTCATCAACTCCACCCTCTCCGTCGACGACGCCCTGAGCGTCATCATCCGCGAGGCCCGCACCCTCACCCGGGCCAAGATGTGCTCGCTCATGATGGTCGACTCCTCCGGCGAATGGCTCGAGCTGCGCGCCCACGATGGCGCCGGCCCGGAGTACGTCGGCAAACCCCGGCTGAGCCTCGCCGAAAGCCTCGTCGGGATCGTCGTCCGCCGGCAGAAGCCGCTGCAGGTCGAGAACGTCCAGATCTCCGGACGATACCAGAACGTCGGCATCGCCCGGCGCGAGGGCCTGCTTTCCCTTCTCAGCGTCCCCCTGCTCTTCGGAGGAAAGGCGACCGGCTGCCTCAACGTCTACACCGGCGAACCCCACCTGTTCTCGGACGAGGAGGTCCGCACGCTCTCCGCCTACGCGGAACTCTCGGCGCTCGCGCTCGAGAAGGCGCGGCTTTACGACCGCATCGTCTCCGTCGAGGAGGAGCTGCGCCAAAGCGAACGCCTGAGCGCCCTGGGACTGCTCGCCGCCGAGATCGCCCACGAGATCCGGAATCCGCTGACCGTGATGAAGATGCTCCACCACTCCCTGGAGCTGAACTACCCGGAAGGGGATCCCCGGCGCACCGACGTCCGGATCATGGGCGAGAAGATGGACCATCTGAACCGAATCGTGGACCGGGTCCTCGACTTCGCCCGCGGCGCGGAGCCCCACCTCGAGGAGGTCGACGTCAACGCGTTGCTCGACGACCTCACCCTGCTGACGCGGGTCAAACTGCGGGAGGCCGGCGTCGAACTGGCCCGGCGGCTCGATCCCAAGCTTCCCCGGCTGCTCGCCGACGCCACCCAGTTGGAACAGGCGTTCCTCAACCTCACGCTCAACGCCGTCGAGGCGATGCCCGACGGCGGACGACTCTCGATCCGGACGCGCGCACTGCCCATTGGTCGCAGGCGGCGCGTCACCCACGTGCTGGTACGGTTCCGGGACACCGGCGTCGGCATGACCCGCGAGCAGTCCGACCGCGCGTTCTCCTCGCTCCTCCAGACGTCGAAACCCCGCGGAAACGGGCTCGGCATGGCCATCGTCGCCCGGGTCATCGAGATCCACCAGGGCACCGTCCGGCTCCGTTCACGTCCCGGAAGCGGCACCTCCATCAGCATCGTCCTGCCGGTCGTCAAATAGCCCGCTGCACCTTGGAACCGGGTGCGGAACGGAGGTTCGACACGCTTCGGGGAAACAGGAACGCCCGGGACGATGTCCCGGGCGTTCTCGCGGAATGATGTCCTGAGGGACGGCTCAGTTGCCGCCGTTGCCGATCGCCTCGACCGGGCAGCCTTCCATGGCTTCCTTGCAGGCGGCTTCCTCGTCGGGGGTGGTCGGCTGCTTCTTCACGTAGGAATAGCCACCATCGTCCCAGCGGGTGAAGTTCTGCGGGGCCGTCTCGCGGCACAGGTCGCAGTCGATGCACTGGTTGTCGACGAAGTACTTGCCGGCGACGTTCTCGGAGTAGCGGTTAGCGATGTCAGCCATAGTTCGTAATTTCGGACCGGTTTATCGTCGGCACCTCCGGGTGGTGCAAGGCTCATTTTGTGGAATGGGGAACAAGTTTCGGGACGGATCCGCCGCCGGTCCGACACATTGCGTTGAAGCGGATCCCGTCCCCTTCGCCGCTAAGATTTTTCCGGCGGTTCCAGAACGCTCCGCCGAAGTCTCCCAGGAACGGCTGACTCCGCCACCGCCACCGCCAAACCCGAAGTCGATCCGCAGATGTCGCAGACATCCACAGATCCCGAACTCTCCTTCACATCCCCATCTGCGTCCCTCCGGTGTGATCTGCGGACGGACGTGGTCTTCTGGGCAGCGCCCCTGTCGTCGAAATCTCGGATCCGCGGATTCCCGTGACGGCGGGGTTGAAGGAAGATGCATTCGATCTGCGGAAATCTCTTGCAGGCCGGAAGGGCCGTCTTTACGTTCCGCGCTCCGTTGTGCATCCGTAGCTCAATTGGATAGAGCAGCTGACTACGGATCAGCAGGTTCCAGGTTCAACTCCTGGCGGATGCACCACTTCCCTCCCTTCGGCCTTCGCGGCCCCCCTTGATTCCTGACGTTTCCGGGTCAAGTCTCCCCGGCCGCATGAGCGCTTTCACCAGCCGCCTGAATCCCTATCTGGACTCCCTGCCCGTCTACGTTCCCGGACGCCCCATCGAAGAGGTTGCCCGCGAACACGGGCTCGATCCGTCTTCCATCATCAAGCTGGCCTCGAACGAGAACCCCTTCGGTCCGTCTCCGAAGGCCGTCGCCGCGATGGAACAGGCCGCCCGGCAATTCCACCTCTATCCCGACGGCTCGGCCACGCTCCTCAAGCGCCGCCTCGCCTCGGTGCTGGGGGTCGATCCGACGAACCTCATCCTCGGCAACGGCTCGAACGAAATCCTCGAGTTCGTCGGCCACATCGCCATGCGCCCCGGGGTCGAGATCGTCGCCTCGGAGTTCTGTTTCGCGGTCTACCCCATCGTCGCCGCCCTGTTCGGCGCGAAGCTCGTGACCGTGCCGTCGAAGGGGTTCGGCGCCGACATCTCCGGCCTGATCGCCGCCATCACCCCGGCCACCGGCGTGGTGTTCCTCGCCAACCCCAACAACCCGACCGGCACCCGCACCTCCGCCGAAGACGTCCGCCGGCTCCTCGACGCCGTTCCCGCGGACGTCCTGGTGGTCCTGGACGAGGCCTACATCGAGTTCCTCGACAACCCCGTGGACCTCATCCCGGATGTCCGCTCCGGAGACCGGCCCAACCTCATCCTCTGCCGGACGTTCTCCAAGATCTACGGCCTCGCCGGCCTGCGGCTCGGGTACGGGATCGCCGGCAAGGAGCTCGTCGCGGCCATGGAGAAGGCGCGCCAACCGTTCAACGTGAACTCCATCGCCCAGGCCGGCGCCCTCGCCGCGCTCGACGACACGGAGCACATGGACCGCACCCGAGCCAACAACCGCGTGGGCGTCGCCTACTACGAGTCGGCGTTCACGAAGCTCGGTCTCCGGTTCATCCCTTCCTCGGCCAACTTCGTCCTCGTCGAGGTCGGGGATGGCTCGAAGGTCTTCGCCGAACTCCAGCGGCGCGGCGTGATCACGCGGCCTATGGGAAGCTACGGCCTCCCGCAATGGCTCCGAATCTCGGTCGGAACCCCGGCCGAGAACGCCCGTTGCCTCACCCAGCTCGTCGAGATCCTGCGCCCGGCCTGATTCCGGATGGGCGTCCACCGGTGACGCCTTCGCGGCCTCACCGGATCGACTTCATCGGCCGGGCGTCCGCGGCCGTGGCGGCACGGTAGTCGGCCAGCGCACGCAGGTAGTCGGCCACCAGGTCCACCTCGGTGGTCCGCGCCTCGAATCCCGCCTGCTCGCGGATCTGGACCGCAAGGAGGTCGGAGGCGCCCCGCTGGAACCGCGTGTTCTCGGCCTCGACCAGCTCGCCGGCCAGCTCGACGTTCAGGCGTGCCTGCGCGATCTGTTCCCACGCCGCGGTCAGCGCCGAGTGCGAATCCCGGACCTCGGCCGCCACGCGGTCCCGTGCCATGCGCTCCTCCACCGCCAGGCGTTCCAGCTGCGCCTCCGCCGCCTCGATGCGTCCCAAGGCGTCACGCCGCTGGAGCGGCAGCTTGAACTCCACGCCGGCCTCGACCTCGGTCTCCCGCTTGTCCTTGTAGCGGTCGGTTCCGAAATCCCGGCTCACGGCGACCCCGGCGTCGAGGCTCGGCAGCGCCTGGTTCCTCGCCAGCCTCAGGTCCACTTCGGCCTTCTCGATCCCAAGTCGGAACCGCCGGATCTCCGGCCGCCCTCCGAGCGCCACCTGGATGTCCGACTCCAGCGCCGAGGGATCCGGGGGCGCGGACGCCGGTTCCTCCGGGGGAAGCCGGTCGCGGCCGGACAGCACCGGATTGCCATCCGCATCCCGGTGGAAAAGGGAAAGCGCGATGGAAGCCGCCTCGAATCGTCGCCGCGCCTGGACCACCGACAACTGACGCGACACCACCAAGCGCTGGTTGTCGGTGAGGACGATCCGGGGGATCAAACCGCTCGCGGACTGGTTGGTCAGCGCCTGTCCTCGTTCGCTCGCGACCCGGAGCAGGTCCTCGGAAAGGTCCCAACGCCTCCCCGCGGCCACCCACGACGCATGGGCCATGGAGGCCGCACGGATGAAGTCCAGCTGCTGGCGCAGGATGAAGGGGTCCGCCAGCTCGCGGTCGAGACGCGCCTGCAGGATCGCGGCACGGCGGCGGTCGATCGACCCGTCCTTCAGCAACGGCACCCGGAGGCCGATGCGCGGCTCGCCATCGCCCTGGGTCCGGTTCTTGTCGTAGTCCGGCAGGCTGTCGCCCCGGTTGATGCGGTATCCGCCGAACACCGTGCTGCCCCAGATTCCCGTGAACTGCTCGAAGCCCGCCTCGAACGTCCGGTTCTCGTAGTAGCCCTGCGGGATGCCCGTGAACTTGGCGAAGGTCTGGAAGTCGAACGCGCCTTCCGCGCTGCGGAGGCGTCCCGCCGCGATGTCGCGCTCGATCAACGCCGCCAACAACGGCGGATAGCGGTTCGTCACCGAGGCCAGGACGTCCTGGAGCCGCAGCGGTCCCCCTCCTCCGCCAACCCCGGCCCGGACCGGCGCCCCCCCAACCAGACCGATCAGGACTGCCATGCCCACCGCGGCGAGGCGCATCCAGTTTCGGAATCGTTTCGGGTTCATGTGCTGGGATCGGGAAGGATGCCGGACGACATCCGGCTCCACGCGCGTTCGGTCGCCTCGGATCATCACGACTTCGGCTCCGGCGGGAAGCCGTTGATCAGACGCCAGACCTCGTACCAGAACGGAACCTGACGGGCGAGGACCCAGCCCTGCGCCCGCACGCCCTGACGCAGGATCGTCGGATCCGGCCAGTTCTCGGGCACCTCGCGCGTGCCGTCCGAGACGAGATCCGGCTTCGGCGCCACAACGACGCGGAACATCCCCTTCCCGTTGTCCGTGGCGTCCACCAGCACGACTTCGCCGCCGAAGGTGCCGCGCGGGGCCCGGAACGGTCCCACGATCGCCACCGCCGGCCAGCCTTCGAACTGGATCCGGACGTCGCTGCCCGGGGCGACCGTCTTCCCTTCGGCGTCGGTCTTTCGCGGCACCGCCAACGGCATGTTGTTCCCCTCCAACCACAGCTCGACCATCCGGCTCTCGGTCTCCGGGATCACCACGCAGATCGGCGAACCCGGGCGCAGGTAGGTTCCCGGCGTGGCCTGGACCGAGAAGATAAAGCCGTCCCGCGGCGAGACCACCGTCTGCCGCGAGGCCTGTGCCAGCTGGATGTCGAGCGACGCCAGCAACTGGTCCGCGGCCGCCAGCTCGGCCTCGGCCGAATCCCGGAGGCTGCGGCTGCCCGAGATGGCCCCGCCGATCGTGGCCTCCTGCAAGGACAGGTTCGCGCGCGCCGACGCAAGGTCCGCCGCCGTGCTCTTCTGCGAGAGGATCGCCAACTCGTACTCCTGCTCCGAAGCCAGGCCACGGCGGTCCTGGAACAGGTCCCGGATCCGCTCGAAACGCAGCTGGGCCGTCTGGGCCGCGATCTCCGAGGCCCGAATCCGCTCCCTCGCCGCGGCCATCGCCGCCTCAAGGGAAAGTTCCTGCTGACGGACCTGCTGTGCCAGCTCGTTGGTCCTCGAGGCCAGCGACGTGCGTCGACGTCCCGCGTCCGCACGCTGCCGTGCGAGGTTCGCCAACAGGTTCGGGTCGTTGTCCTCCAACTCGATCAGGACGTCCCCGGCCTTCACCCTCCGGCCTTCGACGAGATGCGAGACCCGCACCGCGCCCGAGACCCGGGCCTCGACGTTCACACGCCGTTCCAGCGGATCGAAGGCGATCACACGCCCCTTGCCGCCGGCCGACTGCTGCCATGGCATGAAGGCCACCGCGAGGAGCGCGGCCAACACCGCCGCCGGGAAGAACCGGCGGAAGGTCGAGATGCGCTGGTTCGGGTCCACCAGCAGCAACGCCGGGAACCGCGCCGGGTCGCCCCTCAAGGGCAACGGATCGTGATGTCCGCCTCCGGTCGGATGTCCTTCGCTCATGCCGCCTCCTTTCGCACGTCCGAACGCTCCGGCAGCGTGAGCTGCCTTTCAAAACGCCGGAGCACATCCGGATCCCGGGTCACCACCAACAGTGTCCATGGACGCTCCGGCGAAGCGATGTAGGACAGGATGCTGTCGATCTCCTCGGCCTCGAAGCCGTCCAGCGTGCCGTCGAGCAGGAGCAGGCGCGGCGACCGCGCGATCGCACGGGCCAGCAGGACCTGCCGACGCTCCGTTCCGGAGAGCGACCGGCCCAACAGGGCAATCGGCTCGTCCACGCCGTGCGGCAAGGCCTGGATCTTCCTCAGCAACCCCACCGCCCGCAGCGCCCCGACCACCTCGGCCACACCGACGGTCTCGTTGCCCATCTGCACGTTCTCCCGGACCGTCCCGTCGAAGATCGAGTCGTCCGCCGCAACCCGGGCCACCGCGGTGCGCAACGACTCGAGGTTCCACTGCCGCAGGTCGAGCCCGTCGACCTCCACGAGCCCCTCGCTCGGCGAACGCAGGCCGTAGAGGATGTCCAGGAGGGTCGTCGAACCCGTGGAGGCGCGGGCGAAGAGGGCGATCCGCGCACCGGACTCGATCGTCACGTCCAGGCCACGGAACACTGGCCGGTCCGCCGAGTATCCGAAGTGGAGTCCCCGCACCTGGACCGACGCACCCGCGGGCGCCGGGGAACTCGGTGCACTGCCACCCGAGCGCTCCATCCGCAGGTCCACGAGATGGCCGATCTTGTCGACCGCCGTCAGCAGGTCGTACGCGGTCTCCAGCTGCTTCCCGAACTTCGCCGAGGCCGCCAGCGTCGCGGTCAGGATCAGCTCGCTGGCCACCAGCTGCCCGATCGAAAGCTTGCCCGAAAGGACCAGGAAGCCACCCCACAGCAGGAGGGCGGTCGTCGCCACCACCTCGATGGCCAACAGGCCCACCACCTGGCGGAACAGGATCTTGAAGTGGGTGCGCCGGTGCTTCAGGTACTCCCGCGCATAGGAGTCCGCCCGAGCCTCCGCCAGCGCCTCGCCGCCCGGAGATTTGAAGGCCCCCGAGAACAGCGCCACCTGCTGCAGCCAGCCCGCCGTGGCGTACTTCGCACGGGATTCCTCGATGCTCGAGTTCACGCCGCCGCGTCCAAAGCCACGGATCACCACCGCGATGAGCACGAGCAGTCCCGCATCGAACCAGAACAGCGTCCAATCATAGAAGGCCAGCACCAGCGATCCGATGAGGAAGCTCAGGATGACGTCCAGTCCATCGAGCAGAAGCTGCGCCGCCGCCTTCTGGAGGGTCATGATGTCGAAGAACCGGTTGGTCAGCTCAGGGCCGTGGACCTTGTCGAATTCCGCCTGGGTCACCTTGGGCAACCGCGCCGCCAGGTCCGCCGTGAAGCGCACGAAAAGCCGGCGCTGGAGCCGTTCGATGACCACGAAGGCCAACGCGCGGATGGACGCGTACAGGAAAAGGAAGGTCCCCAGCACCCCCGCCAGGACCAGAAGGGCCTGCACGTAGACCCTCTGCTGGCCGCCGAACGCGATGTTGCTGACCATCGCGTCCACAGCCAACGGGATGGCCAGGTACAACAGCCCGGTCGCCACCGCGTACCAGAAGAGCGTCCAGAGGTCCTTCTGCTCCAGCCGCGCAAGGGACCGGACGCGGTCCAGCGGGGACGGATGCACATGAGCCTGGAAGTGCTCCTTGCCCAACGCGCCGACCGAATCCGAAGGCATGCCCGCGGGACCCACCGCGTCGGCCGGCAAGGCGGCCTCGACCAACAGACACGAAATCGGACCGCCGCCCCCGCCCAGCAGCTTCTCCAGTGCGCCGACGGTGACGTCCCGCGTGCGCCCCAGCCGATCCAGGCCGTCCACGCGTACACGGAACCACCCGCGCCGCACCACGATGAGCCACTCGTTCCCCGGGGAAGAATCTGGCCGGCGGAGGACGATCGGGGTGTCCGACCGTGCATGGTGCACCACCTCCGCCAACGTCATGGAGACGGGACGGGCCTTCAGGCCGACCGCGACGACCGCAGCGGCGAGGGTATCCAGCGGCGCGGCGCCGGAAGCGGCCGCCTCTCGGATGCAGTCGCGGACCTGCGCCGGTGTGCGCTCGATCCCACACCAGTAGGCCAGACGCCCGCACACCACCTCGATCGCTTCCGCGGTGGAGGTCGCCGACTTGGCTTCGTTGTTGGATCCCATTTGATTCGAGGTTCGCGACTGCGCCGGCACCACCGACCCGTTCCCCGGCAAACGGGTGATAAGCTGTTGTGCTTGCCCCGTGTGTCAAGGGGGCCTAGGCCGTTTCATGGCTGTACCGATTCCAGGACAGCCACGCCATTCCGGCTCCACAGTTTCCAGTTTCGCCCGAGGCCTTCACGTCCTAGCGTGCCGAGACCAACCCGCATGGCCGACCCCGAATCGCCTTCATCGACACCCTGGTGGCAGGTGGTCCTGGTGGGCCGCAACCCTCGGACGACGCTCCTGCGTCTCGTGGTCACCGCGGTCCTGGTCTACTTCGGCTTCAGGGCTTCCGTCCAACCGATCGTCGTCAGCGGCGTCAGCATGCTGCCCACCTACCGCGACGGCCGAAGGCTTTTCGTCAACAAACTCGCCTTCCGCCTTTCCCCGCCCAAACGCGGCGACGTCGTCGCCATCCGCGAGGCCGGCAACCACCTCTTCCTCCTCAAACGCATCATCGCCCTTCCCGGCGAACGCATCCGCATCCGGGCCGGCCAGGTCTTCATCGACGACGGAGCCCTCGAGGAACCCTACCTCCGTCCGCCCACGCCCGGCGTACGCAACCCCGCCGCCTGGGAAGTCCAGGAACTCGAACTCGGCCCGGACGAGTTCTACGTCATCGGCGACAACCGCTCCATGCGCCGCGAGGACCACTACTTCGGCCGCGTGAACCGCGAGCGCGTCGTCGGCCGCCTGATCAACCCATGAAGTCGCCCCTGGTCCGGATCACCCTCTTCCTCGCGGTCGCGGCCACCGTCACCCTGCTCGTCCGCCTGCTCCCGACCGAGGAGGACCGCATCCGCGTCGTCCTCCTCAAGGCCCAGCGCGCGGTCTCCTCCGAAGGCCGCCCCAACACGCCCATCGACGCCCTCGCCCGCGCCGGCGAGATCGCCGGCTGCATCACCCGCGACGTGGTGATCCAGGTCGACGTCTTCGGACTCGGATCCGGCACCATCCAAGGCGCCGACGAGGTCCGTGCCGCCGCCGCCTCCCTGCCGCAGCAGTTCCCCGGGCTGAAGGTCCAGATCGACGAGATCAAGGTCGTCATCGACGGCCC
>JAIXUV010000069.1 GCA_027483345.1 Verrucomicrobiales bacterium | reverse complement strand
CTCCGCATCGAGATCCTAGACCACGTCATCCTCGGCCGCCCTACCGACCAGCGCCCCGCCGACTTCGTCTCCCTCAAGGAACTCGGCCACTTCGCCCGCTGACAGCCACCGGAAGGCGCGAGCGCGGGATTGGCCACGGAGACTCGGAGGGCACGGAGAAGCAGATTTCGTCCGTTGCCCGTTGCCCGTTGCCGCGGCTGCCAAGCTGCGGTGCCCACTCTGCTCCCTACTCCCTACTTGCTCATCGCTCCTTGCTCCCTTGCCCTGCCGCCTCCGGGTTCCGCATGGTTCCGTCATGCGTGTTCTCACCGGCATCCAGCCGAGCGGTGCCCTGCACCTGGGCAACTACTTCGGCGCCATGCTCCCGGCCATCCGACTCCAGGAGGAGGGCGAGGCCTTCTACTTCATCGCGGACTACCACTCGATGACGTCCCTCACGGATGCCGCGAAGCGCCGGCAGTTCACCTTCGACGTCGCCCTGGACTGGCTCGCGGCCGGGCTGGACCCGAAGCGCTGCGTCTTCTGGCGCCAGTCCGACACCCCGGAGCACACGGAGCTGGCCTGGCTGCTGAGCACGGTCACTCCGATGGGCCTGCTGGAACGCTGCCACAGCTACAAGGACAAGGTCGCCAAGCTCGCGGACGGGGACGTCGGCGCGGTGAACCATGGGCTCTTCGCATATCCGGTGCTGATGGCGGCGGACATCCTCCTGTACGGCACGAACGTCGTGCCCGTGGGCAAGGACCAGAAGCAGCACCTCGAAGTCACCCGCGACATCGCCATCAAGTTCAACAACACCTACGGCGAGACCTTCGTGGTGCCCGAGCCGCGGATCCAGGAGTCGGTCGCCGTGGTTCCCGGACTCGACGGCCAGAAGATGAGCAAGAGCTACAGCAACACCATCGAGCTGCACGGCGAGGAGAAGCCGCTGCGCAAGCGGATCATGGGCATCCAGATGGACAGCCGGACCCCGGAGGAGCCGAAGCCGGACGCCGAGAAGAACATCGCCATCCAGCTGCTGAAGCTGCTCGCCACTCCGGAGGTGGCCGCCGACTACGAGAACCGTCTGCGCGCCGGCGGCATGGGCTACGGCGACCTGAAGAAGGGCCTGTTCGAGCAGTACTGGAACCACTTCGCCGAGTTCCGCGCCCGGCGCGCCGAACTGGCGTCGAGGCCGGACGAGGTCCGCGCGGTCCTCGCCGACGGCGCCGTGCGGGCCCGTGCCGTCGCCCAGAAGACGCTCCAGCGCGCCAAGGCCAACTGCGGACTCGGCTGAACCGTCCCGCTTCGACTTCCCGCTTCGGCAACCACTCCAAGAAGGCACACACACCATGAAATCCGTCAGCCTGCATCCCTACTTCAAGGTCCACCCCGGCAACCTCGACACCGCCAAGGCCCTGCTGCGCGAATTCGTCGACAAGACCTCGGCCGAGGAGAAGGCGCTCTACTACGAGTTCACGCTCAACGGGGACGAGGTGTTCTGCCGCGAGGCCTACACCGACGCGGACGGCGTCCTGACGCACCTCACCAACGTCGGCGCCCTCCTCGACCGGATGCTGACCCTGTCGTCGCTGGTGCGGCTCGAGATCCACGGGCCGGCCGAGGAACTGGCGAAGCTCAAGGGTCCGTTGGGTTCCCTGAACCCGGCTTGGTTCGAGTACCAGTGCGGCATCGCACGGTAGGCGAAGCCGCGCCAGGGGATCCCCTACGCTGTGGGTGCGACCGAAGACAACGAACCTGGTAAGCCTCGGGCTGGACGATCCCGGGACGGCTCCGACAGCGCGTTCTTCCTCCTGGCGGTCGGAGCGGCGGTCGCAGCGCCCTGCTCCTGGCTCCTGTTCTACTACGATCAGAAGTACATTGGCGACGTCGACGACCGGATCGCCTTCATCTACGGAACCCCCGTGCTTTTGTCGCTGGGCGCCCTGGTGGCCGCCATCGCGGGCTTCATCTGGTTCGCGATTGCATCCGGCCGTCCATGGACTCGGCGGACGCTCCTGCGCCTCTGCGTCGGGGCACTGTTGCTCTTCATCGGCTGCGGTCTCGTGACGGCGAAGATCGTGGTCGGAGCGTTGGTGGAACGCAGGACCTTGAACTGACCTTCCCGAAGAAGGTCCCGCCCCGATCAGTCCTCCGCCCGTTCCCCGCTTGGGGCCATCTTGACCAGTCGGGGCTGGAACTCCGCGAGCACCTCCACGAGGTCCTGCTGCGCAGCCATGACCTCGTGGATGTCCTTGTACACACCGGGGACCTCGTCGAGTCCGGCCGAGATCAGGTGGACGTGCCGGTCCTTCAGGACGCGGTTCACCTTGGACCACTCGAAGGTCTCCAAGGCCCTTGAGCGGCTCATGACGCGGCCGGCGCCATGGGAGGCGGAGTTCAGCGACTCCGGGTTCCCCTTCCCACGCACCACGTAGCCCGGCGCCGCCATGGAACCGGGTATCACGCCGAGCACGCCTGCATCCGCCGGCGTCGCCCCCTTGCGGTGGACGACGACCTCCCGGGTCTCGCCCTGGATGACGTGGGTCTCCTTCCAGGCGAAGTTGTGGTGGTTCTCGACGTCGGCGAGGACCTCGAGTCCGAGGTGTTCCGCGACGTGGCGGTGGATGAGCGCGTGGTTGGCCGCGGCGTACCGGCCCATCAGCTCCATGGCGCCCCAGTATTCGCGGCCCTCGGCGGAGTCGAGGTCGAGCCAGGCGAGGTGCTTGTGTTCGCGGGCCAGCTCCGGATGCCGTTCCATCGCGAGTTCCGAGTAGTGTTCGCAGACCGCCGAGCCCGCACCACGGCTGCCGCTGTGCGAAAGGAGGGCCACGTACTGGCCGGGGGCGAGGCCGGGAATGCCGGACTTCCCGGGCGACTCCTCGCGGACGTCGAGCGTGCCGAACTCGACGAAGTGGTTGCCGCTGCCGCTGGTCCCGAGCTGGGCCGCGGCCCGGTCGCGGTTCTTCGCCGTGATCGGGCTCACCGACCAGTCCTCATCCATCACCGGATGTTCGCGGCGCCGCTCGAAGTGGGCGCCGATGCCGAAGCGCGTCTCCGCCTCGATGGCACCGATCAGCCGGTCCCGCTTCCTCTCCAGGGCGCGGACCGGCAGGTCGAGCACGGTCAGCTTCATGCGGCAGGCGATGTCCACGCCCACTGCGTACGGGATCACCGCACCGGCCGTCGCGAGCACGCCGCCGATGGGCAGACCGTAGCCGACATGCGCATCGGGCATGAGCGCACCGGCCACCGAGACGGGCAGCTGGCAGGCGCGGGCGAGCTGGTTCACCGCCTCGGGCTCCAGGCCTTGTCCCCACTGGCGCCAGGGCGCGGAGGCCGGCCGGATGATCCGGGGTGAACGCAGAAGGGCCTTCGCGAACTCCCCGGCCAGCGGGTCCTTCACGTGGTCCGCCGGGGCGGAGACGACCGCCTCGACCACGGCGGGCAGGGCCGCGCGGTCGCGACCCTTGAGGATGTAGCGGGAGATGAAGTCCACGCCGCGCCGCATGGTCTCGCCGGGCGGGACGCCAAGGCGGATGAGGTCCTGCTGGTTCATGCGCGTGGGACGAGCCGTCTCGGCTTGCGGTTCAGCAGAGGGGACGGCCCGGACGGATCAGGCGCCGGAGGCGGCGAAGGTCTCGGCGACCGCCACCGCTCGCCGCATGGCCTTCGACTTGTTGACCGTCTCCTCGAACTCGGCCTCGGGTTCGGAGTCGTTGACCCAGCCGCCGCCGGCCTGGACATGGGCCATGCCGTCCTTCACTAGGGCGGTGCGGATGGTGATGCAGTGGTCGGCGTTGCCGTTGAAGCCGAAGTAGCCGACACAGCCGCCATAGGGGCCGCGGGTGGTGCCCTCGAACTCGGAGATGATCTGCATCGCACGGATCTTCGGGGCGCCGCTGAGCGTGCCGGCCGGGAAGGTCGTCCGCATGAGGTCGAACGCCGACCGCTCCGCGGAGAGCCGGCCGTTCACCTGGGAGACGATGTGCATCACGTGGCTGTAGCGCTCGATGACCATCAGCTCCTTCACCGAGACGCTGCCGAAGTCGCAGACGCGTCCGATGTCGTTCCGGGCGAGGTCCACCAGCATGACGTGCTCGGCCCGCTCCTTCGGATCGGCGAGGAGGTCCTTCTCCAACGCGAGGTCCTCCTCAGGCGACTTGCCACGGCGACGCGTACCGGCGATGGGACGGATCTCGACCTCGCGGTCCTCGCAGCGGACGTGCAGTTCGGGCGAGGCGCCGACGAGCGCGAAGCCGTCCAGCTCGAGGAGGAACATGTACGGCGAGGGGTTGATCGAGCGGACCGCCCGGTAGATGTCCATGGGCGAGGCCTTCACCGGCGTGCTGAAGCGCTGGGATCCGACCACCTGGATGATGTCGCCGGCGCGGATGAACTCCTTCGACTTCACGACGTTCGCCAGGAACTGCTCGCGGGTGGTGTTGGAGACGAAGGCGGCGTCGGGGGCGTCGAGCGGGAGGGTCAGCGCCTTGAACTCGACCGGCTGTTCGAGCAGGGACACCAGCCGTTCGATCTCGCTGACGGCGTCCTCATAGGCCTCCTCCGGCTTCTGGCCCGGGGAAAGGACCGCGTTCACCACCACCGTGATGGTCTGCGCGACGCGGTCGAAGACGAGGACCTGGTCCGCGATGAGGAAGCACAGCGTGGGCGTTCCCAGCTCGTCCTTCGGCGGACGGGGCACGATGGGCTCCACGTCGTGGATGAACTCGTATCCGATGAAGCCGACGGCGCCGCCGGTGAATCGGGGCATGCCCGGGACGGCGACCGGCGTGTAGCCGGCCATAACCTTCTCGACGACCTGGAGGCCGTCGCGGACGTGGCGTTCGCCGGCGGCGGGGCCGAGGGGGTCGACCGTGTACACCTCCACCACCTTGCCCTCCTGGAGGACGTCGACGCGGGAGCCCTGTTGCCGGATGACAGCGCGGGGGTTGCAGCCCACGAACGAATAGCGGCCGAGGTGCTCGCCGCCTTCCACGGATTCGAAGAGGAACGACTCGCCCCAGCCGCGCAGCTTCCGGTAGGCGGACAGCGGCGTCTCGAAATCGGCCAGGAGCCGGCGGGCCACGGGGATG
>JAIXUV010000118.1 GCA_027483345.1 Verrucomicrobiales bacterium | reverse complement strand
CGGCCTCGCTTCGCTCGTCCTCCGTTGCGCCCAACCCGCCGGAACAACCTCTCCAAAACCCTTACTCTGACCTACTCCCCCTGTCACCTGAGTGACCAACTCTCCCTGTCACTTGTCTGATGAAGGGTTGAAGGGACGCTTCGGAATCCGTTCTCCAGTCGAGGAACCTCGGCGGTGCAGCTCAGGGGTTTCGAAGGCGCCAGAAGCGGCTTTGTTCCGTCGCCGGAACGGCGACGCGGACCGGTTCCGTGGTGCCGCGGCCCAGAATGCGGCGGAACTCCTCCCAACCCCGCAGGTCGCCGCTGGATTCGAGGACCAAGTCCCGCTCCGCGGGACCGAGGACGAAGAGTTCGGGCAGACCTTCCTGAAGTGCTATCCGCACCGTGGCAGAGGTTTCCGGCAGGGAGATCGCGAGGCTGGCGAGGCGGCCGTTGTAGTCGCCCGACCAACGGCGGAGATCCACATAGGGAGCGAGTGAGGCGAATTCGCGGGGTGTTCCCCAACCCCCGTTCGCGAAGCGCAACGCATGTTCGCGCAGCGTGGTGTCGCCGTTCTTCAGGAAGAGCCAGAGCGACGGGTCCACGAGACTCATGGCTGAGCCGTCGGTGTCCGGGTTCACCGTGATGGCATCCTGGTAGTAGCCGTAGTTCGCGTAGCGGTGGTTCCAGTTCACGAAACCGCCGACAATCGCGAGGGCGTAGGGATCGGGTTCGCCGAGTTCCTCCAGGTAGTTGATCAGGGCCCGGGAGAGAAAGCCGATCTGGAACGGGGCCTCCAGGCTGGTTGGACCACCGCCTCCCATGTAGTACGCCCGGCCGCCCGTGCCCCGATGGAGGAAGCTGGTGTCGGCACAGAAGGGAGCGGCCGGAGGGGCGGTTTCGTCGACGAACTGGAAGTGTCGGTGGATGAAGTTCCGCATCGAGACGAGCAGCGTCCCATCGCCGGTGGCCTTGTAGGACGCGACGGCCTGGGCGAGGGAGTGGCCGAGCGCACGGGCGGACATGTCCGGGAACGGATCCAGTTGGTTGAGCCGTGTCTTCCGGAACTCTCCCATGAAGGCGAGCCAGTCGCGCAACCAAGGGTTCCCGGAGAATTGGTAGGCCTCGTCGACGTGGTAGATCCAGCTGTGCTCGTCGTCGCGGGCGTAGGCGTTGGGGGCGGTGGACGGGAGGTAGGCACCGGCTCCGGGTGTCGTGCCGACGTCCAGCTTCGGGCGGCCATTGGCGATGAAGCGGCGCCAGTTGCGAACCTGGTCCGGTTGGCTGGCGTCAGGCAGGTAGGGATTCTCGGACGGCCGGATGCGGTTGTAGTCACGCCCGAACCGGTAGCCCGCCAGCCATTGTGGGCGGATGTTCAGTTCCGCCATGGCGAAATCCACCCCGTAGAAGTAGTCCGCCGGATCGCCGGACAGCAGGAACCGGTTGACGCTGTAGGGCCAGTCGCCCGCCATCGAGGTGGCGATGCGTCGCATCTCGTCGAGACCGAACCGGTTCACTCCAAGGAGCGTTGAAAGCGGTGTTCCGGGGGCGGCCGTCTGATACCGGCCGCCGTAGGTCTGGTAGTCCGGCAGGCGACGATCCGACGCGGGCAGGTTGGACGGCGGCGGTGGGAAATGTCCGCCGAGGTCGCCGGTGACCCGTGTGGCGGAATACCACGCGTAGGGCAAGGTGACCACCGGCGGGAACTGGAACTGTCGGGCGAGGACCGCGGCGGAATCCGACCCGAGCGGGCCGAAGTTCAGCACAAATTCCTTCACCGTGTGCTGCATGTCGTCCAACCAGTGGAGGCCGGTCGCGCTCAGTTCGTTGCCCTGGCGCTGGCTGCTCCAGGCCGGCCATAGCTCGATTCGCAGGAGTCCGTCCCCATCCAGGGCGATCCCGCTCGGCCACTGCTGCTCGAAGTTCCGGTAGAGGACCTGGACCCCTTCCTCGGCCAGCAGTCCGGCACCCCACAGCGGTCCCAGTCCGGCCGGGTCGTCGGCCCGTTCACGGGACCGGACCGCGCGGGCGGCGGCCGGCGACGGAAGGCGCAGGGCGAGTTCGTAGGATTCGAAGTAGAGCGGCCGCGAGTACGTCCGGTTGATCGCACTGTTCTGCAGTTGGAAGTCCACCTTCAGGAACGGCTTGCCGGCGAACGCCGTCAGCCGCAGCGCCCAGCCATGGACGTGGTTGGTGGGTGACAGGTAGAGGGTCGGCGCCGCGAGGCGAACCACCGCCCGAAGCGGGCCTGATTCCTCAACGGTGACCTGGATGTCGGCTGGATCGCGCCGGAAGGATTCCTGGAGGACGTCAACGTCCCCCTGACGCGCGAGCATCCGTCCGTCGAGGTCGCCAAGAGGCGTCTCGATGGACAGCGGTGAGCGGCGGATCCGTAAGGTCTGCCCTGCCGTTCGAAACTCGACCACTCCGCCGGCATCGCTGATTTCCAACCTTCCACCCGATGGTTCCACTGGGTCCGCGGTCCGCCCGCTGACGAGTCGGTAGACCGCCTGTCCGGTGCCGGTGCCTGCCCCGGCGAAGGCTCCAACCGTCGCGTCGAACAGGACCTGGAGGTGTCGGATCGAGCGGTCCTTGTTCCAGTGCCGGTTCAGCACCTCGAACTGCGCCGGTACCTCGATCCCGGCTGGATCCAGCACCCGGAGTCCGGCCGCGTCCTGATTTTGGCCATAGGGCAGGGGCACCACGACGGACACCGGGAAATTGGTCACGCCGGTGCCTGCCACTTCCTTCACGGTCAATGGCAGGTCGAGGTTGCGGCCCAGAGGGCTCGGCGCAGGAGGCACCATCTGCGGCACGTTCCAGCCCAGGTTCGCGGGCACGGTGTTGGTGATCGGCACCGGGTCCGGGATTGGAGCGGGATCCACGGGATCGATCTCAACGCCAATACCACCGCCGCCGCCGTTGCCGCCACCACCACCACCACCTCCTCCGGGCTCGTAGGGCAACTCCTCGAACTGGGACGGGCCGCTTCTCACGACCAGGTCGCGGATGCTGCCGCCGGCCGGGAACTGGCCTTGGGATACGCCAGGGCTGACAGCCGCCAGTCCGGAACCGATGTTCAGTTGCACGTCGCCGCCCCAGTCGGTGACCGACCATCCGCCCGGCACCTTCATGCCGTGAACCCGGCGCGAGTCCACCAGCACGCGCAGGCTGTCCTCCGCTTGGGCCGGATCCCATGCGGCCCGGAGGTGAACCCATCGTCCCGCCTGCCAAAGGGGCCTGCGGTAGTCGCTGCTGACGGTCAGGTTGGTCCATCCGTTCGGTCCCGGAATCACCACCGTGAGGTTCAACGAGCCGCTCTCACGCAGTTCGATCCGGGGCGCACCGTAGATGTCGCCGATGGAGAAGAGGACGTGGTTCACGTCGTCGTCCTCGACCGCGTAGCCAGGCAGGAACCAGAACTCGACCTCACCCGCGGCGGGGAACGTCGGCCCCAGCGCGCCAATCGGATAGGTGATGCGGTCGTCCGCCTGGACGCAGCGTGCCCCCGCGAACCCCGCCGACTCCACGAAGGCGCCTGAATCCAGGGTCGTGGTTCCTGACGGTCCAACCGGTGGCTTGATGATAGTGGAGACGTTCGTCAGCGGGCTCCGAAGCAGGACGGTTGGGACCGGCGCACTCTGGGTCCTGCCGACGACGGGTCCGAAGACGAGACCCAGGCAAATGGCCCAGGTGGCGACGGCAAGTCTGCGGATTCTTCCGGTGACATCACTGATCCGTTCAGAGGTTTTTGTCGGACCGGAGAAGCGATCTGGATTCTTCATCATGGGTATGGATGACGGCGACCGGCGGGTCGCCCGGCCAGCAGACGGACTGCAGTTCTCACGCCCGACCACGAGTTGTCCAAAATGGACCATCATTTTTGGGATGTGACGCCGACCGAGCCTTGAATCCTAAACCACCCATTTCCGCGGCCGTCTCGCTCTTGGGTTGCCTCGGGACTGGGTGCATGAAGTGGTCTCCGGACTGTCCCAACATCGTTAGGCCCCTGGCACCGGCCAAGGCAGTCGAAGTGAACGAGGTGGTTCAGGCCAAGCAAAGGTGGGAATTGACGGGCATCGGGTCACCGAACTGAGTTCCATCGGTGTCGATGAATCCGACCGTTCGAGAGGTCCCGGCCGGGGAGGTGCTCGCATTGCGCACCCGCCAGCGCGAGATGGCCGGCTGCCAGATCGTCCATGACTCCATCCATCGTCGTGAAGGGTGGACGAGGACCTTCCTCATCGAGGTCGCCAGCAACCCCGTCGGATTCGCGGAGGTAGCGATCGCCGGTCCTTGGACAGGCAAGCCGACGGTGTTCGAATTCCACCTGCTTGCGGAGTTTGAGTGCCGCGTCTTCGAGTTGTTCGAGCGCTTCCTGCGGGTCACCGGCGTCCGGTTTTTCGAGGCCCAAACCAATTGCGGGCCCTTGGGCGTCCTCGCCCACACCTACGGCCTCGGCATCACCAGCGAACGCATCCTCTTCCGCGACGGCGTGACCGCGACGCTGCCAGCCAACGGCGCCGTCCTTAGGCCGCTCACCGGCGATTCTGAGATTCAGACAGCCCTCGAACGCCGGCGGGGCGGCGGGGAATGGCGCCTTGAGGTGGACGGGGTCGAGGTCGGAAAGGGTGGGATCCTCTTCCACTACAACCGTCCCTACGGCGATCTCTACATGGACGTATCCGAGCCGTATCGGCGTCGCGGCCTGGGATCCTTCCTCGTGCAGGAACTGAAGCGGAGGTGCTACGAACTCGGTGCGGTCCCATGCGCCCGCTGCAATCCCTCCAACGCGGCGTCGTTCCGCACGTTGCAGAAGGCCGGGTTCGTTCCGTGCGGACAGATCCTGGTGGGAGGCTTCCCGGAAAGCGGACCCATCGACGGAGCCTGCCGGAACCCGGGAATCTCGCCATGAATCCACATCCACTCGCCGCCGTGCATCGGTTGGTCGAAGCCGACGACCTCGCCGGCGTGTCCGCCCTGCTGGAACGGTACCGGGAGGAACTGGCCGCACTGATGTCGAACTCCGGCGTGTCGCCGGCCGGCATCGTTTCCTCCATCCGCAGTGTCGGGATGGTCGACCTGCTTCTCGAGAGCGGTCTGACGGTGGGGATGGTCAGTGCGTGGTGGGGGCCGGGCTTCGGGTTGAATCGCCTGCTGCCGGAGGTGGCCGAGCACCTGGTCCAACGCGGCGCCGTCCTCACGCCCCATGCCGCGTCCGCGCTGGGGTTGGTCGAGCGGCTCCGTGGCCTGTTGAACCGACGGCCGGAACTCGTCCACGCGCGCGGCGGCGACGGTTGCCGTCCGCTCCACTTCAGCCGCGACGTCGCCACCGCGCGACTGCTGCTGGAGCGCGGCGCGAAGGTCGACGCCCGCGACGACGACCATGACTCGACCCCGGCGCAATGGCGCATCGGCGAGGCGCCGGAGGTGAGCCGCCTCCTGCTCGAACACGGCGCCCAAGCCGATCTGTTCCTGGCCGCCGGACTCGGGGACCCGGAACTGGCGGAGCGGTTGGTCCGCGGGGATCCGTCCTGCACGACCCTTCGCATCGGGAACAACCGCGGACCGTTTCCCGGGATCGGATCGCGGGGAAGGGGAGGCTCGATCTACCAGTGGACGCTCGGCTTCAACCAGTCGGCCCAGGAGATCGCCCATCTCCGGGGGCATCGGGCGTTGTACGACTTCCTCATGGCCCACACCCCACCGCGCCACCAGTTGCTCATCGCCTGCGCGTTGGCGGACCGATCCCTGGCCGGAACCCTTGTCGCCCGGACGCCTGGGCTGGTGGCCGAGTTGGATGCCGAGGACCGCACGCTCCTCGCAAAGTTCTGTTGGGAGACGAACCTCAGCCTCGAGGCCGTCCGGTTGATGCTGGATCTGGGTTTCCCGGTCGACGTGCCGGAGACCAACCACGGCTTCCTTCCGTTGCACAACGCGGCCTGGTGCGGCGAGGCGGCCTTGGTGGAACTGCTGCTCCGGCACGGTCACCCGGTGGACCGCCGGGACCCGGCCTACAATGCCACCGCGATTGGTTATGCGATCCACAGTTGCGTGACCGCAAGGCGTCATCCCGGCGGCGATTTCCCCAAAGTTGTCCGCCTGCTCCTGGAGGCCGGCGTGCCCCTGGACTCTCATCAATATCCGAGCGGGGATCCGCGGATCGACGCCGTGATCGAGTCCTTCCGGAAGAGCCGTTCCTGAAGGCCAGGCGAAGACTTCGAGAGACACCGCCACCAGGTCCCGTCGGCCTTGCCAACGAGATGGGATTTCGGCTCAGTCTATGGGGTCATCCCCACAGCTGTGCGAGTTGCCAAACAAATCACCAACCCTTTGATGGTGCCACCGTCTCCGTCGCGCCTCGCAGGGCCGGTGGCATCGGGTTTCTCCCACCGGGTCCGCGGGCTGTTCTTGGGGCTGCTGGTCTCCTGCGGAATCCAAGGGTTGACGGCGCATGCCGAGGATTTCCGGAAGGACGTCCTTCCCCTGTTGGAACGGTATTGCCACGACTGCCATGGGGACGGGATGGACAAGGGCGGGGTGCGGTTGGACGGCCATGAGTCGGAGGCCGCGTTGATGGCCGACCGTGGCCTCTGGTTGACCGCCCTCAAGAACGTCCGGTCCGGCATGATGCCTCCGCCGAAGAAGCGCCAGCCGACTGCGGCCGAGAAGGCGCTCCTGGAACGCTGGATCCTCGGGGATGTCTTCCAGTTGGATCCGACACGGCCGGATCCGGGACGGGTCACGGTGCGCCGGCTCAACCGCGTCGAGTACCGCAACACGATCAAGGACCTGATGGGGGTCGACTTCGACACCCAGGCGGAGTTCCCGCCCGACGACACGGGCCGCGGCTTCGACACCATCGCCGACGTCTTGACGGTCTCGCCGATGCTTCTGGAGAAGTACCTCGCTGCGGCCCAGACGATCGTTTCCCGGGCCGTGCCGTCGGAGCCGTGGGTGCCCTCGGAGAAGGTGGTGGCCGGGAAGGAATTCCGGCGTGCTGCGCCGCCGTCCGAGGCGTTGACCAACCGTTTGGGCGGTCCTTCGGGATCGTTGATGCTGGCCTTCGTGGAGGCCGCCACGGCTTCGGCTTCGGCGAGTGTCCCACATGCCGGGAAGTACCGCCTGCAGTTCGACCTCCACGCGGCCGAGCGGTTCGTGGACAACCAGTTCGACTACAACCGAAGCCGGCTGGTGCTGCGGGCCGACGGCGAGGAGCTGCTTTCCAAGGAGTTCACGCGCGAGGGCAACAAGCCGCTGCGGTTCGAGTTCGATCGCGAATGGACCGCCGGCGAACACATCCTCACGGTGGAAGTGCAGCCGTTGACTCCGGACGAGAGACCCGTGCGGGCGTTGGCGTTCCGTCTCGATTCGGTGACCGTGCGCGGTCCGATGGACAAGGCGCGCGGGGTGAGGCCGAAGCGCCATGCCGAGTGGTTCGGCACCGAGGAACCCCGGGGCAACGCGGCGCGGCGTCGACAGGCACGGACGATTTTGGCGGCGTTCGCGGAGCGCGCCTACCGGCGGCCGGTCGACAAGGCCACGGTCGACCGGTTGGTCACGCTGGCGGAAAGCACGTGGAAGCGCTCCGGGAAGACCTTCGAGGCGGGAGTCTCCCAGGCGATGGTGGCGGTGTTGTCCTCGCCGCGGTTCCTGTTCCGCGAGGAGGCGCCCATCCGCTCCGGCGGAACCGGACATCCGCTGCTGGACGAACACGCCTTGGCCACGCGGCTCTCCTACTTCCTTTGGTCCACGATGCCGGACGCCGAGCTGATGGCCTTGGCAGGTCGCGGACGCCTTCGTGCGGAACTGGACACCCAGCTCGACCGGATGGTGCGGGATCCACGCTTCTCCGAGTTCGTCGGGAACTTCGCCGGGCAATGGCTCCAGACCCGGGACGTCGAGACCTCGCTGGTGGACTCCCGGCAGGTGTTGGCGCGGGAGACCGCACCGGATCCGGATTTCGAGGCGCGTCGGCGTCGCTTCCGCGAGCTGCGGGACCGCCCCGACGCGGAGCTCACCCCGTCGGAACGCAAGGAGACGGAGGAACTCCGGGCGCTGGTGATCCGCAGGAACAACGCACCCATCCGGGCGGACCTGACCGGGGAGATCCGCCGGGCGATGCGCCAGGAGACCGAGACGTACTTCTCCCATGTCTTCCGCGAAGACCGAAGCGTCCTGGAGCTGCTCGACAGCAACTACACCTTCCTTAACCAGAGGCTCACCAAGTTCTATGGACTCACCAACGTCGTCGTCCGGGGTGATGCGATGGAGAAGGTCGTGTTGCCCGAGGGAAGTCCTCGGGGTGGCCTGCTCACACAAGGGGCGATTCTGGTGGTGACCTCGAATCCGACGCGCACCTCGCCGGTGAAGCGTGGGCTGTTCATCCTCGACAACATCCTCGGCACCCCGCCGCCGCCTCCCCCGCCGGACGTGCCCCCGCTGGAGGACGCCGCGAAGGCGATGAAGAGCCGGACGTTGTCGCTTCGCGAGACGTTGGAACTGCATCGGCAGCAGCCGCTCTGCAGTTCCTGCCACGACCGCATGGATCCGCT
>JAIXUV010000194.1 GCA_027483345.1 Verrucomicrobiales bacterium | reverse complement strand
CGAGCGGACCGGCCCTCCACGGCCCGCTGTTTCTGCGGATCCGTCGGGGGGCCAGCAAGTGCAAAGTCCGCGCCGACTCTCCTAGAAGCGCCGGAGCCGGTAGTAACGGGTGGAATGCAGGATGGGGACCTCGACCGATTCGACCCGGTTGGTCTGCGCGCCCGGGAATTCGACGATGCGGTTCCAGGGGCCGGATCCGAGTTCGCCGAGTTCCTCGAGCCGATGTGAGGTGCCTGCCGGCGCCTGGAATTGGAGACCCAGCCGATCGCCGACCACCGGGGAAAAGCCCAGGGTGGCCGGCCTGAACACGGGGGCCGGATCCGGGGCGCCCGGGGAACCCCACGGGACCGAACTCCGCCGCCATGTACCCGGTAGAGCCGGATCACCGGGAGCGGTTTCGTCGACGACGACCAGCGAAAATCCGCCGCCGTCGGCCAAGGGCTGCCAGTCGGCGCCGTATCGGAAGTCGAACACCGGCTCGTCAAGGGCTCCGAACAGCGCGATCCGTTCGCCTCCGTTGGAAAGCCGCTGGGTGGAGTAGCTGCCGAGGATGTTGGTCACACCGGGGTATTGGGTCCGGAAACGGGCGGTATCCGCGACCACAACTCCGCGTTGTCCCGGCGCCAGGGCCGCCCGGTTGGTCGTGGCCCAGTCGAAGTCCGCGCCTCCCCGCAACCGCATCCCGGCCAGAGAGACCGTCCGCGTGCCCAGGTTGGACAACTCGACAAACTCGAAGTCGTCGGCGTCGCCTTCGGCACCGTTGTCGTCGGGATGGAAATGGATTTCGGTGACCGCGAGGGGAATCGGATCGGTCACGTAGGTCGCGGAGACGGGTCCCGACCAGATGGACCGGAGCGGAGGATTGTTCGGGCCGGTGAGGGCGTTGTGGGACGGGTTGACGGTCCGTGCGACGAGCTTGGAGTTGGCGTCGATCCGGACCGGGGTCCCATTGTAGCGGAAGGCCGCCGGGTTGGTGCGGCCGCCTGGGGCGCGGGGATCCGTGCCGTTGAGGGTGTAGTAGACCGTGAGTCCCGCAGGCGGGTTTATCGCGGCGCCGAAGCCGGCCGTGACCCGACCTCCGGCCGAGGCCAACGTCGGCCGCGCGACGAACTGGCGGTCCATGAAGTCGGTCCGGTTCGAGATCCAGGCGCGCATCAGGTTCACCTCGGACTGGTAGCTTCCGCCCCGTGGCAGTACGCCCCATCGGGTCTGCTCGCGCGGTTGGGCTGCCCGGACCTGGTTCGCCATCTGGTCGATCAGGCGCCACAGGTTGGTAGTGCTGAACTCGCGTTGCCGCAGCGACTGGTAGCGGTCGATGTAGTCCTGGAAGAAGTCGGGATCTAGGAACATCCGGTCCCACCAGGTGTAGTTGAAGAAGTCCGTGCCACCGTCCTGGGTTTGCGACCGCCACACCCGCGGGTTGGCATCGCGGCCGTCGGTGGATCCCAGCGCCCGGTCGAAGTCCCAAAGCGGGCCGAACTTCAGCGGGCCGTTCCGCTCCTTGTAGAAGAAGGCGCTGAGGCGCAGTGCGTCGACGTTGAAAGAGAGGACGTTCAACAAGTGGTGGTCGATCCACGACGGCGTGTCGACGAAGGCACGGAAACCGTTGGTCGGGTTCATGAAGCCGGCGCCGTAGAGGGCGTTGCCGAAGGCGTTCATGTGGTTCCGGATGTAGTTCAGCTGCAGAACCCGTCCCGGAAGGGTGATCTCGCGTTCGGGCGGCTCCACGAAACCCATCACCTGGTTTGCGGCGAAGAGGCCGGAGTCGCCGGGATCCAGGCGGTCCACCTTCATCATGTAGCCGCCGGTGATCGACGGGGCGGTGAGGTTCTGCGGCTGGAGCGACCCGGCGTCGACGCGGTCCCCGCCGATCTCGACCCGTTCCTGCAGCACGTAGATCCCCGAGTAGGAGGCCTGCTGGACCTGGCCGAGGCCGGATCCGACGAAATACACCTCCACGAATCGCGTCCTCGGCGAGTAGCGTCCGATGTCGCGGCTGAGCTGGTGCATGAACGGATTGTGGATGAGCACGGGCTCGAAGAAGTTCGGGCCGTAGAGGACCCAGTCGCCGTCGGCCGGCAGGCCGAGCACGGAGACGGCCCGGTCGTTGTCGAGCTCGTCGCGGAACTCCAGACGGTAGCTGGCCTTGGCGAGACCCTCCGTGCTGGAACCCCGGACAGAGATGCCGGCCCTGGCGCTCAGCGCGGGCCGATTGGTGAGGGTGGTGAAGCCGTTGGTTCCCGGCTCGAATACCTGGATGGTCGCGGGGATGCGCGTGTTGGCCGGTGGGCGGCCACGGTTGAAGTCGTGGATCAACATTACCGGAAGGTCCGAACGGAACGCGGCCACCGGAATGGACAGCGGGAAGTAGCTCTCGCTCCGCAGCGTTCCCGGAAACAGGCCCGGTGCGAACGCCCTCGCCCGGACCTGCACCGCCAGGTTGGTGAAAGTCAGGACGTTGGTGTACGCGGCCGAGGCCTCGGTCGGCACGGTGCCGTCGAGCGTGTACCGGATCACCGCGTTGGTGACGGCCGGTGCGTTTGTGGATGGGTTCAGCGCCAGGCGCAGGACACCTGCGGGGTAGGTGCCACCCGGGATCGAGAACACCACGTCCGGCGCGAATCCGTCGCCACGCGCGGTGTTGGGCTGACCCGGAGTCGGCGTCGTGAAATAGCCCAGCCGGGTCGAGGCCCCTTCGGCGTGGCCATAGGAGACGTCACCACGCTGGGGCGGATAGGCCGGGGAGTATTGGTAGACCACGGCGCCGGACGGACCGAGCAACGCGAGGCGTTCGCCTTCCGTGCTGAGGCGGAAGTTGGTGTGCAGCGCGGCGGCGGCGTTGGTTCGGTTCTTCCCGGAGGCCCAGACCAGCAGCCGCCCGTTGGCGGAGAGGTTCACCGAAGGAAACCGCCAGGTTTCGCCACCGTCCTGCAGCGACCAACCGGCCAGCGAGACCGTCGAAGCCGAGCCGTTGTAGATCTCGATCCAGTCCGAGCGGTCGCCGTCGTCGTCGCGGATCCCCCGGTCGTTGGATGCGAGGAACTCGCTGATGCTGATTCCCGGCGGGGCCGCGTTCGGATCCACGGTGAAGCGCCAGGTGCCACCGGCGAACGGGAGTGCCGCGCTGGAGCGGTCCGTGATGCCGCTTCCGGCCGGGATGGTCACGGTCACCGGACCCGCGGCCGGTGGCGGGAAAGAGAAGAGGTACTGCTCGGGAGCGAGCTGGAACGAGAAGGTGGCCGGGTTCCCGTTGATGCGCAGGTCGGAGGCCTCGACTCCCTGAACCGGTTCGCTGAACAGCAGTTCGATCGAGTCGAGCCGCGTGACCACCGCGCCGTCGTTCGGTTGGATCCTCGCCACGGTCGGAGCCGTCGCGTCCAAGGTGCCTTCGAGCGAGGCGTCCAGAACGATGTCGCTGCTGCCCAAGCTGCCGTTCAGAACCTGGATCGCGAGGACATTGGTCCCGTTGCGCAGGACGGACTGAGGATCCGCGACGGCATATTCCTCGAAGTCCACCGGCTCCTCGGCATTGGCCGTGGCGAGGCTGTCGAAGCGGGGTTCGCCGTCGGGCGCGGACAAACGGGCGATCTCCTTGCCGTTCAGCCAGGCCACGAAGCCGTCGTCGACCTTGACCCGCAACAACAGGGTCCGCGCATCCAGGAAGTTGGTGACCACGAAGTTCCTCCTCAGGAAGAGGGTGGTGTACCGGCCACCCATGTCGGTGATCTCGGTGCCGACAAGGGGTTCGCCGTAGAAGAGCGGCAACCGTCCGGTTTCCCAGCCGGTCTCGGGAAAGCCGACCCCACGCCAGACCGAGGTGTCGGGCGTGGAGGCCTCGGAGGTGCCGCGGAAGTACCTCCAGGAGCTTCCCGCCGGGATCCAGGTGACCGATTGGGACCGGAGTTCGCCCGTCAAGACGACCCACCAAGGGACGAAGAGTGCGAGCCAGTTCCGCGCGTGCTTCATGGATGTGAATGTGACCGATGTGTGACAAACGGTCCATGGCCGGAATGGAATTTCCCCGTTGCCGGTGTGGGGATGGAGTGGCTAGCGTTCGCCCGTGATTCCGGACCGCAGTCCCATGTTCGTACGCGTAGCCCTCGTGGGCTGACGCGTTGCGACTGGCTGTCCGGATTCCAGGTCGCCCGCGTCCCCGGCAACGGATCGCGGGCTTCGGTTTTTGGCGGGGCCCATTTTCCGAAGTCCGGGTCCGCCCCGGCGTCCGGCCGAGAACCGAAAACTGAAAACCGACAACTTCATGCGCCACACCATCTCCGTCCTCGTCGAAAACAAGTTCGGCGTGCTCACCCGCGTCGCCGGCCTGTTCAGCGGCCGTGGATACAACATCGACTCGCTGAACGTCGCCCCCACCCACGACTCGACACTCAGCCGGATGACCATCGTCACCCGCGGCGACGACGCCACCGTCGAGCAGATCTGCAAGCAACTCGAGAAGCTGATCGATTCCGTGAAGGTCATCGACTACAGCAAGACCGACTACATCGACCGCGAACTGGTCCTGGTGAAGGTCGCCGCGAACAGCCAGAACCGCGCGGAGATCTGCCAGATGGCCGAGCTTTTCCGGGCCAAGGTGGTCAACGTCCAGCCGGACAACCTCGTCATCGAGATCACCGGCGCGGAAGGGAAGATCAACCAGTTCCTGGCCCTGCTGAAGGACTTCGGAATCCAGGACCTGACCCGCACCGGGGTGGTGGCGCTGCCGCGTCTCTGACCGGTTGGCCCAAGGCTTCCTCACGAAACGAAAAGGCCCGCCATTCCGGCGGGCCTTTCTGTTTTCCAAAACTGGATTCCCGGCGCCTGACGCCTGGGCCAGATCAGTGCGCCTTCAGTGCGGCTTCGAGCGCCTCGATGATCTCGGGGGCGTCGGGCTTCACACCGTGGAGGAAGCGCTTGATGACCTTGCCGTCGCGACCGATCAGGAACTTGTTGAAGTTCCACTTGATCGGTCCAGGGAAGGCGGCCTTTTCACCGGTCAACTCGGCGTACAGCGGGTGCTGCTCGGGCGGGTTGACGTTGATCTTCGCGAAGAGCGGGAAGGTGACCGAGTACTTGGAAGCGCAGAAGGTCTTGATTTCGGCGGCCGTGCCCGGCTCCTGCCCATTGAACTGGTTGCAGGGGAAGCCGAGGACCTCGAAGCCTTCCTTGTGGTACTTCAGATAAACCGCCTGCAACTGCTCGTACTGGGATGTGTAACCGCACCTCGACGCGACGTTGACGACCAGCAGGACCTTGCCGGAGTAGGCCTTGAGGGAGGTCTCCTTGCCGTCGATGTCCTGGATCTTGACGTCTTGGAGCGGGGTGGCGGCGGTCATGGAAAGGACGGAGGCGAGCAGAAGCCCGGTGAGGTGGCTGAGTTTCATGTTCGGAGGAAGATTGCGTGGTTTCCGGCGGAGTCAATGCGACGGGAACCGGACCGTGCGCCCCAAACATCCGCGGAGTGCGGCCTTGCCGGCGTCCTTCAACCGACCAACCTCCGCGGGTGCGCATCATCGGAGGTCTCGCCGCAGGGCGTCTGCTCAAGGTCCCGGACGGAATCGGCGTCCGGCCCACGCCCGACAAGGTCAAGCTGGCGGTCTTCAACAGCCTGGGCGCGTTCCTGGATGGGGCGCGTGTCCTCGACCTCTTCGCGGGCAGCGGCGCCCTCGGTCTCGAATGCCTCAGCCGTGGAGCTCGTGAGATGGTCAGCGTCGAACTGTCCGAGAAGCACGCCCGGTTCTTCCGCCAGAACCTCCACTCCAGCGGACTGCCCGCGGGATTGGTCACGCTCCGGGTCCAGGACGTCTTCACCGCCTTTCCCCAGCTCGCGGAAGCGGGACGCAACTTCGACCTGATCATCGCCGACCCGCCTTACGGGGAAAAGAACGTAGGGCGGCGGTCCACTTCGCTTGCGCAGAAGCTGCTCGACGATGTCGTGCTGCCCGGGCTGTTGGCGACCGGCGGCTTGTTCGTGGTGGGCCACACCAAGCGCGACACACTCGAGATCCCTTCCGTCTGGACCGAACGCAAGGACATGCGCCACGGCGACACCGTCATGCGCTTCCTCCACCGACCTTCATGAGAACGCCTTCTCCGCTGCGGTTCCTATTCCGCCTTCTCTTGGCCATGATGTCCACCGCCGCTGCCGTCGCCGACGGACCGCCCTTGGCCGGCCTGGCCGGCGCCACCCATTCGGAGAAGCTGCAACAACGGGTGGAGAGAGCGGTCGCGCGCACGTTGGCGGAGACGTGGAAGCCCGCCCTGACGTCGAACCAGGTCGCGGTCACCGTCGTGGACCCTTCCGAGTCGGACCGGCCGATTTTCGCCAGCCATCGCGGCACCGCGGTCATCTATCCCGCGAGCGTCATCAAGATGTTCTACCTGGGTGCGGTGCACCGTTGGATGCAAGACGGCCGGATTGCGGACACCGCGGAAGTGCGGCGTGCGATGCGGGACATGATCGTGGAGTCCTACAACGAGCCGACCCACTACCTGATCGACCTGTTGACCGGAACGACGAGCGGTCCGGAGTTGTCGGCGTCGGAATTGCGGGACTGGTGGGACCGTCGCAACGCGGTCAACCGGTGGCTGAAGGAACTCGGCTACCCGGCATCGATCAACGCGAGCAAGAAGCCATGGTGCGAAGGGCCCTACGGGCGTGAGAGCCAGGCCATCCGGGAATTCGAACCCAAGCGCAATTTCCTGACCACCGAGGCCACCGCGCGGATGCTGTCGGAGATCGCCCTCGGCCGATTGGTCACGGAGGAACGTTCGAAGCAGATGCTGGAGTTGATGGCGCGGGATTTCGAGGCGCCGGCGACCGATCCCGAGGATCAGTCGCACGGCTACAGCGGCATCGCCCTGAAGACGGGAACGACCCTGTGGTCCAAGTGCGGACTCACCAGCGAGACGCGTCACGATGCGGCGTTGATCCGCCTCGCGGACGGACGTCGGCTTGTCGTGGTGACCTTCACCACCGACCACGCGAACGAGCGGCGCATCATCCCGTCCATCGTCTCGGGCATCCTGGAAGGGTACTGAGGTTTGGCCACGGAGACACGGATCCAAGGGCTTGTAGCCCGTTGATCGTTGTCAGTGACACGGAGCCGCAGCGGCCCGGCTGCGGACGCTCGCCGCCCATTCGGTTGTTCGCCCACCGAAACCTGGAAACGAACAACCGAAAACGCCCCACCGCGCGATCGGATATCGGCACGACGGGGTGGGAATCTCAGGCGGCCAGCTTGCCGAGGATGCCGGTGCTGTCGCCGAAACGTTCCGCCGGTGCGCCCATGCGCTCGAGCATCGCGAGGAACAGGTTGGCCATCGGCGTGTTCTTCTCGTAGCGGAGGTGCCGACCGGCCTGGATCGTCCCGCCGCCGCGTCCCGCCAGCAGCACGGGAAGGTTGTTGTGGGCGTGGGAATTGCCGTCCTCGATCGCGCTGCCGTACACGATCATCGAGTTGTCGAGCAGGCTCGAGCCGTCCGGGTCCTTGGTCTCGTTCAACTGCTTGAGCCAGGCGGCGAAGAGCTGCATGTGCAGGACGTTGATCTTGGCGATCTTCTCCTTCTTCGCGTCGTCGTCCTGGTGGTGGGAGAGGTCGTGGTGGCCTTCCTTCACCCCGATGTCGGGATAGGGACGGTTGCTGCCGTCGTGCGCCATGATGAACGAGGCGATGCGGGTGCTGTCGGTGCGGAACGCCAAGGTGAGGATGTCGAACATCAGCTTGGCGTGGTCTTCGTAGCGGGCAGGAACACCCTTGGGCCGGGTCTCGTCGGGGATGTCATGGCCGACCTTGTCCGCCATCTCGATGCGGCGTTCGACGTCGCGGACGGCGGTCATGTACTCGTCGAGCTTACGCTGGTCGTTCCGGCCGAGCTTCCCGTGGAGGCGTCGGGCGTCTTCCAGCACGAAGTCCAGGATGCTCGAACGGCGCTGCAGCTTCCGCGCGCGCATCTCGGCGGTCTCGTTGGGGTCGCCGTGGGCGAAGAGCCGTTCGAAGGCCAGCTTGGGATCGACCTCAGGCGGCAGGGGAGAGGACGGCGAGCGCCACGCGATGTTGAAGGAGTAGGCGCAGCTGTAGCCGGAGTCGCACTGGCCGGAGAGCTGGCCGCGGTCGGTGCCGAGCTCGAGCGAGGGGAAGAGGGTGTTGTTCCCGATGCGCTGGGCCGCGAACTGGTCGACCGAGACGCCGACATGGATGTCGGAACCCTGCGTCTTCCGCGCCTGGGCTGCGGTCAGGAAGGTGGCCGAGGCCCGGGCGTGGTCGCCGGCGCCGTCACCGTTGGGGAAGGCCTTCTGGTGGGCCAGGCCGCTGAGCACGGCGACCTGGTTCCGGACCGCCGACAACGGTTGCAGGATCCGTGGCAGTTCGAAGTCGGTTCCCTCGGCCTTGGGCGTCCAGTCGGACATGTTGGCCCCGTTCGGGATGTACACGAACGCCATGCGCAACGGGGCCTTGGCCGCCGCGGCTCCTGCCCCCAGCAGCCGCACCCCCGGCGCGGAAGAAAGGAAGGGTAGGGCGACCGCCGTTCCCAGACCCCTCAGGAACGACCTCCGGTTGAGTGATTCAATGCCGTTCATGCGAATTGGTGGACACCGACGAAAGTACGTACACGTCGCTTCAACTCAAGTGGGATTCCCCGAGGCCGTTCCGGAAGTGGCGGACCGCCCACGATCCACTAGGATCCCGGCCGTGTTCCGGTGCCTTTTCCTGCTGGCGACGGTCCTCGGCGGCTCCATGGCCGTTGAGGCCGCGACCAATGAGGTTGCTCCCGTGCTGGTGTGGAGGGCCTCCAAGGACCGCCATGACGCCGCGATCCCCGGTTGGCCGGTCACCCGGGTGCTGGGCCGGTTGGCCCGGCAGACCGGTTGGCGCGTCCTCGTGGAGCCTGGAGTGCGTTCGGCGGTACGGGTCCGGTTCAACGGACTCCCGGCGCGTGAGGCGTTGCCGCGACTTCTCGGCGGGCTGGACTTCTCGCTGACCTCCGCCTCGAACGGCGTGACGACCCTCAAGGTCTTCCGCTCCGCCGCGTCGGCGGCCCGGGAGGAGGTCGACGCGGAACGGGACGGGATCCGGGAGGACGAACTGATTGTGCGCCTGCGCAAAAATGCCCCCAGCGCCGCGGCGGAATGGGCCCGTCGGTTGGGCGGCGAGTTGGTGGGAACGAATGGCACCGCGATGCGCCTGAAGTTCGATTCCGCCGCCGAGGCGTCCGCGGCGAAGTCCGTGTTGGAGTCGGATTCCGAGGTGGCTTCGGTGGAGAACAACCTCGACCTCTTCCCGCCCGAGGTTCCTGTTCCGGCCAGCGACGCACTTCCGGCGCCGCTCTCGTTGCAGCCGACGGTGAATCCCGACGGCAGCCGACGGGTGATCGCCCTGGTCGATTCCGCGGTGCAGCCGTTGGCGGCGGAATACCAGGCGTTCCTGTTGCCGGCGGTGGAGATCGTGCCCGGGGCGGCTCCGGGTGCCGAGCCCACCCACGGCACCTCGATGGCCGAGGCCATTCTCCGCGGACTCGGAGCCGGTTCCTCCGACGGGCAATCCACCACCCGCGTCCGCAGCTATGACGTCTACGGCCCCAACGCGAGCACCACCACCTGGGACGTCGCGGTCGCCGTCACCCGGGCGGTCCAGGACGGTGCCACCATCGTGAATCTCTCCCTGGGAAGCAGTCAGGACAGTCCCTACCTGAGAGACGTGCTGTCCTCGGTGACCTCGCAGGGTGCCTTGGTGGTGGCCGCGGCCGGGAACGACGCCAGCGCCGAGGCCTTCTACCCGGCGGCCTACGATTCGGCGTTGGCGGTCACCTCGTCCACGGGCGGCAATCGACTGGCGTCGTTCGCCAACTT
>JAIXUV010000338.1 GCA_027483345.1 Verrucomicrobiales bacterium | reverse complement strand
CAACCGGCCCCTTGAAATTGGAACCGGTGCCGACGGCAGGAGGAGGCGTCGAACAGCCCGCGAGGACGATCGACGTCACGAGGGCCACGAGGAGACGGGGACGGAGCTTCATGGTGGAGGCCGCATTGAATCGCGGAATCCGACTGTTAGGCAAACGAAGTGTTTTGGCCCGCGCCGTCCGTCAGGCGGATCGGGGAATGCGATGCGATGCTGGGAGGGGCCTCACGCCAAAACACAAAGGCGCAAAGGGAATTGGGATGCGACGCCGAGGTCGACGACGACAGGAGTCCCGCCAGACTGTGGCCTCCTCCTCCCATGCCTCGGTTTTCCCTCGGCTTTGCGCCCTTGCGGGAGCCTCCCCGATCTCGGGATCAGCTCATGCGCATGGGCATGATCACGTAGAGGAACGGCTCGTTCGTCTTGACCACGCCCGGGCTCAACTCGTCGATGAGCTCGAAGAAAACCTCATCGTTTTCCAACGCCTTGAGCGGATCCATGAGGTACCCGGGATTGAAGGCGATCGCGAAGTCCTTCCCCTGGTATTTGATGGCCACGGTCTGACGCGCCTCGCCAACCTCGGGGGCGTTGGCGGTGATGGCGAGCTGGTTCCTGCTGAAGGTGAGCTTCACCGAGTTCTGCTTGTCGGTAGTCATGATCTCCGCGAGGCGGAGGGCCTTGAAGAACTCCTCGCGGTTCAGCGGGATCCGCTCCTGCGGCGAGGCGGGGATGACCTGCCGGTAGTTCGGGTAGTTGCCGTCGACGAGCTTGGTGATCAGCACCGCGGAGAACGCGCCTTCACCGGCGGCCTGGACGCCGAAGCTGGCCTGGTTCTCGGTGAACTTGATGTCCACAGCGCTGCCGGGATGCAGGAGCCGGGTCAGCTCGTTGATCGCCTTGGTCGGAACGATGAAGTCGGCCTGGTTTTCGGAACCGACCTCGGCTTCCTCCTCGCACAACGCGAGACGGCGTCCGTCGGTGGCCACGAGGATGAGCTTGTTTTCCTTGAGGCTGAAAAGAATGCCGTTGAGGACGTAGCGGCTCTCGTCGGTCGAGACGGCGAAGGACGTCTTGCGGAGCATCGCCTTGAGCTTCTCCTGCTGGACCGAGATGGAGCGGTTCTTTGCGAAGACGGGCAGCGGAGGGAACTCCTCGGCGGCGAGGCCGTTGACCTTGAAGTAGGCGCTTCCGGCCTTGATGGTCGCCACGGCCTTCTCATCGATCTCGATGGCCAACTCGTTCGCGGTGAGTTCGCGGGCGATGTCGACGAACTTCTTCACCGGCAGGGTCGCACGGCCCGGTTCCTCGACTGTCGCCGCCACGGAGCAGGTGATCGTCACGTCGAGATCCGTGGCCGTCAGTTCCAGACGGCCGTCGCCGGCAGCCAGGAGGACGTTCGAGAGGATCGGCAGGGTGGTACGTGCCCCGACGACGTTCTGGACGGCCTGAAGCCCGAGGAGCAGCTGCTCCTTGGCGATCGTGAGTTTCATTGCCCTGACTATTGTAAGAGAGATTTGAAAGAGGAAGTCCTTAGTAAGGGGTGTGGACAATAGGTACAAGCGCATCGCAGCCAATGAATCCGGGGCTTCCATGCGGGTCGCGCCTGTGAGGAATTCCGTGCAGAACCCCGGGCACTTCGACGAAGCCCGGTTGTTGGTCGGTTATCGGACATCGAATTCCCGGTTGTTGGCAGACGCCTGCGAAGAAGTCCCCATGTAGCGACCTTGCCCGACCCCGGGACTCGGATAGGCTGCCGGCCCATGCAGATCCGCGGCCGCCTTCTCCTTCTCTTCCTCCTGGGCTACCTCGTGTCCTCCGCAGCCGGCCAAGCCCAGACGCCGGGCGAACGGGCCGACCGGTTCCTGGAGATGGTCAATCTCGGCTATCAGGCCCTGTATCGGGCCAACAGCGAGGCCCAATGGCTCGCCGCGACGGACGTCAGCCCGGAGCATGACCGCAAGGCCGAGGCCGCAGGCAAGGCTGTGGCTTCGTTCAACGGAAACCCCGCTTTCATCCAGGAAGCCAAGGACCTCCTGAAGGCCAAGGATTCCCTCACTGAAATCCAAGTGCGTCAGCTCCAGAAGGTTCTGCTGAACGCAGCCGAAGGTCCCATGACCGCGCCGAAACTCGTAGCCGACCGCGTCGCCGCCGAGACGGCTCAGGCTTCGGCGATGAACGGCTTCCGGTTCCAGCTCGGTGGCAGCAACGTCATCGCAAACCATATCGACAGGATTCTCAGGGAATCCCGGGACCTTGGAGTGAGGAAAGCGGCCTGGGAGTCATCGAAGGAGATCGGGCGTCCATTGAAGCCGGGTTTGGTCCGGCTGAGGGATCTGCGGAACGGATGTGCCCGGGAGCTGGGACACGAGGACTACCTCGCACTGCAGGTGGCCCGCTATGGGATGGGCGCGGAGGAAATGGTTCGGTTGAACGAGGAATTCCTGCGGGAACTGACGCCCTTGTACCGGCAGCTGCACACCTGGACGAAGCATCAGTTGGCGAAGCGTTATGGACAGCCGGTTCCCAAGAAGATCCCGGCCCATTGGATCAACAACCGTTGGGGCCAGGAGTGGGGCCAGCTGGTGGATTCGGTGGACTTGGACGGTCTCTTCGTGGGCAAGCAGGCGGACTGGGTGACCAAGGCCGCGGAGGACTTCTACGTCGGGATGGGATTCCCGCGGTTGCCGCAGACGTTCTGGAGCCGGTCGGACCTGTTTCCGACCAAGCCCGGCGAGGACCGTCGGAAGAACGCCCATGCGTCCTGCTGGCATCTGGATCTGGAGAACGACATCCGGTCGCTGATGAGCGTGGAGCCGAACGCGTGGTGGTGGACCACGGCGCACCACGAGTTGGGACATGGGTACTACTTCATGGCCTACACGAGACCGGAAGTGCCGCCGTTGCTGCGTGACGGTGCGAACCCGGCGTTCCACGAAGGCATCGGTGAACTGATCGGGATGGCATCGGTGCAGACACCCTATCTGAAGCACCTGGGCCTGATGCCCGCGGACCAGAAGGTGGACGAGATCGGTTCGCAACTCGACTTCGCGCTGGTCCACGCCGTTCCGTTCCTGTTCTGGAGCAGCGGCACGATGTTGCACTGGGAGGCGGACGTGTATCGCGGTGGGCTTCCGCCGGAGCAGTGGAACCGGCGTTGGTGGGAACACGTGGAGAAGTTCCAGGGCATCGAGGCGCCGGGCGGATCCGGCAGCCGTGGCGAGGAATGGTGCGACGCCGCCACGAAGACCCACATCAACGACAACCCCTGCTACTACTACAGCTATGCGGTCGCGTTCGTCCTGAAGTTCCAACTGCACGACCACATCGCCCGGAAGATCCTCCATCAGCCGCCTCAGGCCTGCGACTACGCGGGCAACAAGGAGGTGGGCGCATTCCTCCAGAAGATCCTGGCCCCCGGTGCGACCCGCGATTGGCGGGCCATCCTGCGTGAGGCCACCGGGGAAGACCTCAGCACCCGCGCGTTGAAGGAGTACTTCAAGCCGTTGATGTCCTGGCTCGAGAAGGAGAACGCCGGTCGCGAGATCGGTTGGGACTGAGGAGAACCGGAAGCCTGACACCCGAGACCCGACACCTGACGTCCATTTGCATCAGGACGATCTTCGGGCGAAGGATGGTCCGATGAAGAAGCTGAGCGCTGCCGCTCTGGAAGAGGGCCTGAAGGAGATTCCGACTTGGACCCGGAAGGGTGAAGTCCTCGAGAAGACTTTCGAGTTCCCCGCATTCGGAACCGCGATCACCTTCGTGACCAAGGTCGCCTGGGCGGCCGAGAAGGTGAACCATCATCCTGACATCGACATCCGGTGGAACAAGGTGCGGTTGAGCCTGACCACCCACGACGCCGGCGGGTTGACCGACCTGGATCTGGGCTTGGCAGCCAAATGCGACACATTGGCCGGACAGGTGGTCCGGGTACGCAAGACGCCGGCGGCCTGAGGAGCTGGGGCGTCTTGGGCCTGAGTCCCGGCTGTTCTACCTGGGCTATTCTACTTGGAGAGGAAGAAGCCCCGCTGCTTTTCGCTGATCGGGTAACCGACCCGGTCCATGGCGAGCATCATGTCCTCCCAGACCTTCCGCTTCTCGGTGATGGCCTGGTTCCGCAGCAGGTACGCCGGATGGTAGGTGGGCATGACCGGGATGCCCCGGTAATCCTGCCAGGTCCCGCGCAGCCGGGTGATGCCGAGTGCGTTCTTGCCCAGCAGACCTTCCATGGCGGTGGCGCCGAGGGCGACCATGGCCTGCGGCTGGATGATTTCGATCTGCTTCTCGAGCCAGGGGATGCAGGTGTCCATCTCGTCGGGCCTAGGCTTGCGGTTGCCGGCGGTCTGTCCGGGGGTGTCGGGACGGCACTTCAGGATGTTCGCGATGAACACCGTGTCCCGGGAAAGACCCATCGCGGTGATGATCTTGGTCAGCAGTTCCCCCGCCTTGCCGACGAACGGTTCCCCCTGTAGGTCCTCGTCGGCCCCCGGCGCCTCGCCAACGAACAGGAGCCGTGCGTCGACGTCGCCGACACCGAAGACCACTGTGGTCCGGGAGGCGACGAGGTTGGGACAGCGGACGCAGGCGAGCACTTGTGTGCGCAACCCGGCGAGTGCGGCCTGTTTCGCTTCCCGGGCGAGCGGAGGCGGCAACGGCAGCGGCGGCTTGGAAGGAACTGGGTTGGACGGCATGGGCGCTGCGGCTTTGGACCAGCGGGAGCGGGCGGCTGCGGAAGGGACGGTGGACGGCTTCGGCGCCGAGACCGAAGGGTAACCGACGGGATCGGCAAAGGTCGGTCGGACAGCGGTGGTGGAAGCGGGAACCTTGGGCCTTTCGGAAACGGGTCCCGGCCCGGGCGTCTCAGGTGGCCGGGTGGCACGGACAACCGGCTTGGCCGACAGCGCGGCCAAGGTCTCCGATAGGACCGGCACGTGTTCGACACCCTGAGACTTCAGGATCTCCAGGTGCCGGATCGTGGCGTCGAGCAATTGGTGGTACGCGTCGGACATCCGGGTCCCGGAAGACTTTCCCTTTGCGGTCACCTTGCCAAGGCCGCAGCGGATCGGCGACCGGTGGCTGGACGAAATCCTCAGGTGGTCCACGATGGGAGCGCCATGGCGTACCCAACCACCCGGAAGACGAAGATCATCGCCACCCTCGGCCCGGCCACCGAATCGCCCGAGATGCTCGGTCGGCTTCTGAAGGCGGGGGTGAACGTGTTCCGGCTGAACATGAGCCACGCGAAGACCGAATGGGTCCGTCGTGTCGTCCGCGACATCCGGCACATCGCCGAGTCCGAGGGCATCGCCGCCGGCATCCTGCTCGACACCCAGGGACCCTCGATCCGTACCGGGGACGTCGACGGGAAGATCCCCCTCGCCGTGGGCGACACGTTCTATTTCACGGTGAAGGGCGATTCCGTTCCCGGCGCGAAGTGGACCAGCGTCGGCTACGACCAGTTCGCGGACGACGTGAACACGGGCGATACGCTCATCGTGGACAACGGGGAGCTGAAGATGCGCATCCGGGCGAAGACCCCGACGCGTGTGGAGTGCGAGGTCCTCACCGAGGGCAGCATCGGAAGCCGACGCCACATCAACCTGCCCGGCGTCCATGTCTCCCTGCCGGCGCTGACTGAGAAGGACCGCGCCGACGTCCGACTCGGCTTGGAGGTGGGCGTGGACTACGTGGCGCTGAGCTTCGTCCGCGAGGCGGCGGACATCGAACTCCTGCGCGACTTCATCCGCTCGCTCAACAGCGTCCACCAGCCGCAGATCGTCGCGAAGATCGAACACCAGTTCGCGGTGAACCACTTCGACGCCATCGCGCGGGCGGCTGACGTCATCATGGTCGCGCGGGGCGATCTCGGGATCGAATGCCCGTACGAGGAGCTGCCGATCATCCAGCGGCGCATCGTGAAGCAGTGCCAGCGCATCGGACGACCGGTGATCGTCGCGACCCACATGCTCGAGAGCATGATCGAGAACCCGCTGCCGACCCGCGCGGAGATCACCGACGTCGCCAATGCGGTCTTCGAGCAGGCGGACGCCATCATGCTCAGCGGCGAGACCACGGTCGGGAAGTACCCCGTGGCCTGCATCGAGGTGATGGACACGATCGCGCGCCGCATCGAGCGCAGCGGCGGCGCGAACTACCACGAGGATGCGGAGCTGACCTCGCCGCGGCAGAAGCTGGTGCGGAGCGCGGTGAAACTGGCCGACGACCTCCGCGCGGAGGCGATCCTGATCTTCACGCGACGCGGACACATGGCGAGGTATGCCTCGTGGATGCGTCCCCGCACGGCCAAGATCTTCGCCTTCGCGGAGCGTTGGCCGGATGCGGACGCCTTGACGCTGTGCCGCGGGCTGACGCTGCGTGTGGTGAAGTTCAACCACGCCCAACCCGACCGCACTGTGGACAGCGCCGTCGACCAGCTGATCGCCGCCGGCCTGGTCCAACGCGGAGAAACCCTCGTCGTGGTCAGCAACGTCGCCTCCGGAGACCGCATCGTGGACGGCGTGAAGATCCGCACGATCGACTGAGTGGTCCTTGGTTGAGCGCGGATCCGGCCGGCTGCCGGATCACTCCGGCCTTGCGAGGTCGTCGGGGAGCGGCACGCCTTCGACGAAGTCCGCTGCCACCGTCGCCGGGTTGCGCCAGCCGGAGAGACGGACGATACCGACGCGGTTGGTGGACCGGTAGAGGACGAGACGTGTTCCCGGTGGGGGCATCTGGCTGAGCGTGTAGTCCAGCACGGCGAACCGGAGGCGCTCGTTAACCTGGATCACCCGCCCCACGCTGGCGTCGATCGGACGCAGCAGCGGCGTGCCGTTGGTTTCGGTGGCTCCCCTTCCCGACGATTTGCCTCCGCGGCAACCGGCCGCGGCGACTCCGAGAAGGGCAAGCGTCAGCCCCAACCGCAGCGGGTCCGCGAGCGCGTGGGTCCGCGTGAATGCGGGGTGCGGATGCGGGGTGTGCGGCATGGGGAAAGCGAAGCAGGTTCCCGAGGGCGGTCAACGGAGCGGTGAGCCGCGACACGGACCGGAGTCCATTGCATGGCCCGGTGCTTCCGTTAGGATGCCTTCCATGGACTGGCAGCAACCCGTGGCCTTGGCGATCGTGGCGGTCACCGCCGCGACGTTCGTCGTACGCGCGGTGCGTGCACGGCGCAACCGCTTCGCCAAATCCATGCCCTGCGGTTGTGTGCCGCGCTCCCCGTCGAAGATGGAGGGCCTCCGCATCGAGGGCCGTCGCGGTGAACAACCGCGGATCTCCGTCGTCGGAGTCCGTCGATGAAGGTCTTCTCCGGGTTGCTGGCGGCATCCCTCGCCGTCGGGTTGGTGGCCGGCGAATCCACGCCGGACGCCGTGGCCGGGCAGGCCTTGGCGCAGCGGCTGCGGTCGGTCCGACCGGAACGTGCGACGACGAACCAGGCGGTCCTCAAGCTCCGTGGGCCGGCCGGACGCAGGTCGGTGCCGTTGACCGTGGAGACCCGTCCGACGGAGTCGGGATGGGAGGTCCGCTACGAGGCGAAGCCCGAGGGTGCCGCGCCGGAAAGCCTGACCATCCTCCACGCCACCAATGCGCCGCCAACGTACCGGCCCGGGACGGAGGCATCCATCGCGGCCGCGGAGGCGCGGTTTGCCGGCAGCGATTTCTCCCGCCTGGACCTGGGGTTGGAATTCCTGCACTGGCCGCAACAGCGCGTGGTGGGTCGGGAACTCAGCAACGGTCGGACCTGCGACGTGCTGGAGAGCCGGCCCGAGGACGCCGCTCCCTACGGATCCGTGCGCTCGTGGGTCGACACCGAACACGGCGTCATCCTGAGCGCCGAGGCCTACGACGCGAAGAAGGTCCGCCTGAAGCAGTTTTCGGTGACCCACTTCCGGGAGGTGGCGGACCAGTGGACGTTCAGTCTCAGCATCGTGGACGACCGTCGTGGTTCGAAGACCGAGCTGAGCTACGAGACAGCGCCGCAGCGTTAGGGGATCAAACGCGGGCGACCAGGTCGGCGAGGGAGCGGTCGTCGGCGCGATCCCGTTCAGCCTTCCGCACCGCGTCGAGTTCGGATCGCACCACACCACGGAGAGGATCGTCGGCGGTGACCAGTTCCTCACCGTTGGCGGAGCGGAGCGCGTCGAGGATGTCCTGGACGCGGATCCTCTCGATCGGCCGTGCGGGGAGGAATGCGGGCTCCACTCCGGTGGTCTCCTGCAACAGCCGCGCATTCGCGAGGGACTTCAACAGGTTCGCGGTCAGCTTGGGCGGGATGCCGAGGTGGTTGGACAGGCCTTGTGCACCCAACGGGTTTTCGCCGGCGGCGAAACGCCGGGCGATCTCGACCGCGAGACGCAGCGCGGCGAATTCGCGTCCGTTCTGGTTCACCTTCTCCGCCTGACGTTCCTGCAGGTACGCGTGCCGGTTCTGGTACACGTAGGCCACCTGCGCGCCGAACAGGAGGATGAGCCACGAGAAGTAGAGGCCGATGAGGAAGAGAGGGATGGCGCCGAGCGAACCGTAGATCGCGGAGTAGGTGACGACGCGGGTGTTGTAGAACGCGCTCAGTTGGGTGTTGGCCCACCAGAGGCCGGCCGCGACCACGGCGCCGACGAGCGCGGACCGTGTCTCGACGCGCGTGTTCGGCATGAGCAGGTAGAAGAGCCCGAAGGCGACAGTCAACGTGGCCACCGGCAGCAACGCGGTGTTGAGCACGCCGATCAGCGGCAGCTCCTTGAGCCAGCTCACCTGGTCCACCGTCGCCCGCACATAGCTGGAGGTGGTGACGATCGCCATCACCGCGGGACCGAGGGTCATGACGCCCCAGTACAGCAGGATGCTGTTCCACCAGGACCGGGACTTGGAGACGCCCCAGATGTCGTTGAACGCGGCCTCGATGGTCCGCATGAGGGAAATGGCGGCGAAGACGAGGCCGGCCATGGCGGTGACGCCGATGGTTCCGAAACGGATCTTGCCGACGAAATCCACGATGTTCTTCACCGCCACATGGCGGGCCGAGTCGCCGTCTTTCTGGTCGGAGAGGCCGAGCGTCGGCGCCACGTGTTGGACGAGCTGTTCGATCCAGTCGTTGATGCGGGACTCGGCGTCGTTGCTCTTGAAGACGACGAGCATCGAGATCGAGACCGCAAGCAGCGGCACGAGCGCGAGGAGCGTTGTGTAGGCGAGGGCGGAGGCGCGGACCTGGCAGCGGTTCCTCCAGAAGAACGTCCCGACGAGCGTCCAGAAGTGGATGAACGCGCGATGCCACGGGGTCCGTGTCGGATCCGCGAGCAGCGACACGTCGTCGCTGGCGGAGGCGACGACCTCATCCTGGATCCGCTTGAGACGTGACGGCTCCGACATGGCATGAGGCTACGCAACGCGGTGGGTCCGGCAACAGGCCAGTTCCGGCTTCGCCGGTGCGGGGGCGGACTTCAGCCGTGCGGCACGGACAGCAGGGGGCAGGAGGTTCCATGCAGCACCTGCTCCGTCGTAGAGCCAAGGAACGGAGCGCCAAGTCCGTGATGTCTCCGGGTGCCCATCGCGATGAGGTCGGCGTGCATCTCCTCTGCGGTGGCGAGAATCGTCTCCACCACCGGGCCCAAGCGGACCCGGACCTCGCTGGTCCAACCCGGCTGCAACTCGGGCTCGACCATCGCCGGAATGTCGGCCGACGGACCGACGTGCAGGAAAACCAGCCGAACCCGCGGGGGTGCCAGGATGCGCAGCAATTCCAACGTCTCGTGGATGGCGACCCGTGGATGGGGATCCAGATCCACCGGGATCAACACCGACCGCAGTTCCATTCGTCCATCCGCGGCGTGCACAAAGCCGGCGACATAGCGCGGAACGAAGAGTGTCGGTGTCGCGACGGCACGGGCGACGGCCTCGGAGAGTGAAGGGTGCGTGAACCGTTCCACGCCGTGGCGACGATGCGTGGAGAGCACCAGGAGATCGGGGAGATGTTCCCCGAGGTAGTCCGTCACCGCCTTCGCCACGTGGTGCGATGACTTGAGCACCTTCTGCACCCGCACGCCCAAGGCGTCGAGCTCCTCGACGGAGCAGGATTCCGAGATCCGGTTCCACCGCAGCAGGGTGTTCCGTACCGAAGGGAAGTCCGACCAATCGACCCGCGAATCCGGATCCTTGATGTGCAGCAGCGAGAGATGTCCCTGAGCGTGGGTGACAACGGAAAGCGCATGGCAGAACGCGGCCTCGTCCCCCTTGGAGAAGTCGGTGGGATGGAAGACGTGGATGGGACGGCCATGGATCATACGCGGGCGCTGCGTCAAAGTGCAGTCGGCCGTCGAGGGTTGTCCCCGCTGGTCTTGCCAGGGAATGGTCCCCGCTTGCCTTCTCGGAAGCCCTGTCGTGGAAGGGAGCGGCTAGAACCAGCCGAGGCGCCGGTGGTTGAGGTGGTAAAGCCCACCGAGCAGGCGCGCCGAGAAGAAGGCGGACCACAGTCCGTCGAATTCATCCACGACGTGGCCGACGATTCCGAGGGCACCCGGAAGATCGCCCAGCTTTCCGGTCAGGGTTTTCACCCCGCCAAGGAGGACCAACACGACGAGGGTGAGCAGGTACTGTCCGGGAATCCGGGCGATGGACCGGACCACAAGCATGGGATTCAATGCAGCCACGCTGTCGTACATCGCGATGCCGAGCAGCGACATCGGCAGGTAGAGGGCTCCGGCGAGAAGTGCCAACAGACCGACAGCGACGCGGACCGGGGATCCGCTTGCCTTCGGTCCGATGAGCAGGAAGAAGCCGGGTGCGAAGCACAGGAGGATGGCGACCACCCATTGGGAGGTTTTCACCAGCAACTCGCCGAAGCCTTCGAACTCCGGCCAGGTCGGCGGCCTTTGCTCCCCATGCGCGCTGCCCTGCACGATCTGCTGCAACATCAGGAGCAGATACCCCCAGGACGCAACCGAGAGGAGGAAGCTGAACTGCCCGACGAAGTTCAGGACGGTGAAGACGAGCGTGCCGGTGATCAGGATGATGACGCCTTCGCCCCGGAACGGGTAGGACAGCGCATCGGAGACCAAGGTGCCGAAGCCGGGTTCCCGACTCCTGGAGTCCTGGGACTGTCCCGCGTCGGCGACCGGAGCCGGGGCTTGGGGGGACGGACCCACCCCTGGGAACAGGGAGTCCAACGTCACCCACTCGGCCATGCCTTCACCCCAGGCGAGGTCCGAAGGCTGGACCGTCGCGGCTTCGAGCATGTCCCGAACCGATTCCTTGGAAAACGGACCCACCTGCTGGTCACCCTGCAGCAGGAGCAGTTGTTCGGGGATCACGGAGCGTCATGATGCGAATCCCGTTCGCACCGTCGAGCGCCGGCTGTCGCCGACTTGTTGTCGAACGAGGCAGCATGCCCGAAGTACCTTCGATTGCCGAAGTGTTTACGTATTCTAGATCAGATATAAAAACCTGATTGATAAAAACTTATGCGACTAGAGATCCCCGCAGCACTGATTGTGCGCAGAGGGTGAGTCCAGGTTCTCCTCGGCGGCGCAGCAGGTGTTGTCCTCGGGATCCGGATTGGCAGGAGTGCAAGGAATCGGAGCCGTAGGAGGCGCCGGAGTCGAAGAGGACGTCGATGAACCCCCCGCCTTGCGAAGGGAAATCATCAAGAGGGCGATGTCCGCCGGGGTCACTCCGCTGATGCGCCCAGCCTGTCCCAACGTGCGCGGACGCACCTGTTCCAGCTTCATCCGCGCCTCGATCCGAAGGCTGGGAACGACTCCATAGTCGAACGCCTCTGGGATGACTCGCTCTTCCTGACTTCTAAGTCGTTCCACCTCAAACTCTTGACGATCGATATAGCCGGCGTATTTGAGCCTGGTTTCGACCTGGAACCAGACCTCTTCGGGAAGATCGTCGCGGCGGCCGGGCAACGTGGCGTAGGTCACTTCCGGGCGCTTGATGATTTCGGACAGCAACTGGGTGCCGTGGCGGGTGGATCGAAGACGGTCGATCTCGGAGTCGATGGCGGAAGTCTTGGCCTCGAACCGCCGGAAGTTCCGTTCCGGCAATAGGCCGATCTCACGTCCCAACGGACTGAGACGTTGGTCGGCGTTGTCCTGTCGCAGCAACAAACGGTACTCCGCGCGGCTGGTGAACATCCGATAGGGCTCGGAGGTGCCCTTGGTCACCAGGTCGTCGATCAACACTCCGATATAGGCCTGATCCCTTCTCAGGATCACGGGAGGACGTCCTTGGCATCGGCGTGCGGCATTGATGCCGGCGATCAGGCCTTGGGCGCCGGCCTCCTCGTATCCTGAAGTTCCATTGATCTGCCCGGCGAGGAACAGGTTCCGACAGGCCTTCGTTTCCAGGGACGGATCGAGCTGGGTCGGTTGGGCGAAGTCGTACTCGACGGCGTAGGCGGGACGCAGGATCTCGGCGTTCTCGCATCCACGGATCGACCGAACCATGTCGTATTGCACCTCGAACGGCAGGCAGGTGGAGAAGCCGTTGACGTAGAACTCGTCGGTGGCGATGCCCTCCGGTTCCAGGAAAATCTGGTGGTGCGGCTTGTCGGCGAATCGGACGAACTTGTCCTCGATGCTCGGACAGTAGCGGGGACCCACCCCTTCGATGACGCCCGAGTACATGGGCGACTTGTGGAGGTTCGAAAGGATCAGCTCGCGGGTGCGGTCGGTGGTGTGGGTGATGTAGCAGGGAAGCTGGCGCCCATTCTGGGCAAGGATTGAGCCAGGAGGGTAACTGCCCGCGGGAGAGCCGATCGTCGCCTTGGATTGTTCCACGTGGAACACCGGGTCCTCCCAGAGGTCCTCCTTCCAGTAGGTGAACCACGGCACGGGTTCATCTCCGGGTTGGACCTCCATGCTGGAGAAGTCGATCGAGTTCCGGACCAGGCGGGGAGGAGTTCCTGTCTTCAGACGTCCCAGCTCGATGCCAATCTCCTTCAGGGACGCCGACAGTCCGGTGGCGGCCGCCTCGCCGGCACGGCCCCCAGACTGTTGATTGGATCCCACGTGCATCAGGCCACGGAGAAAGGTACCGGTGGTGATGACCACCGTGGTGGCCAGGAAACGCACCTCCAACGCCGTCTCCACCCCGAGGATCTGTCCCCCCTCATGCAACAGCCGCAGGGTCTGGCCCTGTTTGCAGTCGAGGTTGGGTTCCCGTTCGCAGATCAATTTCAACCGGAACTGATAGGCCTTCTTGTCGCACTGAGCGCGCGGTGCCCACACGGATGGTCCCTTTCGGGTGTTGAGCATCCGGAACTGGAGACCGGTCATGTCGGTCGCCTTGCCCATCTCGCCACCCAAGGCGTCGATCTCCCGGGCGAGGTGACCCTTGCCGAGTCCGCCAATGGCCGGGTTGCAGGACATCTGCCCGATGGTGTCGAGGTTGATGGTCAGCAGCAGCGTCTGACATCCCATGCGCGCCGCCGCCAACGCCGCTTCCACCCCGGCATGGCCGGCTCCGACCACGATCACATCGTAGCGCTTGGGATAGACGAACATCGCGACGAGCCTATCCGGACCGCATTCCTGCCGCAACCGGGCCCCGTCTGTTGTTCCACGTGGAACAAAACCGTCTCCGTCGACGCCT
>JAIXUV010000096.1 GCA_027483345.1 Verrucomicrobiales bacterium | reverse complement strand
GAGAACTGGAACGGCCCCACCGCCAGCGCCACCAGCGCCGCCCCGGCATGAACCAGCAGGAGCGTGCGGAAGAGGCCGGCCTTCACCTGGAGCAGCGGCGCGAATTGCGGGGCGACGAAGTAGCGCATCGAAACCACCGCCACCGCCACCGAAGACAGCGCCACGAGGGCGAGGAGGAACCGTCGCATTCCAAGAGTGGGGACCGAACCGCCCGCCGGGAGCAAGTCCGGGACTGTCCCATCGCAAACAGGCCTGGGGACCCGCTCCTCCGTAGCCGCGGCCGCCAGGCCGCGGTCCCCGCTTCTTGCTCCCCGCTGAAAACTGAACACTTGAAACTGAAAACTCGGATCCCGCCCCCATCTCAATACCGGCACCGGATCACCTCATGGACGTCCTCCACCGTCACCTCCACCCGGTTGCCCCGCCGCTTCAGGCGCGTGCCCGGGTTCCAGGCCTTGGCGCCCTTCAGGCCGTCCCGGACCTCGATGACGGCCCGGAACATCGGACGGTCCTCGATCAGGCCTGGCAGCACATAGGGACGCTCCTTCACCGGAGTGGTCTGCGGGGTGGCGTTGTAGGCGATGAAGTGGACGCGCAACGTCCGCGTCGCCGGGTCGTCCGTCACCACCGCCTCGACGTTGGACGGCGCCTCGATCCGGACCCGCGGTGACGGATGCAGGAGGCGGATGGCATTGGCGAGGAGGCGCCGGGCCTCGACGACATGGTGTTCGCCCGCCGTGGCGACGTCGGGCGAGGCGGCGATCGTGACCACCGTGCCCTTGCCGACGGCGTTCACCAGGACCGCCGGTCCGACCGCCTGACGCGCGCTCAACGGCCAGTCCGCGTTGTAGCCGTCCGGATTTGCCAGCGAGCCCCGGTGTGAATCCATCAGTTCGCCGAACGCCCGCGCCGTGGTGGGCTCGTACACCGTCGCCGGCCCCCGCACCAGGAACGGCCAATCGGCACGGATCCCCGCGGACAACGCCGCCGCCGTCCCGCCGCCCTCGGGGAGCCGAACCCAGTTGTCCGGCGTCCCCATCCGGCGGACCGCCTTGGCCCCGGTCAACGTCTCCAGGCTCCCGTTCGTCAGCGGCTTCCCCAACGGATCGAACTGCCCGCCGTGTCCGGTCACGACGAGGTGGCCGCCGTCCTCCACGTACCGCCGCAGCAGCCCCAGCTCGCGTTCCGAGACGATCCCCACGTTTGGCAGGCACACCACCGGGAACCGCCCCAGCGCTTCCGCCGTCAGGTTCTCGTCGAACAGGAAGCCGAAGCCGAGGTGCTCGTACACGCAGGCCTTGTGCGCCCCTTGGACGGCCTGGAACCACGGCGCCGGCGTGGCGCGTCCGATTGCGTCGCGGGAACGCACGCTGAAGAGCAGGCCGACGTCGCGGACCGGCACATGGCCGAACTCGCTCCGCTTGGCGCGCGCCTCGCCGAGCACCGCGCCCATGCGCTCGTAGGCCACCGGATCCAGCCGGCCGTCGTAGGCCGTCTTGTCGATCATCGTCACGAAGGCCCCGTGGGCCAGCAACGTCGACATCTCCCACCGCATGTCGTGCAGAGGCCGGGTCGTCTGGTCGTGGTACATCCGCACGCCGCGCTGGATCGCCACCTGGAACGGCTTGCCCGGTGTCGCCGCCCGGTACCACTCGGCGTTGAAGCTCGCCGACAGCGCACCGAAGGCCCACAGCCCCGCTTCGCCGGTCACGAAGTCCCCGTTTCCCGCATGCGCCACCGGGGTCTGGCCCACCTCCCACGAGAAGGGCGGGTTGCCGTGGTAGTTGAAGTCCACCGTCGCCCGCGGATCGAGGCCGCGGACGTGCTCGGTCAGCATCTTCTCGAAGCGATCGCTCGTGTCGTAGCGGAAGCGCAGCATCCGGTCCCAATCGTCGCTGCCCCATTCGATCGACTTCGGCATCGGACGTCCGTGCTCGTCGCGGTACCGCTCCTCGCAATGCCGACACCAGCAGCCGTGCGGCGCGCCGAAGCCCTGGTCGACCATGTCGAGGTGGAAACCGGCCAACCCATGGGCGGTCATCTCGGCCAACAGCGCCTTCACCGCGTTCGTGTAGGGCGAGTTGAAGCAGACCAGCGAGTCGATCGGTTTGCCGTCGGCCTGTCGCATCTTCCACTCCGGATGTTCCCGCAGCTCGTGCGCCGGGTACTGGAGCTGGCAGTACGCGATCAACGGCAGGTGGTGCCGACGGGCCTCGTCCACCGCCTCCCGCAACACGTCGCGGTTCCCCAGCCCGACCGGCCGCGCCACCCGCTTCGAGTCGTGGAAGGTGAAGTCGCCGTCCCGCACCCAGATCACCAGGTACTCGGCCTTCGCCGCCACGCTCCGCCGCACGATCTCCGCGCCGTCGAACTCGCGCGCGTAGTCCGGCGCATGCCGACCGCCGCCGAACTGCGCACCGGTCGGCCCCACCTCCATGCCCACCAGCACCCGCCGATGCCACGGCAGCTCATCGGTGGCCGCGGTGACGACGGACGGGCTTCCCGCCACGGCGGCGAGCAGGAAGGTCAGGATGTTTCGAAGCAGGTTTTGGTTCATGATGGAAACTTCGTCGTTTGCCGTTCAGGGCTTCCGCACCAGACGTCGGAGCGCCGCGAGGTCCTCCGGGTTGCGGCCCGGATCGAAGCCGAGCGCGTCCTCTTCGGCCACCAGCATCCGCCGCCGGGCCTCGATGCGCCCGCGCTCCCCCGCATCGACCGCCGCCACGTACACCGCCACCCGGCTCGCCCGGTCCCGGAACTCCACGGCGCCGTCCACGATCCGGTGTTCCACCCGCGTGGTGCCGTCGGCCTCCACCCGGAACACCTCCACCGGGTTCCCGAGGAACTTGGGCAGGGGGAAGTTGAAGGTCGTCTCGCGGGGCGCCCCGAACCGGAACTCCCGTTCCCGCGGATCCGGAACGTAGGCGAGGTCCAACGCGACCAGCAGCGCGCCCCGCGGACCCGCCACGACGTCGAAGTCCCAGTCCGGCGCGCCGTCCCGCATCACCCGCCGATGGTGCGTCGCGTCCCCCTCGAGGAAGTGCTCCTCCAGCATCCGGATCTCCCGGCCCACCCGGGTCATCGGCTCGATCAGGTCGGGGAAGGCCACCAGGGACCGCACGCTCAGGTTGAACCAGTAGAGCGAGGTGATCCGGCTCGCGAGCGCGTGCCACGCCTGGAGCCGCAGTTCGTCCGGGGTCGGGGATCCGCGCTTGCGGCCGCCGTACCCGTTCCAGTCGTGGTGCGGTCCCTGCGACCAGTAGGCGATCGGTCGGGGACGGTTCAGGTCCCGCAGCGACCGCGTCATCTCGCCGATGGTCTCCAGCGGCGCGCCCCAGCGGATCCGCTCGCCTCCCCAGCGGTCGTACTGGGCCCATGCGTCGGGCGACGGCGCCGTGACCCGGTAGGCGTCGTAGTGCGGGAAGTCCGTCAGGCCCGCGTAGAACCGCCAGACCCGCTCCTCGCTGTGGGTCAGCGACGTCGGCAGCCGCGTGGACGCATAGGGCGCCATCGCCTTCCAGCAGTCCTGAGGAGGCACCGGCTTCCCGCCGCCGTACTGGGGTTCGCCCAGGAACTCCACCGCATGGACCCGCGGCAGCATGGCGTCCGTGTCGTAGCGCCCCACCGGCGTCAACGCGGAGAAGTACTTCAGCGGGTACCGCGAATACAGGCCGGCGGGTCCGGTCCGGTCGGTGTACCCGGGCTGTTCCTGGATCTGCGCCGTGTTCACGTGGACCCGACGCAGGGTCTTGTGGAACGCCTCGGATTCCAGCGGCTTCCCCTCGCCGCCTCCCGCCTCCTGGACCCAGCCGCCGCTGATGTCGAAGGCCTCCCGCCTGACCCGTTGATGCGCCCAGAGCGTCGTCGGCCGCCCACCGTCGTCCAACAGCCGCAGCTCGATCGCGGCATGGGTCAGGGGCAACGGGCCCGTCGCCACCCGCACCACCCCGCGGCCGCCCGCCGGAATCCTCCCGTCGGCCGGGAACCGCCCGAGCCCATCGCGGATCCACGGCTGCGACAGGAGGATCCTCCAGGTCGCGTTGCCCGCCGGCAGCCACAGCCGGCACGCGTCCAGGCGCAGCGTCCCCGCGCCTCGGTTCACCACATGGAGGACCATCGAGTCCGGTTGGACCGACTCGCGGGGTCCGAGGAACGTCACCGCCGACAACCAGGCCGCCGGGCCGTCGATCGACACTGTCAGACGTTCCGTGGCCGCGTCGACGATGCCGACATCGGTGCCCGCACCCGTGCCGGAGCCGGGACCGGGCAAGGTCACCTCGAGTGCGGCCTGGGTGTTCGTGCCCCAGTCGGCCCGTTTGCCATTCCACTTCCACACCGTCATCGCGCCCGGCGGCAGCGTGATGGGGTCGCCGCCCCATGCCGACGGCAGTTCGTGCCAGGCCCAGGCGTCGTCGCGCAGCAGCTCCTCCGGGGTGCGTCCGCGCAGCCGGATCGGGGCCGAGGCGGGGAGGACCAGCGGACGGTCCGAGGCGTTCCTCAGGAACAACTCCACCCGGGCGCCGAGGCTGAAGTCGGCCTTCTGCCGGTACCGCATCTCGGTGGACTGGACGTGTGGGACGACCTGGACCCCGTCCAGCGAGAGGGTCGCGGCCGAGACCGCGGACACCGCCGACAGGAGCCAGGCCATCGCCGGCTGCAGGCGGAGGCGGGGGAACCGCATCCGGAACGCGGCCGGACGAGCCGCGTGGAACGGGCGTCGTTCAACGGCCTTGGAAGAAGCGGCCGTGGTGAAGAAACGGTTCGGCATGCGAGGAAGACGAGGGCTTGGAGAAACCATGCCGAGCCCCCTCGCTCCAGGACAGTCCCGGATGGTGACAAAGGCGGGCAGGATTGTCCGCCCGTCTTCCATCTTCCGTCGTCCGCTCTTTGCCACCCGACGCCGGACGCCGGACGCCGAGCCTCCAGCTCCCTGCTCTTTGCTGCCCCGCTGCGGTCGCTCGGAGCGGGGTCCACAACCAAGGGAGCCAAGGGTGCGAAGACGTCTGTCGTCCGTGGTCCCTCGTTCGTAGCTGCGGGTGCCAAGCCTCAGTCCCACATTCAAGATTCCCCCTGAAACCGGAAAGGCCCGCAGCGTTGCCGCAGCGGCTACGAGCCTCCCGCTCCCCGCTCCGTCACATCCTCGTCGGCACGAGTTCGTAGTGGGTGCTCCGCCCGCCGGCGTCCTGCCGAACCAGGATCCCGCGCTCCACCAGGTCGCCGATATCCCGCAGGGCGGTGTCCTGGGAGCACTTGGCGATGAGGGCCCACTTTGAGGAGGTGAGCTTCCCCTCGAAACCATCCAGCAGACGGTTGAGCAGGAGTCGCTGCCGGCCGTTGATGGGTTGGCCCGCATGCGATTCCCAGAACCGGGCCTTGGTCAGGACCGCCTGCAGCGTCACCTCCGAAGCCTGGATGGCCCGTTGGAGGCAGCCCAGGAACCACTCGATCCACGCGGTCACATCCAGCGATCCCTTCTGGCACCGCTCCAACACGTAGTAGTACGCCTTCCGCTCCTGCTGGATCTGCGAGGACATGCTGTAGAAACGCTGCGGACTCCGTTCCGACCCCGCCAACGCGCTGTCGGCGATCGCCCGCGCGATGCGCCCGTTGCCGTCTTCGAACGGATGGAGGGTCACGAACCAGAAATGCGCCAAGGCCGACCGGACGACGGGGTCGGTGGACGACGGGGTGTTGAACCACTCGAGGAACCGCGTCATCTCGCCCTCCAGACGCTCGTGACCAGGAGCCTCGAAATGCACGGTCTCACGACCATACGGCCCCGAGATCACCTGCATGGGGCCGTTGGCGTCCTTCCGCCAGGCTCCCACGGTGATGCGCTGCCGGCCGCTTCTGCCGGTGGGAAACAGGGCGGCGTGCCAGCCGAACAACCGCTCCGCCGTCAGCGGCATGTCATAGGCGTGGGTCGCATCGAACATCACCTCGACGATGCCCTCCACGTTGCGGTCCACCGTCGGCAAGCCGCCGACATACACACCCATGCGCCGGGCGATCGAGGATCGCACCTGTTGGGAGTCGAGGTTCTCGCCTTCGATCTCACTGGTCTTGACCACGTCCTGGGTCAGCGTCTGCAACGCGGCTTCCTCCCGCAGTTGGAAGCCGAGGGACTGCATCCGGCCGATCAACCGCCCCTGCAAGTGCCGCACCTCCGCGAGTGGGCCGGCCAGTTTGGCGGCGTCCCATCGAAGATCCGGCCAGTTCGGTTGCTCGTGGATGTACATGCGATCCCCGCGTCGAATGCGGTGATGATCCCTCCGATTCACCGCAGGCACAACCCAAACACCGCATACAATGCGGTGAATAGCCGTCCTATTCGCCGCAAGGAGTCCCGTTGAGCAGGAGCGACACCGGCGGAACGAAGAACGGCCTCACGCAAACCCGCCAAGCCGCAAAGGGAAGCACTGGATCCGTGGCGGACATCGCCGGTCCCCGTTCGGCGTCTGGTTCCGCCTCAAAGTAGCCGCGGCCGCCCGGCCGCGGTCCCCGAGTCCTGAGCCAAAGCGGCGTCGTGCCGCCACAGTCCCCGCTCCCTGCTCTTTGCTGCCCCGCTGCGGTCGCTCGGAGCGGGGTCCACAACCAAGGGTGCCGAGACGTTTGTCGTCTGTTGTCCCTCGTTCGTAGCTGCGGGTGCCAAGCCGCAGTCCCACATTCAAGATTCCCCCTGAAACCAGAAAGGCCCGCAGCGTTGCCGCCGCGGCTACGAGCCTCCCGCTCCCCGCTCCATGCTCCCGGCTCAACCGCCCGAAACCCCACGATTGAGCCAGTCTTCCACTCTCCGCTCGTCCACTCCCGGAAACAGCCTGACCCACCATCACGGCCTGTAGTAGGTATGGCGCGTGGCGGTGACCGACTCCAATTGGATCCACTGGCTGGAACGCCTCTATGACTTGCGGCGGAGCAAGGTCCACACCCACGAAAGTCCTCACAAGCCGGTGTTGCTGCTGGCGATCCTCGACCTGCTCGACCGGGGCGTCCTTGAGGACAACCAAGTTCCATTCAATGCGGAACTCGATTCCACCTTCCGACGCTTCTTCGCCGTCGTGCAGACCCAGAACGACCAACCCACGATTGAACTCCCGTTTTACTTTCTGTCCGGAGATGGATTCTGGCAGGTGTTCGTAGCCGGCCAGTCGGAGCCTCTCTATCGCAAGGGGTTCGCCGGTGGGGCTCACAGTGCCGCCCAGCTGCGGAGACAGTCTGCGACCGGGCGATTCGAAGCGGGTCTTTGGGCTTTGATGAGCGATCCCGTGGCCCGCCATCAACTACGCGAGGCCTTGATCGCTCGCTACTTCCCGGAACACCACGACCGACTTGCTGCACTGTCGGCGGAAGCGCGTTCTCCGGGCGTGCCGGAAGCCCAAGAGCCAGCGCTTCCACCGGGACGAGACGCCGCGTTCCGTCGGACCGTCCTCGAGCTTTACGACTACCGATGCGCGGCGTGCGGTGTGCGGGTCCTGCTGAAGCCGCAGATGTCGCTCGTCGAGGCGGCCCATCTGATCCCGTTCTCCATCAGCCGGAACGACCGTCCCACGAACGGCGTGGCGCTTTGTCCGAACCATCATTGGGCCATGGACCGACATCTGATCGCGCCGTGTCCCGATTCCCGGAATCGCGCCGGGCTGTGGCGGATCAACACGCGGCGGCTCGACGACCGCATCGAGGGACAGCGCGACCTGATGTCCTTGGCCGGCAGGCCGGTGATTCCACCGCGCGAAACGATGTACCTTCCGGCGCCGGAATCCCTGCGCTGGCGCGAAGAACAGCTGGCCATCGCCGACTGACATGTCCCTGCCGGATACCAACCCCATGATCTCGACGATCGAGCTGGAGCTGCCCGTCTTCGGCCGGATCGAGCCCGAGAGGGTGATCGCCCAAGATGAGCTGTTCGCCATCGTGCGCGACAAGTACCCGATCGCGATGGGTCACACCTTGATCATCCCGAAACGCGCATCACAGCGCCTCCGGGAGCTGACCGCGGAGGAGCGGAGCCGACTGATGGAATGGACCGTCTGGGTTCAGGCCCGGCTGATGGAGCACGCCGAGACTCCGGTGGAAGACTTCAACATCGGGCTCAACGACGGTCCTGCTGCCGGCCAGACGATGCCCCAATTCCACCTGCACGTGATCCCGCGTCGGATGGGCGATGTTCCGGATCCCCGCGGCGGCGTCCGTTGGGTCATCCCGGAGAGGGCGCGGTATTGGTGAGCGGCGCCGGAGCTACTGGATCTCGCGGCGCATGACGATCTCGTCGGGGGGCATCCCGGCTGGCAGGCGCGCGTGTCCCTTGGCCCAATCCTCTCCAATCCGTTGTAGCCTAACCGCAGGCATGCTTAGCCTGGCTGTATGGAAGGGCTTCAAGCGTGAGTGCCGGCGGCGCGTGGTACGCGAAGGATCGGGAGGTATTCATCCGTGATTCGGTTGAGAATGTCGTCGGCGAGTTGGCGAGCAGTGCCGTCAGGGAGGGATTGCATGTCGAGTCAGAGCAGCACGAGGAGTGGCGATCGAGCGTTGGAGTCTTGCAGCGGGAGCTTCAGACACGTGCCTCGGAGATCGAGGTCCTAAGGGCGGCTCTGGCCGCAGCAGATCTCGCTGCCTACCGCCACGTGATCCTGGAGTTCGACTTCCGGCGACGCGGGTTGCGGATGGACTGTGTTCTCCTCGGAGAGGGGGTGATTGCCGTTTTGGAGTTCAAGCGGAGCAAGCTGGCGGCGGCCGACCGCGAGCAGGTCATGAACTACGCCGTCAACCTAGTTGAGTTCCACGAAGAGACTCGACGGGTCCTGAAGGAGGAAAATGCGATCGTTGCTCCAATGCTGGTCACCACGAGCAAGCTGCCCGGAGCGGCACCCAAAACCACCGCCGATTTCCTTCGTTCGCCATGGGACGGTGTTCTGGCACGTCCCCTGGAGTGCGACGCGGCCAGCCTGCATGCGGCGCTGCATTTCGTCCTCGATCGGAGGAATGGGAAGGTCCCAGTTGAACGTGCCCGCTGGCTCTCCGCCCGATTCGCTCCGTCATCGACAATACTGGACGCCGCGATCTCCCTCTACGGACAGCATGATGTCAGTGCGATTTCCGCACACGCCGCTCCAGTGGAACTCATCGAGCGCTGTTCTCAGGAGGTGGCAGAAGTAGCTCGTCGGTCCCTGAATGAAGGAACCAACAGAATCATCTTCGTTTCGGGATCCCCTGGCGCGGGTAAGACTCTTGTTGGACTCAAATTGGCCTTCGATCCACGGCTGCAGAAGGACGCGGTGTTCGTGACCGGAAATGCGCCGCTCATTGAAGTTTTGAGCGCAGCGCTCAAAGACGCGTACAAGCGCCGTGGCAGAAGTGCCGCCGGCGCTGTCGTCGCGAGCGGTTACGCCCGGGAAGACGCGGCGCGCGTTGTCGGAATGTCGACCTTCAAGTTGGTGAAGGCGCACGCATTTCTAGGAGAGCGCGGAACCCACCTCCACGCAACCGACGGGCGGGTCGTCATCTTCGACGAAGCGCAGCGAACCTACTGCAAAGGGCGCCAAGTCCTGCGAAAGCCGCTCGAAGCGGACGAAGCGCGTCTCATTCTGGAGTCGTTGCGACGCACTCATCCAAATGGCGCGGTGGTGGTGGCGTTGATCGGACACAACCAGGCGATCAACACTGGGGAAATGGGTATCAGGGCCTGGTTCAAGGCCGCCGAAGAGTGCGGATGGCGGATCAGCATCGGCCAAGAAACGATGGCTCTCGACGAAGTCGCAGCGGTCGGCGTTTGGTCCGAGCATCCCCTTCGAGACTGCCTTGAAACAGGGCATTTACCGCATTCGATGCGGTATTACCGGAATGGCGGCCTCGAACGTTGGGCCGATCATGTCCTCGCTGACCGCGCCGAAGCTGCCATGGCACTAGCGCAGGAACTCAATGAGCGTGGCGACACCGTCTGGATCACCCGCAGTCTGCCGCAAGCCCGCCAATGGATACGAAGCCGCACGGTAGGCCAGGAGCGTGCCGGGATCATCGCTTCAGGCCAGGCGCGACGCCTTGCTGCGGAGGGGTTGTTTGTCGACCTAAAGCCCGATATCGCAAACTGGATGTTGGCACCAAATGGCGATGTCCGTTCGGCGAACATGCTGGAGACAGTGCAGAACCAGTATCAGGTGCAAGGATTGGAACTCGACTACACCTTGGTCTGCTGGGACGGCGATTTGAGGCGAGGCCCCAATGGTTGGAGCGCATGGAAAATGTCGGGTGCCGATTGGCAGCGGGACAAGGAACTCGACATTGCCAAGAACGGCTATCGAGTCCTGTTGACGCGTGCACGCAAGGGTATGGTCGTGTTCGTGCCTCGCGGAGACCCCACCGGCGACGATGCGACCCGCCTGCCTGCGATGTACGACGCTATTGCTGAAAGTCTGATGGTTTGCGGAGCCAAACAAATGTCGATGGTCTGAAAGTGACATGGGCCGCCGAGACGATGGCCGCACGGAACACTTCCCGCGGATGCACGAGCACTTGATCGAGAATCCCGACCGAAACGACGTGGTGTCCTTTCACGCGTCGCCGCGTGATCAGCAGCTGGGCGATGAGCCATTCCTATTCCGGGTCGTAGTTCGGCATGTTGGTAGGTGGATTGGCGTCCGGTGTCAGAGGTCAGGCGTCGGGTAGCTCCCTGCCTTCGGTGTTACGGTTGCCAAATTCGGGAAGTTTTCGGTTTTCAACCGGGATGAGACGGAGGCGGCGGTAACGAACCGCAGTTGGGCCGCGGCTGGGAACAACGGAACGGAGTCCTCTCCGTGCGCTTCGTGTCTCGGTGGCTACTTCCGGGATTTTTTCAGCATTCAGTGAGGAAACCTGAAACTGGAGGGGGAGTCCCCAGGCGTGGAGCCTGAGGCTACGGGGAAGAGCGAGGGCAGAGGCCGCCTGAAGGCGGGACTCCTTACCCCTGAGTCTTCTTGGCACCCTTGGCACCCTTGGTTGTAAAGAGCTGGAAGCGCGGGCGGAACGCCCCGAGTTTTCAGTTCCTAGTTTTCAGTTTTCAGTGGGGAAGAACTGAAATGGAGGCGCTCGACCGCAGCTTGGCAGCCGCGGCTACAGGCAACGGACCACGGACGACGGACAACAAACATCTCTCTCAGTGGCCAATCCAAAGCAGTCTTCCCGCGACGGACCGCAGTCGGCCCCGGAATGGACGCATTCCCAGACAAGTGATGCGATGGTCCGGAGACCGATGTCGAACCGAAGCGTGATATTCCGGCTCTGGAGGGCCGCCGTGGTCGTGGTGGGAATCGTCTGCCTTCCGGTGAGGACCACCTGGGCCGCCACGTCCCTGCCCGCACCCAAGATGTCCTACCTCGACAACGGCGAGGTCCGCATCGGCATGGACCTCGCCCTCGGGGGCGCCGTCACCTTCATCTCCGGCAAGGGCCACCCCGGAAACATCATCAACAGCGCCGACCTCGGTCGGCAGATCCAGATGTCCCACTACTCCGGTCCGTGGCCCTTCGAGGTCGTGGACAAGAAGCCGCATCCGGCCTGGGTCGGCCTCGGGTGGAATCCGATCCAGACCGGCGACTGCCACCTGAACCCGTCCGAGGTCGTGGAGCATCGCAACGACGGCAAGGAACTCTACATCCGGTGCATCCCCATGCAGTGGCCGCTGGAGGGCGTCCCCGGCGACTGCGTGTTCGAGACGTGGACGACCCTGGAAGGTCCGCTCATCCACATGCGCTTCCGCTGCACCAACCGGCGGACGGACAAGACCCAGTACCGCCCCTGTCCGCAGGAACTGCCGGCGGTCTACACGATTTCGAAGCTGTCGCGGCTGATGTCCTACACCGGCGACCGGCCGTTCACCGACGGGGCGCTGACCCACGTGAAGAACGATTGGCACAAGCCCTGGCCGTGGACGCGGTTCACCGCCACGGAGGGTTGGGCCGCCTTGGTGGACGACGAGGGCTGGGGACTCGGCGTCTTCAAGGTCGACGGATCCGAGTTCCACGGCGGGATCCATGGCGACGGCAGGTCGGAGGATCCGAAGCACGGTTCAACCGCCTACGTGGCGCCGATCCATCACGAGAACTTCGACCCCGACATCGTGTACGAGCACCGCACTGAGTTCCTCGTGGGCCGGCTCGAGGAGATGCGTCGACGCTTCAACGCGATGGCCGAACGCACGCCGCCGGCGTGGCGGTTCGAACGGGATCGCCAGCATTGGACCGTCCATGGCGCGACCGACGAGGGCTTCCCGTTGAAGGGCGCATGGCGGATTCATCTCGGGGAACGGAAGGCCCGGATGGACAGCGGAGGTCGTCCCTGGCGTGCGGAGGCGGCGCCGACGGTGCGACTGCGGATCGCCTACGCCGGACGTCCGACGACGGCGCGAATCTACTGGAAGCGATTGGGAGACGATCACTTCGACCGCGAGCGGAGCGTTCCCCTGGAGTTGGACGGCGATGGCCAGGTCCGCGCACCCATCGTCGAACTCGGAGGTTCACCGGGCTACCGTGGATTGATCACCGCCTTGGCGGTCGAGCCCGGCGATGAACCCCGTCCGGGCGAAACCCTGACCCTTCACACGGTCGAGCTCCTGCCGGCGCCGGTCGGGAACTGAGCCACACCGTAGGAGCCGAGGTCACGAGGCTCGGCAGTAGCCGCACTCGGTCACCTTGGCGAAGCCCAGCCGCTCGAACCACGCGTCGATCTTGGGTTGGGTGACCGGAACGAGGTCGAACCGCGGTTGCGAGGTGACCACGGCAAGGTCGTCGCCTGGGTCGAGGACGCCTTCGAGGCGATTCAGTCCGGGAACGAGTTGGTTCTGGAGGTGGAGCCGTTCGAAGTATTCGAGCGGGGTGGCTTCCCAGAGATGGAACCGGCGGGCGTCTTCGCCGGAAGAGACAAGGGCAAGGTCGATGCCGGGGGCCAATCCGAAGATGCCGCCGCGGGTGACCTTGAAGACGCGTTCTCCTTCCCTGAACCAGTCGTGCTCCTGACCGCCCCGTTCAAGGCGGGGAAGGACACGGTCGGGATTCAGCAGCAGACCCAGATCTCGCGCCCATTCACGAAGGCCTTCCGTCTGCCGGGCGAGGGTGGGCGTCCCAGATGTTCCGCCACCTGACGACGGAAGTCCTCGGAGGTGATCGAGCGCCGCGCCGACAAGATCCGCTCCATCCGCTCTGCGGAGAGCAGCGGCTTCACCGGGATCGGGTTGGGCGTGTTGGGAGACATCGTCAGACATGGGAACGCTACGTGGAGGGCGGAGGTTGGCAACCCATCAGGCGGCTTGCGGATCGGGGTCCGTCTCGTGGATCGCGTCCGGCAGGCGTCGGTCGGTCACCGGCGTTTGTGGCAGCTGGAGTCCTGGAAATCCATGGGCATCTCCCCTCCACCACGAAACCCGGCGTTGGGTTCGACGGATCCGGTTTGAGGACTCCTTCCACAAACTTCCGATCGCGTGCATCCAATCTGGGAACTCCGGCGAAGAGCATGGATGTCCGGACGATTGGGTCCGGCAAAACGATTCCAGACATCCCCGTGATTCCCATGAACTCCCGTATCCTCGCCCGTTGGTTCCCCGCCGTCGCCGCCGCCGCACTCCTGGCCCTCGGTTCGCCGGGATTGCTCGCCGGATCCCACGGCTCCGCCAAACCCGACATCGTCGCCACGGCGATCAAGGCGGGTTCCTTCAAGACCCTCGCCAAGGCCCTTGCGGCCGCCGACCTCGTCGAAGCGCTCCAAGGCGACGGTCCGTTCACGGTCCTCGCGCCGACCGACGAGGCCTTCGCCAAGCTGCCCGCCGGCACCTTGGAATCGCTCCTGAAGCCGGAGAACAAGGCGCGCCTCCAGGCCGTGCTGAAGTACCACGTGATCACGGGCAAGGTCGCCGCGAAGCAGGTGGCGGGGCTCGACACCGCGAAGACCCTCTCGGGTGCCGAGGTGAAGATCGCCTTCGAGGACGGCCGTCTCCGCGTGAACCAGGCCCGGGTCGTGAAGACGGATGTCGCCGCCTCGAACGGCCTGATCCACGTGATCGACGAGGTGCTGCTCCCGCCGGAGACCGCCGCCACCGCGGCCGGCCCGGCGAAGGGTCCCGGCCTCGAGGTGGTGCGTTTGGCGATCCGCCGGGGCGTGCCGCTCTTCAACGACGGTCAGGTGCAGGCCTGCGCGGCCATCTACGAGGTCGCCGCGCTGAGCCTCGCGGAACGTTCCGACGTCCCGACCGCCGGTCGGCGCCGCCTGCGGAAGGCCCTTGCGGAAGCGGACGATCAGAAGGACCTGTCCGCCCGGGCGTGGACCCTGCGGCACGCCTTGGACGAGCTCGGCACAATGATGAACTGAGCCGGTCCGACCGCCGACCCCGACCTGGACCCATGCCTGACGGGCCCGAAACCGACGAACCCCTGCTGCCCTCCGTGGCCGCGGGGGATCGTCCTGCCATGGAGGCCTGTCTGGAACGCTACGAGGGCCTCGTCTGGGCGTTGGCCCGGCGGATGTTGGGCGACGGTCCGGAGGCGGAGGACGCCGTGCAGGACGTGTTCATCGAGTTGTGGAAGTCCGCCGGACGGTTCGACGTCCGGGCGGGAAGCGAGTCGACCTTCGTGGTGACGGTGGCGCGGCGACGTCTGATCGACGCCCGCCGGCGCAAGGCCCGTCGGCCAGCCTGGGATCCGATCGAGACCCTGAAGGTCGAGCCGGCGGCGGAAGCCGCGGAGCCCTCGCTGCTCGACGACGCCGGGCTTCGGGCGCTGTCGGCGTTGAGGGAGCTTCCCGAGGAACAGCGGCGTCTGATGGAATGGGCCTTGGCGGATGGCCTGAGCCATTCGGAGATCGCCGGGCGTACGGGGACGCCGTTGGGGACCGTGAAGAGCCTGATCCGCCGGGGACTGGCGCGGGTGCGTGAGGCGTTGGAGGTGACGGCATGAACGACGAATTCCAGAAGGCCATCGACCGGGTGGTGGACGGCGACGGGACGCCGGCCTCCAGCAATTCCGAGGACGCCGCGACGCAGGCGGCGACCGCGGCGATCGTGCGCGGGCTGGTGCGCCCCGAGACGCCGCCGAAGTCGCTGCGCGAGAAACTGCGTCGGGACGCCGACCGCTTCGCCGCGACCGACAAGATTGTGCCCTTCCCCAAGCCCGAGGAAACCCGGACGCCCTTCGGCAACGGATTCCCGATGACGGCGTGGGGTTGGCAGGCGGTGGCCGCCGTGGCGTTGCTGTTCGCGGTATGGAGTTGGAATCGCGGTCCGGCTTCCGGAGCGATCCGACCGGAGCAAGGCCGCGTGGCCCTGATGCGGACGGCCGCGGACATGACCCGCGCGGACTTCGCCCCGGGCTCCGACCGGTACGCCGGCCTTCGCGGCGACGTGGTGTGGAGCACGGAAGGGCAGGAAGGCTACCTGAGGCTCGAAGGCGTGCCTGCGAACGACCCGAGCCGTTCGCAATACCAGCTGTGGATCGTCGACCCGGAGCGGGACGAGTTCCCGGTCGACGGCGGCGTGTTCGACATCCCGGCGGACGGGAAGGAAGCGATCGTGCGATTCCGTCCGCGGTTGCCGGTGGGGCGGCCGACCACCTTCGTGATCACCCGGGAACAACCCGGCGGCGTGGTGAAGTCCCGCAACCCGAAACCCGTGGCCGTGGCGAAGATCTAAACCGCCTCGAGCCCATGGGAGCGGAGGGTGACCTCACGCCAAAACGCCCAGGCGCCAAAGAGGAGTTGGAGCGGGTGAAGGGAATCGAACCCTCGTGGATATTACTAAAGCGGTTTCCTGAGAAAACCCCACGATCCCGGGGCAAAAATGAGGGGAAACATCACCATTCCAAGTCACCGCATGGACTTGGAGTGAACTCAAAATCACTGAAGACCACTTTCTGCCAAACCATAGTGCGATCACAAAGTGGGCCGGATTACGTAACCGACGGCCTCGTATCCGCGCACTCTTTTGGAATACATTTTGGAAAGAATCGGCTCAGCGTCGTCCACATAATCGTAAACGATGACTTCGCGTTTATTGTCGTGAAGACGATGGAGGCGACCGACATACTGTTGAAGCGTTCCGCGCCAGGAAATCGGCATGCTAAGGAAGAGCGTGTCGAGGCGTGCGTCATCGAAGCCTTCACCGATGTAGCGCCCGGTGGCCAGCAGAACCCGTTCTTCACCGTCGGGAATCGCCTTCAGCTGCTCGGCGACGGCCCTCCGTTGCTTCGCGCCCATGCCGCCCTTCAATACGACAACGTTTTTGACAAGGGCAGCAATTCTGGAGGCGAATTCATCCAATTGGCTGGTACGTTCGGTGAGCAGAATCGGGGAGCGTCCCGCCTTGATGCAGGTCAACAGGTCCTCGAAAATAAGATCGTTGCGAGGCTTGTTTCCGGCCAACGCGGCATACAACTCGTGCATTTCGGGTTTTCCCAGCGAGGGCGACAATCGAAAATGGGTCGGGCGGGGAATGACACTGTGGGTGAACGGTCGCGCGAGGGCCTGCTCCTTTGCATTTACGCGATGACGGATCGGACCGCACTGCATCACGATAATCGGGTGATGGCCATCCTTGCGCTGCGGTGTCGCGGTGAGGCCGGTGACGTAACGCGCTTTCACCTGCCGGAGCACCTGCCGGAGCACCTGCTCGAAGCTCACGGCGGAAAGATGGTGGCACTCATCCACAATGACGTTGCCATAGTTGGCAACCAGATCGTCCACGACCTGCTGTCAATTCAGACTTTGGATAACCGCAACATCAATCTTCCCGCTCGGGCGGCGGCGTCCCCCTCCAATTTGCCCGATGCTCTTGATGGGCAGATCCAAGAATGACGCGAGTCGCTCGCGCCATTGGTCCAAAAGCTGGCGACGATGCACCAGCACCAAGGTATTTGTTTTCCGGGCGGCAATCAGCCATGCGGCCACCACCGTTTTTCCAAAAGCCGTCGTGGCGGACAAAATGCCTTCATCGTAGCCCAGCAGGTCGTTGGCGGCGGCTTGTTGGTCGGGCCGAAGCTGGCCGTGAAACGTCACGTCAAGCTGCTGACCTGCGAATCGCTGATCGTCGAGGTCCACAGCCACCTTGTGTGATTCGAGCAGCGCGACGATTTCTCCCAGGCAACCGCGCGGCAAGGCGACGTGTTTCGGAAATTCCTCGGCGCAACGAATCACTCGCGGCTTGTCGAAGGTGGACAGCCGCATGGCTTGGGCGCGATAGAACTCCGGGTTCTGAAACGCGGCGAGCCGATGCAGCCGGTTCAACATTGCGGACGGCAATCCTTCCGTTTCGACAAAGATCAGGTTTCCCCGAACAACGCGCACTTTCGCGGGCAACGGACCGGAGATGAGTTCGTCCTGCTTCTTCCGGGATGGTGGCAGCGTCCACGGATCTTCGGCTTGTTCCTCGTCCGTCAAACTTCGGCGGACACCGATGATGTCTCCGCTCCTTTCGGCCTCGCGAACAACACTCTCGACTTCACCCAATTCCATCCGCCGGATGCCCGACAACGCGGACCACTGGTCAGGGTGTGGATTGAGGTCGTGGTCAAGAAACACACTACTGCCATGGCTTCGCGGCACATGCTGCAACGGCAGAGCGATCAGATTGCCGAAGCCGCCCTTAGGCATGGTGTCCTAGCTCGGAAAGAAACGGTCGTAGGAATCGAGACCCAATTGGTGACGCCACTCCATGGTCCGGGTCAGAATTGCCGCGCCAAGTTTTCGGGCGAGTCGGGCAGGTAACGGCGCGGAGAAGAAGATCCTGATGTGGCCGCCGCGTCCGGAGCGTGACCGTTCTAGAAGTGCGGGCACCTTCCACTCACCACAGGTATGAAGATAGGCACGGACGTCCTCCTGCCAGGTTGCTTTGTCAAAGTCAGCGGCGAGGAACCAACACGTCTCATCGGCCAACAGTGGGTAAATGCCCGCCGTGAGTTTGCCCGTTAAATGGTCATGGATAACCTGGCCGGTCAGCGGAAAGTATTCCTGCGGCTCGTCCGAAAACTTGGGAAACGGTTTGCCCCAAATCCTTCGGCACGCGGGGGAATATCCTGCCTTTCCATCGCGTCCCTCCCATCGCACTGCATAAACGTCTTCGCGCCCGCGAAATAGGCTGAGGAAAAAATTCACCTTTTCTTCCGGGCTGGACTTGGCGGTTACCATGCCTGCCGGGGCGGGCGCGGCAGCGGGCGGCACCGCAATTTCCGGGACCGGCATTTCCAATCGGCCACGCAACTGCCGATTCTCCTCGCGCAGGCGTTCGCACTCCGCAAGCGCTTCCGAAAGCTTTGCCTCATTGGAGCCGGATGCGCTCATCGTGGGGATCGCCCGCTCATGCCAAATGCTCCCGCAGTCGTAGCGCCAAAAACGCGCTGCTCGTTCGCCCATCCAGATCAGTCATAACAGACTCAGAAATCGATGCACCAGTTCGTAGGCGCGACGGGCGTGCATTGCCTGAGTGTCGGCGTCAGTCGCAGAATGGAACTCCACCAGTTGCTGCGGACCGAAGGCAGCCACGCTGGTGAACTTCTCCCGCAGAATCTCAATCGCTTTGGCGATGTTCTTCTCCCCGGCTCGACTCCTCCACCCTTCGGCCAGTTTGTTCATTCCGGCCGGGAAGTGTTCCAGACAGTAGCAGAAGTCGTAGGTATCCTTCGGCTTGTCTCGCCCTCCGATGGCGTGCGCCTTCATCACCAGAAAATCGGCCAAGGAAGCAACCCGTAGTCGGACTGTGTTCGTCGCACCACGCACATTTTCGCCCGAGATCGTGAGTTCGTCCGGATTGTGGAATGCCTCACTGCAAGCGTCGATCTGGAGCACTCGAAAATCTTGGAGCAGCTTGGGTTTGTTCTTCTTCAGCTTGACCGATTTCGGTGCAAGAAACTCCACCTCCACCTGCACGGGCTTTTCTCCGTCCTTGAGGTCCACCTCGACCACCAGTTGGAAATCCTTCTCGCCAACGCGATAGCGTTTCGTGTCCAGCAACAGCTTCACCAATTCGGCGTAACGCCCGTCGTCCAGTTTGGCGGCATCCAAAGCCAAGTCCACGTCGATGCTGCCCACGTGCGGCTCGTCGGCGTCCGGCAACAACAAGTCCGGCGTCCATCCACCCACCACCACGAGACAATCCACGAAGGACGCAAGCACCTGGCCCACGTCCACCAAGACGCGCCGCGCTGCCATCGTTTGTCGCTGGCTGTAGTCCGACTCGTTCCGGGGCTCGTGCGTCATACGTTCAGCCCTCTCAGTTTCCATTCTGGCTTCAGGCGTTGATTCAATAGCGCCTCCGCCGCTTCTTCACCGCGGGCACCACAGTGATACAAATCCACATACGTCTGCACCGCGTTGGTGCAACTCATCCGGCGGTCGCCCATCGTTCCTCCATCGCCCAAATAGAACACGCCGTCGTCGTCGGGAATCAGCACCACGAGGTTCTCGCCCGAGTCCACGCGCTTGGCTTCAACCAGTGCCTCGAACTTGGAAACGTCCTGCTCGCGGACATACATCCACGTCTTGGGCTGGCGCACATGTGGAGCTTGAAATTCGGCTGCCGAAAACGACGCGTAGACTGCGAAGCCGCCAGTCTGCGGGCCGAGTCCTGCGAGCGCATCGCGCAGCTTTTTCCCCTGCAACAAGGTGAAATAGCCCCGCCGCTCGTGACGGTTGAAGCGATAGGCATCACGCCACGCGAACAATAGCTTCAACGGCTCGCGCAGCCGAAAGCCGCCGTCCTCAGCGCCCTCGACGAACGCCTCGTCGCGCAAATGGCGCACCATTTTGTTCACCAAGCCGAGGCTCACATTCGGCTGGCAGTGGTTCTGCATTTCCCGCTGTGTCCACCGCTTCCCCGCTTGCTCCGGCAGGAGCAGTGCGCGGATGACACGCCCCGCCTCCCGCGTGCTCAGGTTTGCCGTCGGGCGTGGGCGCACATGCACGGATTCGTTGCCCGTGCGATGGAGATGAAGCAGGCCAGGAACATCCAGCCGGTGGTTTCCCGCCAAGTCGAACCAGCTCCATCCATGTTCCGCGCACAACTCGGCCACGCGCGGCGACACCCACGGCAACGCCAGCACCGGAACAACCACTTTGGGCTGACCGGCCGGTGAAAAGCTTCTGTCCGCCAGCGTCCGGAAAACGCTCGGGCGCAACTCGGCTTTGCATTCCACGCACAACGCCGCCTTGCCCCCGCCGGGCAGCGGGACGGTAGCCAACAGATCGAATCCCGCGTCCGACGTGCCGCCCACATGCTCAACCTGCCAGCCGCGCAGCCAGTCCACGCCGCGCAGCAATTCCTCCAGCTTCGCCGCTAGAGCTTTCTCCAACGCCGATCCTGAGAGAACCCTCATGTTCATAATGGGAACCGTGTTCACGGAACCGTGAACATGACTATAGACGTGAACACTGGCAAATGAAATGCACTCGTTGTCCCCGGTCTGCCAGCAGCGGCGGCACACCGGATTATGACCCGAACGGACTCCTGGAGGTTCGAATCGGCGGTTGGAGTATCCGCATGACGTCAACTGCACTACTGCACTCCCAGAGCGTCGGTGAGAGGCCGATCGCGAAGGCAATTCGGGTCAAGAACACTCTTGCTCACGGACCCTTTGGAATCGAACTCCGACGGCGATGCCGAAAAACCGAGTGTTTCGAGGGGGAAGAAGCCGGGGTGCTGCCTCAGTCATTTTACTGCACTTTTACTGAAATCCGTCGTAAGTGCTTGATAATGAATGGAGCGGGTGAAGGGAATCGAACCCTCGTGTCAGACATTGTCGTTTTTTGTGTTTGAAAATGGTGCTTTTACTGGGGTTTTTGAGGTGCGAATTTTGCGTTTACTTGCACTACTTGCACTCGGCCTAGCGTACCTGTACCGCAAACCGCGCTCCCCGTTTTGGTATGTCGTCTACCTCGACGGCGACCAGCAGTAACGCCATCGCTCCACCGGTCTCCGCGCCGACAATCCCAACGACACGGCCAAGGCCAAGGCCATGCGAGCCGAACTCGAAGCGAAGGAGTATCGACGAGGCCCCGCCTTGGGCGGCGAGGCCTGGGAGTCTTGGGTACCCAAGTTCCTGGAGCGTCACTGCGAGTCGCCGCGCACACGGGACCGCTACGAGGATGCCTGGAAATGGGGCCACCTTTGGCTCTCCCGGGAGAAGCTGCATTCACCGCGGAGCATCACCTACCGTCGGGCACTCGAGTATATTGAGTGGCGGATCAACGATAAGAAGACCGGGAGCACGGTTGGCAGGAACACGACCATCCTGGAGCTGAAGGTCTTCGCGATGATCATGGGTGAGGCAGTTCGGCTGGGGCACACCGATGCGAATCCGTTGCTCCAGCTCAAGCTGAAGCGAGACAAGGCTGCAAAGAAGCCCGAGATGACTGACGCGGAGATCGTCGCCCTTCGTTCGGCGCTGCTTTTCGAGCCCTAGTGGATGCGGGTCGCTTTCGAGATCGCGCTCCATACCGGATGCCGCATCCGCGAGACGGGGATCCCGATGACCTGCGTGGACTTCAAGGAGGGCAAGATCACCTTTCCCTCTCCGAAGGGGGGCGAGGACCGTGCCTTCTCCATTCCGATGCCCGAGGCTCTTCGGCCGCTGCTCCAAGAGCTGGCGGAGCAGAAGCGGAATTTCACCTTGGACTTCCCGTTCCAGCCGTCACGTCGGTGGCAGCAGTTCTTCATCAAGATGGAGATGCCCCATCTGTGCTTCCACTGCCTGCGGGTGACCTTCGTGAACCGCCTTCGCCGGGCTGGAGTCCCGCGGGAAGTCGCGATGCGGCTGGTCAACCACAGCTCCGAGATCGTCCACGAAATCTACCAGCGCGAAACCGTCAACGACCTAGTACGTTGGAAGGATGCCCTCGTGTTCCCTTCATAGCTCAGGCAGGTTGACCCTCAACGCCTCCTGGCTGTCCAGCGTGAGCATGAGCGGAGTGCGCAAGTAAGGCACACCGCGGGTCGCAAGGCCGCAGTCCCCCAAGGGCTGCGGCCGTTTTGTTTGTCTGAAAGCTTTG
>JAIXUV010000341.1 GCA_027483345.1 Verrucomicrobiales bacterium | reverse complement strand
TTCCAGGTAGGCACAATTGCCGGAGGAACCGCTGCCGAGGATGGTGAATCGGACCGACATGCGCCGAGCCTGTTGGGAGTCGGCGTGGCCGACAATGGGCAAACGGTTTCGGACGAGGGGAGAAGACGGACCTCACGCAAAATCGCCAAGACGCCAACGGGGAACCCGATCCGGTGTTGAAATGGATATCAGCCAGCGGCCGGCGGCGGATCTCGCCGTTGTCACCGAGCGGTTCCCTTCCAATTCCAGAGCGGCTTGGCGCGCGGTCCGCAGGCCGGTCCCTGGCCCAGGTCTAGCGGCCTGCGTCCGCGGCCGCACTCGGTGTCGATGTGCGCGTCGGCTCACCGAGCAAGGCCCCGAAAAGGGTGAACGCCGTCCATGCGGAAGCCGGGATGTAGAGCCCGAACTCCGCCATCCCGTGGAGGAACCACGCCAGCAATCCCAGGAACACCGCCGTCTCCACGGGGAGTCCCGGCGAACCGTTGCCTGAGGACGCCGACGCGACGGCATGGCGTCGGCCGAGGAACCAGAGTCCCCATCCGACCCACACGCCGTAGAGCAGGAATCCGGGCACGCCGGAGTCGGTGGCCTGTTCGAGGAAGTCGTTGTGGACCAACCGTGCCATCTCGGCCTCCGGCGGCTTCAACCGGGCGTAGGGCCGCTGGAACGTGCCTGGGCCGCTGCCGAACACCGGACGATCCCGCGTGTTCTGGACGGCCGCCTTCCAGTAGTCCATGCGCGCCGCTGCGCTGGTCGCGCCCTTGGCGAAGTACCCGGAGAACCTCAGGCCGAACACCGTCAAGCCAGCCGCGAGCACTCCCGCGACGAGGAGGAATCGCAGGCGTGCGGAGAGCGGCTGGAGCGCCACCCAAACCGTGCCGACGGCGATCGCCACCAACCACCCCGCCTTGGACCCGGTCCAGAAGAGCACCGCCAGGCCCAATGCCGCGGCGCAGCCCAGCACCAGTTTCCGGATCGAACCCTTCATGCCCCGGGTCGCGGCCGCGAGCACGGCGAGGGACGCCGGCAAGAGCAGCAGCACCATGCCGGCGAGGGCGTTGGGATAGACCAGGGTTCCGCTGACGCGTGCGCGGCGCATCTTGTCGAGGATCGCGGGATTGGCGACCTCGACCCCATTGGTCGTCACCAGCAGCTGATCCCGCCGCATCTGGTCGAGCACCGCCGGGTTGAAGTTGGTCCAGCCGTTCGACTGGCCTTCAACCAAGGCCTCGTAGTCCTGGCGGAATTCGAAGAGCCGTTGCTGGGCCGCGCGGTTGAGGCAGAACAGGAAGCCCAGCAGCAGGCCGACCCACAGCAGGCTCCGGCGGAGGCCGGGCGAAAGGCAGATGAACCCGACGGCAAAGCAGCCGACACAGGCCGCGAGCTGGCGGAGGGTGACCTCGGAGAGCGCGGCATCCACCGAGCCGGTCGACGACAGGAACTGCCATCCGAGCCAGAGCAACGGCAGCACGAGCAGCGGGACCGGAACGCCGGCTTCGCGGAACCGCGAGTACGGACGGCCGAAGGCGAGCGCCGAGACCGCGGCGATGAGCAGCAACGGAAAGGACCAGCGGACCGGCCAAGGCTGCGAGATCCAGCCGGCGAGGTCGGTCGGCGGATCGATCCGATGGTCGAGCACCACCGGATTGCCGAACTTCAGCACGCACAACCCCAGGAAGAGGCCGAAGAGGACGGGGAAAACGCGGGTGCTCCAGATGGGAGCCACCGGCGCGGACTTATCCGGGGCGCTCACAGTTTGAGCCTCAGCAGGCCGACCTCGAGGGCGAGGGCCTCCTGCACGTTGGTGTGGAGCAACCGCTGGGTTCCTTCCCACGCCTCGATGTTGGCCAGCGCTTCCGCCGGGCGGAGGCGGGCCGCGACCACGGTCGACGCCGGGTTGAATGCCGGGAACATCGGCGTTGCGGGCCCGGCTCCGGAGGCGGCCAGCCAGACGTCCCGCAACCAGGCGTGCAGGCCTCCGAGGTATTCCCCGCGCAGACGCCGGTACTCGGCCTCGATGGCCGCGGCGAGTTCGTCGGTCCAGCGCTCCTGCTGATCCGGCGTCGCGTCGGCATAACGCGAAATCGGCGAGGCGGCCGTCAGGCGTTCCTCGATGGATTCACGCGCCGCGCCGAGGGAATTGAGCAGGGTCCCGAGCAGTTGATAACGGGCCATGACACCGGCGGTACCCTCGGCGGCCAGCCGGGCGAACTCGCCCACCCAGGCCTCCACCTCGGGTCCAACCCGGAACGGACTCACACCGAAGCTCACCCGCTGGCAGCGCGACAGGATCGTGTCCAGCAACCGCCCGGGTTCGGTGCTCAGGAGGATCAGCACCGAACCGGCCGGCGGCTCCTCCAAGGTCTTGAGGAAGATGTTGGCGGCGGTGGTGTGCATGCGGTCCGCACCGACGAAGACGGCGATCTTGTGCGCGGCCTCCATCGGCTTGAGCGTGATCGTCCGGACCAACTCGCGGGTCTGGTCGGCGCTGATCTGGCGGGACCGGTTCTCGGGCCGGATCCAGGTCACGTCGGCGTGGTTCCGCGCGGCGATGCGCACGCAGTTCGGGCAGGTGCCGCAGGGCGCCAGCGGCCTCCCCTCCTCCGACCGCTCCTTCGGGGCGCGGCAGTTCAACGTCTGCGCCAGCGCCTCGGCCCCCGACTCGAGCAGGTCGATGTCGTCGCCGAGGAACAGGAGCCCGTGGGCCAGGCGGTTCCGCGACAGGCTGCGGCGGAGAAGCTCCCAGGCGTTGGAACTGGCGATCGCCGGATCCACGTTCAGCCCTTCTTGAGTTCCTTCACCCAGCCGTCCTTGAGGGAGATGACCCGGTTGAAGACGAACGGGATCGTCGCCGGAAGGCGCCCGGTCGGAGTGTAGGGCACGTCGAGCGCGAAGTAGCCGAGCCGCTCGAACTGGAAGCGGTCCGTGGGCTTCGCCTCCTTCAGGGACGGCTCGAGCTTGGCGGAAAGGACCTCGAGGCTGGCCGGGTTCAGCACCGTCTTGAAGTCGCGTCCACCCGCCTCGGGTTCCTCCTCGGTGAAGAGCCGGTCGTAGAGACGGACCTCGGCGTCGACGGCGTGGGCCGCGCTCACCCAATGGATCGTGCCCTTGACCTTCTTGGCCGCGTTGGCCCCGCCGGTGCGGGTCTCCAGGTCCGCGGTGCAGCGCAACTCCACCACACGTCCTTCGGCGTCCTTGACCACCTCGTTGCAGGTGATGATGCAGGCGTACTTCAGGCGGACCTCGCCGCCGGGACGCAGACGGAAGTACTTCGGCGGCGGGACCTCAATGAAGTCGTCGGCGTCGATGAAGACCTCGCGGGTGAACGGGATCCGGCGGGTGCCGGCGGAGGGATCCTCGGGGTTGTTGACCGCGTCGAACCAGTGCGTCTCGCCCTCGGCGATGTTGGTCAGCACGACGCGGATGGGCCGCAGCACGGCCAGGCGGCGTTCGGCGGCGCGGTTGAGGTCGTCGCGGATGCAGGTCTCCAGCACCGAGACCTCGGTGAGCCCGTTGAACTTGGTGACGCCGATCGCCGCCGCGAAGGCCCTCAGGGCCTCCGGCCGCACGCCCCGCCGACGGAAGCCGCTGATCGTGGGCATCCGCGGGTCATCCCAACCGGTGACGAGCCGCTCCTCGACGAGTTGGAGCAGCTTGCGCTTGCTCATGACCGTGTAGCCGAGGTTGAGCCGGGCGAACTCGATCTGGCGCGGCAGCGCGCGCGGGAGGTCCAGCGACTGCAGCACCCAGTCGTAGAAGGGCCGGTGGATCTCGAACTCCAGCGTGCAGATCGAGTGGGTGATGCCCTCCAGGTAGTCGCTGATCGGATGCGCGTAATCGTACATCGGATACAGGCACCAGGCGTCGCCGGTCCGGTGGTGATGCGCATGGCGGATGCGGAACAGGGCCGGGTCGCGGAGATGGATGTTCGGCGACGCCATGTCGATCTTCGAACGGAGCGTGCGCGCGCCGTCCGGGAACTCGCCCTTCCGCATGCGCCGGAACAGGTCGAGGCTCTCCTCGACGCCGCGGTCCCGCCACGGACTTGGCTTGCCGGGCCGTTCCGGCGAACCACGGAACTCGGCCATCTGATCGGCCGTGAGGTCGCAGACGTAGGCCTTCCCACGCCGGATCAACTCCTCCGCAAACGCGTAGATCTGCTCGAAGTAGTCCGAGGCGAAGAACGGTTCCAAGGGCTTGCCGACCGATTCGGGCACACGGACGCCGGAGCCGGAGACGTCACCCGTGGCCTTGAGTCCGAGGCGGTCGTCGGCCCATCCGTCGATGAGCCACGCGACGTCGGCCTGGATGGAGTCGACGTACTCGGTGTCCTCCTTGGTCGGATTGGTGTCGTCCATCCGGAGGTTGCACCGGCC
>JAIXUV010000317.1 GCA_027483345.1 Verrucomicrobiales bacterium | reverse complement strand
TCAGCCCTTGGCGAGGATCACCTGACGGAACTCGTCGAAGAGCGGGGTCGAGTCATGGGGACCCGGGGCCGCCTCCGGATGGTACTGCACGCAGAAGATGGGCTTCGTCTTGTGGCGCAGGCCTTCGACCGTCTGGTCGTTCAGGTTGATGCGGTTCACCGCCACGTCCGACGGCAGCGAGGCGGCGTCCACGGCGAACCCGTGGTTCTGCGAGGTGATCTCCACCTTGCCGGTCTCGAAGTCCTTCACCGGCTGGTTCCCTCCGCGGTGGCCGAACTTCAGCTTGAAGGTCTTCCCGCCGAACGCCTGGCCGAGGATCTGGTGGCCGAGGCAGATGCCGAAGATGGGGATGCCGGAATCCACCAGCGTCTTCACCTCGCGGACGATGCCGCCGAGGGTCGCCGGATCACCGGGACCGTTGCTGAGGAAAACACCGGCCGGCTTGTGCTTCATCACGTCGGCGGCGGAGGTCTCCGCGGGGACGACCGTGACCTTGAAGCCCTTCTGGCGCAGGCGGCGGAGGATATTGTACTTCATCCCGAAGTCGTAGGCGACGATGGGGATGTCCGCCGGCGGAAGCGGGTTGCGGATGTTGCGGGCGTTCGTCTCGCCGTTGCGCTGGGTGAGGGCGAAGGCGGCGGACTGGGAATCGTCCGGATCCCAGGCGAAGGCCTCCTTGTGGGTGACCTCGACGACGTAGTTCTTGCCGGCCATGCCGCCCCAGCCGCGGGCGCGCTCGACGGCCTCGGCGTCGCCGATCTCCTCCGTGGAGAGGAAGCCGGCCAAGGCGCCCCGGACGCGGAGCTTCTTGGTCAACGCGCGGGTGTCGATGCCCTGGATTCCAGGGATGCCGTACTTCTCAAGGTACTGGGAAAGGGTGTGGTCCGCGCGCCAATTGCTCACGATCGGGCTCAGCTCGCGGATGACGAAACCGGCACAGTGGGCGCGCCAAGACTCGACGTCCTGGTCGTTGACGCCGTAGTTGCCGATGAGCGGGTAGGTCATCGTCACGATCTGTCCCTTGTAGGACGGGTCGGTGAGGATTTCCTGGTAGCCGGTCATCGAGGTGTTGAAGCACACCTCACCGGCGGCGGAAGCACGGGCACCGAAGCCGCGTCCGCGGAACACCGAGCCGTCTTCGAGGGCAAGAATCGCGTTCATCGTTCAGCAACCAACCGCCGTCCGAGAACGGCGCGCGCGGAGTGTGGTCAAGCGCCCGGTCGACGCAAGCGGAGACACGGCCGTGGCCCCGACAGGGATCCGAGCCAAGCCTGCAGAGGGGACCGGCACGCAGAGCCGCGAAGCCGCAAACGAGTCAGCAGGAGGCTGCGGATTTCCAGAGGGAAGACAGGACACCGACCGGCGGCCGTCAGTTCCGCTTCGGAGCCGGCTTCCTGCTGGCGCCATGGCGATTTTGCGCGAGATCCATTTCAGGGTTCGGGATCGGCAATGGATGAGGGACCGCAGTTTGGCCGCAACGGCTACCGGCGGGAGATCGGGAATCCGCTGAATCCGTGTCTCCCCTTCCGCAATTTTTGGCAGGAAAGGATCCGAATCGGCGTCGAATCCCGGCTGTTCCGCCGGCGTCCGCGGGGTATTGTCCGTCCTGTCCCCATGAAGGTTCCGTCCACGAATCCGACTTCCGTCCGACTCCGCTGGCCCGTGGCCTTGGCCGTGGTGCTCGCCCTGGGCTCCGCACCTTCGGGCCGCGGCGAGGCGGTGCGGTTCAACCGCGACATCCGCCCGATCCTTTCCGACGCCTGTTTCCACTGCCATGGGCCGGATCCCGGCACGCGCAAGGCCGGGCTGCGGCTGGACACCAAGGAAGGCTTCTTCGCGGGGACGGCGAAGCGCGGGCCGGCGGTGGTGGCCGGGGACCCGGACAAGAGTCCCTTGTGGCAGCGGTTGATCACGACCGATGCGGACGACCTCATGCCGCCGCCCGAATCGCATAAGGAGCTGAAGCCGGCGCAGAAGGAACTGGTCCAGCGCTGGATCAAGGAGGGGGCTCCGTGGCAGCCGCACTGGTCGTTCCTGAAACCGGAGAAGGCGCCGCTGCCGGCGGTCGGGGACGCGACGTGGGTGCGGACGCCCCTGGACGCCTTCGTGCTCGCGGCCTTGGAATCGAAGGGCTTGAAACCGGCACCGGAAGCCGACCGGAGGACGTTGGCGCGCCGGGTGGCGTTCGACCTCACCGGGCTTCCGCCGGAGCCGTCGCTGGTGGAGTCGTTCGTCTCGGATTCGCGGGCCGACGCCTATGAGCGTCTGGTGGACCGGCTGTTGGATTCGCCGGCGTGGGGCGAGCATCGGGGGCGGTATTGGCTGGATGCGGCGCGGTACGCCGACACGCACGGGCTGCATTTCGACAACTACCGGGAGATGTGGCCCTACCGGGACTGGGTGGTGGACGCCTTCAACCGCAACCAGCCGTTCGACCGGTTCACAGTCGACCAGATCGCGGGCGACCTGCTGCCCGATGCGACCGAGGAACAGCGGATCGCGACCGGATTCCACCGGTGCAACATGACCACCAACGAGGGTGGAACCATCGAGGAGGAGAACCTCGCCAACTACGCGAACGACCGGGTCACGACGACCTCCTGGGTGTGGCTGGGCCTGACCGCCAACTGCTCCGCCTGCCACGACCACAAGTTCGACCCGATTTCGCAGCGGGACTTCTACTCGATGGCGGCCTTCTTCCGGAACACCCGCCAGCCGGGCTTCGACGGGAACGTGAAGGACTCCAACCCCAGCGTGGTGGTGGTGAAGGACCCGTCGGAGAAGGCGCGTTGGGAGGCCCTTCCCAAACAGATCGAAGCCGCGAAGACCATGGTGGATCGGCGTCGGACCGAGGCTGAGCCCGCGTTCCAATCCTGGGTCGCGGAACTGGATCCGGCGGCCATCGAGGCGGGGCTGAAGGAGGGATTGCAGACGCGGCTTCCGCTGGAGGAGGGCCAGGGAACGCAGGTCTCCGGCACCGTGGCGGGCCGGGAAAGCCGCTGGGACCTCACCGGGAAAGTCGCGTGGAACGCCGCCGGCCGGACCCGGGTGGGGCCGACGTTCGACGACGGCGCGTCGGTGGAGATCAGCGGGGCGGGCGACTTCGACCTGGGCCGACCGTTCTCCTTCGGCTGCTGGGTGTTCGTCCCGAAGGACTACAAGGATACCGGCTCGCTGATGGCCCGGATGGACACCTCGAAGGCCTTCCGCGGATGGGACCTCTGGTACGAGAACGGCGCCTTCGGGGCCCACTTCGTCAACGAATGGCCGGGCAACGCGATGAAGGTCCGGACGAAGCAGCGTCCGGCGAAGAAGGGCGCTTGGCAGCACGTGCTGGTGACCTGCGACGGGACGGGGCGGGCGGACGGCGTCCGCGTGTACGTGGACGGCACGTCGATGGAACTGGAAGCGGGACCGGACCGGGTCCGCGGGACGATCCGGACGACGGTTCCGTTCACCCTGGCGCGGCGGAGCCAGTCGGACCACTTCCGCGGCGGCGGCCTCCAGGAGGTGCGGCTCTACGACCGGGCGTTGTCCGGGCAGGAAGTCCGTGCGCTGGCCGCGCTGGAGAACCTGCGGACGATGCTCTCGACCCCGTTGGCCTCGTGGAAGCCCGAGGAACGGAAGGCCTTGTTCGACGACTTCCTCGCCGGGTTCGTGCCCTTCCAGGAGGCGCGGACGGCGCTGGTGCGGTTGGAACGGGAGCGGGACGAGATCCGTTCGCGGAACCCGGTCAGCCACGTGCAGATCGAAAAGTCCGATTCCGAGCCGATGGCGCAGGTGTTGTTCCGGGGGCAGTACGACCAGAAGCGGGACACGGTGAAGGCGGCGGTGTTCACCGCGTTGAACCCGCTGCCCGCCGGGGCGCCGGGCAACCGTCTCGGCCTGGCCCGATGGCTGGTCTCGCCGGAGAACCCGCTCACCGCGCGGGTGACGGTGAACCGGTTCTGGTCGGAGGTCTTCGGAGTGGGAATCGTCCGCACGGCGGAGGACTTCGGCATCATGGGCGAGGCGCCCTCGAATCCGGAGCTGCTGGACTGGCTGGCCGTGGACTTCATGGAGCACGGCTGGGACGTGAAGCGGCTCTTCAAGCAGATGGTGATGTCCTCGGCGTATCGGCAATCGGCGGGATCGACGCCGGAGAAGCTGGAGAAGGATCCGGGCAACCGGCTCTTGAGCCGTGGACCGCGGTTCCGCATGGACGCCGAGATGGTGCGCGACCAGGCGTTGGCGGCGGCGGGGCTGCTGGTGCGTCGCGTCGGGGGGCCGAGCGTGAAGCCGTACCAGCCCGACGGGGTGTGGGAGGCGGTGGCCATGCCGGAGAGCAACACCAAGCGCTACCAGCGGGAGACGGGCGAGGCGCTGTACCGCAGGTCGATGTACACGTTCTGGAAGCGGGCCTCGCCTCCGGCCTCGATGGAGGTCTTCAACGCCCCGAGCCGCGAGACCTGCACGGTCCGGCGCGAACGCACCAACACGCCGCTCCAGGCGTTGGCCACCCTCAACGACCCGCAGCTGGTCGAGGCCGCACGCCACCTGGCCGCCCTCGGCCTGCGTCACGGGGGATCCGATGCCGACCGTGTGCTCGACGCGCTCTCCGCACGGGTTCTCGCCCGGCCGTTGCGCCCGGAGGAACGCACGGTGGTCTCCGCCGGATTCGGCGAACTCGAGGCCTTCTATTCCGCCAACCCGGAAGAGGCCTTGAAACTCCTCTCCGTCGGCGAATCCCGGCCCGATCCGGCCCTTCCCACGGCGCGCTGGGCGGCGCTGACGTTGGTTGCCAACCAGATGCTCAACCTCGACGAGGCCCTGAACAAGTGACCGGACGACGACCTGGACCTCCGACGAACCGAAAATGAACCTGCTTCCCGACTTCAAGCTGCTCGAGAGCCGCCGGCAGTTCTTCGCCCGTGGCCGCAACGTGGTGGGCCATGCGGCGCTGGCGCACCTGCTGGGCGGAACCGCCGGTCGCCTGCTGGGCGAGGGCGCCGAGGCCACGGCACGGCACGCCTCCCACTTCCCGGCCAAGGCCAAGCACATCATCTATCTCCACATGGTGGGCGGGCCTTCCCAGATGGACCTCTGGGACCACAAGCCGAAGATGGCGGACTGGTACGACAAGGACCTGCCGGAGTCCGTGCGCAACGGCCAGCGGTTGACCACGATGACCTCGGGCCAGTCGCGGTTCCCGATTGCGCCGTCCAAGTTCCGCTTCTCACAGGTCGGTTCGAACGGGCTGTGGATGAACACGGAGCTCCTGCCGTGGACGTCGAAGGTGGTGGACGACATCTGCCTGATCCGTTCGATGCACACGGAGGCGATCAACCACGAGCCGGCGATCTCGGCGATGCAGACCGGCAACCAGGTGACCGGGCGGCCCTGCATGGGATCGTGGGTCAGCTACGGGCTGGGCTCGCTGAACGAGAACCTGCCGGCGTTCGTGGTGCTGGTGGCGGAACCGAGCAACAAGGAGCAGATCCAGGCCATCTCGGCGCGGCTCTGGTCCAGCGGCTACCTTCCCGGCGAGCATGCCGGCGTCTCCTTCCGCAGCGGCGGCGACCCGATCCTGTTCATCAACAACCCGCCCGGCGTGCCGGAATCCCTGCGTCGGGCACAACTCGACGGGTTGAACCGGCTGAACGAGATCACCCACCGCGAGATCGGGGATCCCGAGACCCACACCCGGATCCAGCAGTTCGAGATGGCCTTCCGCATGCAGGCGAGCGTGCCGGAACTGACCGCCGTCTCCGGCGAACCCGACTCGACCTACGAACTCTATGGCGAACAGGCCCGCAAGCCGGGCTCCTTCGCCCACACCGCGCTGCTTGCCCGGCGGTTGGTCGAACGCGGCGTCCGTTTCGTGCAGGTCTACCACAACAACTGGGATCACCACGGCAACGTCGCCGGACGCATGCCGTCCCAGTGCAAGGACGTCGACCAGGCCTGCTACGGCCTGATCCAGGACCTGAAGCGGCGGGGGCTCTTCGACGAGACCCTGATCATCTGGGGCGGCGAGTTCGGACGCACCATCTACAGCCAGGGCGGACTTTCGCGGGAGAACTACGGACGCGACCACCATCCGCGCTG
>JAIXUV010000335.1 GCA_027483345.1 Verrucomicrobiales bacterium | reverse complement strand
GGAGTCGTCGGTCGACTTGGAGAAGCCCATCACCGACTGCTTGCGGATGGTCTCGGAGCCGACGTTCGAGGTCAGCAGGATGATGGTGTTCCGGAAGTCCACCGTGCGGCCCTGCGAATCGGTCAGCTTACCCTCCTCCAGGATCTGGAGGAGCATGTTCATGACGTCGGGATGGGCCTTCTCGATCTCGTCGAAGAGGACCACCGAGTAGGGCTGGCGGCGCACCTTCTCGGTGAGCTGGCCACCTTCCTCGTGACCGACGTAACCCGGCGGGGAACCGATAAGGCGGCTCACCGTGAACTTCTCCATGTACTCGGACATGTCGAGCTGGATGAGGGCCTGGTTGCTGCCGAACATCTGCTCGGCAAGGGTGCGGGCAAGAAGGGTCTTGCCGACACCGGTCGGCCCCAACAGCCCGAAGCATCCGATGGGACGCTTGGGATCCTTGAGGTCGGTGCGCGAACGGCGCAGGGCCTTGGCCAGCGCGGCCACGGCGTCCTTCTGACCGATCACCACCTTGGAAAGCTCCTCCTCTACGGCGAGCAGCTTCTGCGTGTCGGACTGGCCCATCCGGTTCAGCGGAATGCCGGTCCACTTGGAAACGACATGGAGGATGTCGTCCTCGGTGACCGTCACCCGGCGTTCCTCCTTGGCGACCTTCCAGTCGGCGAGGGTCTTCTCGAGACGTTCCTTCGCGGCCTTTTCGCGGTCGCGGAGCTGGGCGGCCCCCTCGAAGTCCTGGTCCTTGATCGCCTGTTCCTTGCGGGTCTTGAGGGACTCGATCTCCAACTCCAGCTCCTTGAGGTTCGGCGGACGCTGCATCGCCCCGATGCGGGCGCGCGAGCCGGCCTCGTCGAGCACGTCGATGGCCTTGTCGGGAAGGAACCGGGCCGTGATGTAGCGGTCGGAAAGCTTCACGCAGGCGACCACGGCGTCCTGGGTGAACTCCGCCTTGTGGTGCTCCTCGTACTTGCACTTGAGTCCGGTGAGGATGGTGATGGCGTCGTCGATGGACGGCGGCTCGACCTTCACGGTCTGGAAACGGCGTTCCAGCGCGGAGTCCTTCTCGATGTACTTGCGGTACTCACTGAGGGTCGTGGCGCCCACGATCTGGAGTTCGCCACGGCTCAGGGCCGGCTTAAAGATGTTCGAGGCGTCCATCGTGCCCTCGGCGGAGCCGGCGCCCACGATGGTGTGCAGCTCGTCGATGAAGAGGATGATGTTCCGGGCCTTCTTGATCTCGTCCATCACCGCCTTGATGCGCTCCTCGAACTGGCCGCGGTACTTGGTTCCCGCGACCATGAGGGCGAGGTCCAGGGTGACCACCCGCTTGTTCAGCAGGAGTTCGGGAACGTTGCCCTTGGAGATTTCCTGGGCGAGTCCCTCGACGATGGCGGTCTTGCCCACGCCGGCCTCGCCGAGCAGCACCGGGTTGTTCTTGGTGCGGCGGCAGAGGATCTGGATGACCCGCTCGATCTCCTGCGCACGGCCGATCACCGGGTCCATCTCGCCCTTCTTGGCGATCTCGGTGAGGTCGCGGCCGAACGCCTTCAGCGCGGGGGTCTTGACCTCCTTGTTCTTGTCGCCCTTCTGCGGGGTCTTTCCGGCCTCGACCGGCTCGTTCGACGGATCCTTCGGGGCCCCCTCCTCGCCCTCGGCGTTCTGGAACTGCGGATCGAGCTCCTTCAGGATCTCCTGACGGCATTGCTCGATGTCGACCTCGAGGTTCTTCAGCACCTTCGCCGCCACGCCGTCGCCCTCGCGGAGCAGCCCGAGCAGGATGTGCTCGGTGCCCACGTAGGTGTGGTTCAGCGCCTTGGCCTCCTTCGCCGCGAGCGAAAGCACCTTCTTCACCCGCGGGGTGTACGGGATGTTGCCGGCGGCCTTCTGCTCCTTGCCGCTGCTGACTTCCTTCTCGACCTCCTGCCGGACCGTATCGAGGTCCAGACCCATCTTCTGGAGCACGTTCACCGCGACGCCTTGCCCCAGCTTGATCAGCCCCAGGAGCAGATGCTCGGTGCCGACGTAGTTGTGGTTGAAGCGATCCGCCTCCTTGCGCGCCAGGGCCAGGACCTGTTGCGCACGGGGCGTGAAGTTGTTCATGGATTCGTCGCTCATTGAATGGGTCGGCCGCGGGAAACCTCCCCCGGCACGCGGATCTAATCTGTGGAGGGGCGGATTCGACGTCAAAAGTTCTTCCGAACAGAGTCGACGTCCACCCAACAGGTCATCGGGTCTTCCACCCTCGGGCTTGACCCGCCAAACGCAACCGACGGGATGCGATTCGTTGCGACCTCAGGCGCGCGGATGCGCGTCACGATAGACCTGCTGCAACCGCTCCGCCGTCACGTGGGTGTAGACCTCCGTCGTCTGCAGTCGTGCATGACCCAGCAGTTCCTGGACGGACCGCAGGTCGGCCCCGCGATCCAGCAGGTGCGTGGCGAAGCTGTGCCGGAGCTTGTGCGGTGTCAGCGCCGGGTCCAGGCCCGCCGCGGCCAGGTGGATCTTCAGCCGTCGCTGCACCGTCCGAGCCAGCATCGGCGCACCGTCCGGCCCCAGGAAGACCGTCGAACCCGGATCACGCGGATGGCCGCACGCCTTCCAGTAGGCTTCGACCGCCGCCAAGGCAGGACGTCCGAACGGGATCTGGCGCTCCTTCCTGCCCTTGCCGCGCACCCGCAACAGGCGTTGTCCGACATCCATCTCCTCCACCCGCAGCCCACACACCTCGCTGACGCGGAGCCCGGCCGAGTAGACGAGCTCGAGCACCGCCGCGTCGCGCAGATGGGGCACCGGGTCCACCGGCTTCCCCTCCCCGGCGGCGTCGCGTTCGCGGGCCAACTCGCGCAGCGGCGCCGACAGCAGTGCGGTCATGCCGTCCTCGGGCAGGAACCGGGGCAATCGCCGCTCCCGCTTGGGCATCGCAAGACCACGGATCGGGAGCTTATCCACCAGCCCTTCCCGAAGGAGGAAGCGGAAGTAGGTCCGGAGCGCGCTGAAGCGGAGCCGAACCGAAGCGCGGCCGAGGTCCTTCCTTCCGAGCCACCGGAGATACTGCCGAAAGGCGTCCCGTTGCAGGGCCGGCCAGTCCGGCAGACGTCCTCCGAGGGAACGGTGCCAGGAGGCGAACTCCTCCAACGCCTGACGGTAGTTGCGGACGGTGTGTTCCGAGGCGCCACGGACGGCGGCGAGGTCCGTCAGGAACCGCTCCACCAAAGGATCCGACGGCACGGGATCGGGATTCTCGGACACGCGGCAAGGCTAGCGGGCCAGCCGGGGCGAAGGGAGGAGAAGTCGGCGCGATCCGCAGATCCAGCAGCCGGAGCCGGGATCGTTCATCGCCCTCGGGATCCGGTGATCCGGGAAGGGCCAGCGTAGACATTGAAGCGCCCCGAACGCAGGAAGCCCACCAGGGTCATCCCGGAGCTGCGGGCCAGCGCGACCGCCAACGACGACGGCGCCGAGACCGCGGCCAAAACCGGAACCCCCGCCGCCAAGGCCTTCTCGACGATCTCGAACGAGACCCTCCCCGAGACGACAAGCACCGTCCCCTTCGAGGGATGGGCCCCGTCCAGGAACCGCCGGCCGAGGACCTTGTCCACCGCGTTGTGACGGCCGACATCCTCGCGCAGGCACAACAGCGAGCCGTCCGCCGCGAAGAGCCCGGCGGCGTGCAATCCGCCCGTCTCGTCGAACGTCTCCTGTCCTTGGCGAAGCTTCGCCGGAAGGTCCAAGAGCAGGCTTCCGGCAACGCGGACAGAATCCGTGATCCGTGGAAACCGGCGACGCACGGCGGCTAACGTGGAGCGCCCACACAGGCCGCAACTGGACGACATGGCGATTTTCCGTCCCAGGTCGGCGAAGTCCGGGACCACGCCGTCGGCCAGGTGCACGTCCACCACGTTGCCCTCGGGATTCCTCGGGTACGGCCGGATCGCACGGAGCTGGCTCCGTTCGCGCAGGAGACCTTCCGCGACCAGGAAACCCGCGGCGAGTTCCTCGTCGTGACCCGGCGTCCGCATGATCACCGCCAGCGGCCGGGTCTCGATGCGGACTTCCAAGGGCTCCTCCGACGTGACCGCGTCCGGCTCCGGCCGCGACAGCCCCGCCCCGTTCCATCGACGCACGGGAACGCGCGGACTTCGTGGTGCCAGTCGCGACACGGTTGGGCGGTTCAGATCGTCTGGGAAAGGAACCCGCCGTCCACGCGGACGTCGGATCCGGTGACGAACCCGGCGGCCTTGGCGCTGGCGAGGAAGATCGTCGCGCCGGCCAGTTCGTCCGCCTTGCCGAACCGCCCCATCGGCGTGTGACCGAGGATCGACTGGGCGCGCGGGGTCGGGGAACCGTCCTCCTGGAAGAGCAGCCGGCGGTTCTGTTCCGCGGGGAAGAAGCCGGGGGTCAGCGAATTGACCCGGACCCCGCTCGGCGCCCATTCCCGTGCGAGGAACTGGGTGAGGCTGAGGACCGCGGCCTTCGACGCGGAATAGCTCACCACCCGGGACAGCGGAATGTGCGCCGACACGCTGGCGATGTTGATGACCGATCCGCGTCCGCGGGCGCAAAGGCCCGGGCCGAACACCTGGCAGGGCAGCAGGACGCCGCCGACCAGGTTGAGGTCGAAGTTGCCACGCCAGGCGTCGATGCCGATGTCCTCGAAGCGGAGGTCGGCGGTGACCGTGGCCTTCGGGTCGTTGCCGCCTGCGGCGTTGACGAGGATCGAAGGCGCCCCGAAGGCGGCCGTGATCTCCCGCTCGATGCGCACGAGATCCTCGCGGACCAGCGCGTCGGCCGTGAAGAAGGCCGCCCTTCCACCGGCGGCCTGGACCGCCTGCACGCAGGCCAGCCCCCGCTCGGCGTTGCGACCGACAACGGCGACGGCGGCACCAGCGGACCCTAGCGCCTTGGCCATGGCCCCACCCAAAGCCCCGGTGGCCCCGATCACCACGGCCACCTCTCCCGACAGGTCGAACAGATTCATGTGTGGGGACAGATGTACTGGGAACGGCTTCCCGGAGGGAGGAGGAAACGACGCCCCATCGAGGGCCTTCGCACCGTCGTGAACCGTTCGGCCATTGACCCTTCCGACACGCGAACCCTAGCGTCGCAGACACCCATGCTCGCGATCATTGACCCGTGGATCCTCTCCTTCAGCGCCCTGATGGTGCTGGCCACCATCGGCATGGGTTTCTGGGCCGCGGGCAAGGCGAAGAGCGCTTCAGACTTCTTCGTCGCGGGCCGCGGCGTCTCCGTGGGCTGGAACGCCTCCGCCATTTCCGGCGAATACCTCTCTGCGGCCTCGTTCATGGGCGTGGCCGGCATGGTCATGTCCAGCGGCTACGATGCCCTGTGGTATCCGGTCTGCTACGCCTGCGGCTACCTGTTCCTCCTGCTCTTCATCGCCGGTCCACTCCGCCGGTTCGGCGCGTACACCATCCCCGACTTCGCCGAAGGCCGCTTCGACTCGCCCCTCTTCCGGAAGATCGCCGTGGTCTTCGTGCTCTTCATCGGGTGCTTCTACACCATGCCCCAGATGAAGGGCGCCGGAACCACTCTGGCCTACATCTTCCCCGGATTGCCCTACTGGGTCGGCGTCGTCCTGGTCGGGGCGGTGATCACGCTCAACGTCGCGGTCGGCGGCATGAAGGGGATCACCCTCGTCCAGGCCTTCCAGTACTGGGCCAAAATGTTCGCCATTTCCGTGCCGGTGTTCGTCCTGATGAGCGTCCACGGAAGCTACGGCCGCCAACTGGAGCTGAACGGGAAGTCGACCACGCCGGTCGCAGCGGCCACCGCCGCCGCCGTTACGGCTCCTGAATCCGGGTCCGGCGCCGCGCTGCGTCGGGAACTGCCGGCGAAGGCCCCCGCGGACGACGCGTGGCTGAACCCCTTCGGCCCCCTCACCACCAAGGCCGCCAAGGCGGCCAAGCTCGGAGCGGAGGAATCCAAGCCCTACGCGCTGCTCTACACCTACTCGCTCATCATCGCCCTCGTCTGCGGCACCGCTGGGCTGCCGCACATCCTGGTCCGCTTCTACACCAACCCCGACGGCGTCGCGGCGAAGCGCACCACGATGTGGGTCATGATCCTGATCGGCGTCTTCTACGTCTTCCCTCCCGTGTTCGGGGTGATGGGCCGAAACCTCTTGCCTTCCCTGTACGAAGGCACCGGCTCCAAGGGCTCGGACAAGGTCGTCCTGGAGCTGCCACGCGTCCTCGCCGCTGTCGGCGACGGCCTGCCTTGGGGCTCCATCCTCTCCGGGATCACCTGCGCCGGCGCCTTCGCCGCGTTCATGAGCACGTTCTCAGGGCTGCTGGTCTCGATGACCGGCGCGCTGGCCCACGACGTCTACGGCCGCATCCTCCGCCCGGGATCCTCCCCGGCGGACCGCATGCGGATGTTCAAGTGGTGCGCGGTGCTGGTGGGCGGGGTCGCGACCCTGCTCGGATGTTTCGTCGAACAGCTCCAGATCAACTTCATGGTCGGACAGGCCTTCGCCATCGCCGCCGCCAGCTACTTCCCCCTGCTCTTCATGAGCGTGTGGTGGCGCGGCATGACGATGGCCGGCGCCGCCACGGGCATGCTCTCCGGCGGCGTGAGCGCCCTACTGGCGGTCACCCTCACCAACTTCTCCGACCTCGGCTGGGTGCCGCTCGCCGCCTTCTGGTCGGGACATCCCCTGCTCCGCATCCTCTGCGAACAGCCGGCGATCTGGTGCGTGCCGCTTGCCATCCTGCTCATGGTGGCGGTGTCGTTCCTGACCTCCGGGTCCGTGCCCGGGGACATCCGCATGAAGATGCTCGTGTTGCACGCCCCCGAGGCGCTCGGCCTCAAGCAGGAGTACATCCGGGAACACGAGGGGCACTGATACGGCCTTCGTTTCCGGGTGTCTGGGCGGAGAGCGCGGTCAACACGCGCCGACGCCTTCCGCCTCGCCCCTTGCCAGAACCGGTCGCCGAGGGCATTTGTTTCCTGTCCCCTCCTACCGCCCCATGAACACCCATGCCCCATCCGCGGCCAGCCGCCGCGGATTCACCCTGATCGAACTGCTGGTGGTGATCGCCATCATCGCGATCCTCGCCGGGATGCTGCTGCCCGCCTTGGGCAAGGCGAAGTCCAAGGCCCAGGGCATCCAGTGCATGAACAACACCAAGCAGCTGATGATCGCCTGGAGCATGTACCACGGCGACAACAACGGCACGGTGGTCAACAACTTCGGCATCGACACCACCGACGCCACGATCGCCCTCGGACGCACCGACGCCAACCGGGGCTATCGCAACTGGGTGAACAACGTGATGCGGTGGGACACCACCGAGTCGGTCACGAACCTCAACTACCTCCGGCTCGGACCCTTCGCCCAATACGCCGGCAACTCGGTCGGGGCCTACCTGTGTCCGGCCGACCGTTACCTCAGCTCGGCACAGAGGCGTGCGGGTTTCGCCAAGCGGGCGCGCAGCCTCTCGATGAACGCCTGCCTCGGCTATTATACCCCGTCCCCGGAGAATCCCGAGGCCGCCGGCCGCAACCGCTACGTGCCCTTCATCCAGATGGTCAAGGACACCCAGATCCGCGAGCCGGCCAACATCTTCGTCATGCTCGACGAACACCCGGACTGGATCAACGACGGCTACTACCTCAACAACCCGGACGTCACCTCGAACTGGGGCGATCTCCCGGCCAACTACCACGCCGGTGCCGCCGGGTTCTCCTTCGCGGATGGACATTCGGAGATCCGCCGCTGGCAGGGGGTGACCGCAACCGTTCGGGTCAAGGCCGACGGATCCCAGTCTCCCTACACTTTCCGCGACGCGAAGGACCGGGCCGACCTGCGCTGGGTCATCGACCGGACGTCCTACCGGAACTGACCGCGGGACCGTAGCGAAGGCGATCCGGTCCCGAACTCCCGTCAGCCATGGAAGCAGCAAGGCCGCGGCAAACGCCGCGGCCTTTCGCTTTTCGGAACCAGTCCGAACGGGACGTTCAACCCCGGAACCGACGCCCGATCAAGATCGCGTTGTGTCCGCCGAAACCGAAGGAGTTGTTGAGGAAGCAATCGATCTTCATCTCGCGAGGGGTGTGCGGGATGTAGTCGAGGTCGCACTGCTCGTCCGGGCTGTCCAGGTTGATCGTCGGCGGAGCCACCTGATCCATCATGGCTTTGCAGCAGATGAGCGATTCGATGCCGCCGGCCGCACCGAGCATGTGGCCGGTCGCGCCCTTGGTGCTGCTGACGGCCACCCGACGGGCGTGGTCCCCGAAGACCCGCTTGATGGCGTTGGTCTCACACACGTCGCCGACGGGCGTGCTGGTGGCGTGAGCGTTGATGTAGTCGATCTCCTCCGCGGCGATGCCCGCGTGCTTCAGGCCCATCCGGATCGCCCGTGCGGCCCCGGCGCCCTCGGGATCGGGCGAGGTCATGTGGTTCGCGTCGCAGGTGTTGCCGTAGCCGATGATCTCGCAATAGATCCTCGCACCGCGCTTCTTCGCGTGTTCGAGCTCCTCGAGCACCAGCACCGCGGCCCCTTCGCCCATGACGAAGCCGTCGCGGTCCCGGTCGAAAGGACGGCTCGCCTTCTGCGGATCGGAATTCCGGGTGGACATCGCCTTCATCGCGGCGAAGCCCGACATGCCGAGCGGCACCACCGTCGCCTCGGTCCCGCCGGCGAACATCACCGTGGCGTCACCACGCTTGATCGCCCACCAGGCCTCGCCGATGGCGTGGTTGCTCGTCGCGCAGGCCGAACAGGTCGCGAAATTCGGCCCCCTCAGGTTGTTGTAGAGCGCGAACAGGCCGGAAGACATGTTCAGGATCAGCATCGGGATCATGAACGGGGTCACCCTTCCAGGTCCCTTGGCGAGGAGGATCTTGTGCTGCTCCTCCGTGGTGTGCAGGCCTCCGATACCGGACCCGATGTAGACCCCGATCTCGTCGCGGTCCTCCGAGTTCAGGTCGAGACCCGAATCCTTCAACGCACCCCATCCGGCATAGACGCCGAAGTGCGAGAAACGGTCCGTGCGCCGGACTTCCTTCGGCGACGGGAATGCCGGCACCGGATCGAACCCCTTCACCTCCGCCGCGATCTGGCAGTCGTAGCCCGTGATGTCGAACCGCTCGACCCGGCCGATGCCGCAAACGCCGGCGAGGACGTTCTTCCACACGGTGTCGGCATCCAAGCCCAGCGGAGAGGCGCAACCGAGACCGGTGACCACGACGCGACGTTCAGAGAAGGAGTGCGGCATAAGGACGTAAGAAGTCTACCGGGACGCCGTCACGGCACAAGCGGCGTCAATCCGGCTTGGAGACAGGTTTTACGGATGTCGGACCGGTGGGAAAGAAAAAGGGCAGCTCGGGCGTGCCGGGCTGCCCTCATTGAAGTGGTTGGGACTACTTGGCCTGGGCGTCTTCGACGTACTTGATGACGTCGCCGACGCTCTGGAGCTTCTCGGCTTCCTCGTCCGGGATCTCCAGCCCGAATTCCTCCTCCAAGGCCATCACCAACTCCACGGTGTCGAGCGAGTCGGCGCCGAGATCCTCGATGAACTTGGCCTCCGCGGTGACCTGGTCCGCGTTGACGCCCAGTTGCTCGACGATGATGTCCTTGATCCGCTGCTCGATGGTTTTCTCAGCCATGGTAGGTGTCTCGTTTCGGCGGCCTGTCTAGGCGCGGGGGTTCCAAGCGTCAAGCGCCTGTTCCGGAATTTTTCCTGCGTACCTCAGGATGGGTGTTGACCTCCCGCGGATCCTCATTCCCGAGGGACGCCAGACGTTGCAGTTGAAGGCTCCCGAAGGGCATCCGCTCGGTCACCACGGGCCGCGGCGGACGCAATTCGCGGAAGGTCCGCAACAGGTGCGCGACGTCCATCGGATCGACGTCCGAGACCAGCATCATGCGGAACTCCCCTTCGGGACGGTCGACGAGGTCCGAGGCGTCCAGACCCGCGATCCGCAACCGCGGTTCCACCAGATGCCAACGGTTCCTGGGATCCACTAGGAACAACAACGGCCGCTTGTCCGCCGCCAAGGCGCCCACCGCCCTGCGGTCCCCCGCTTCGAGCCGCTCCAACCACGGCAGGCGCCCGACGTCGTCGACGGGCTCCGTGACGCCGACCATCGGCTCCGGCGACCTCGACGGCACACCGGACCAATCGAGTGGCAACTCCAGGGAATCCATGGGACGGCGAACTCGGCAATGGGCCCGACTCACATCACCATGCCGCCGTCCACGGTCAGGACCTGGCCGGTGACATAGCGTCCACCGGGTCCCGCCAGGTAGGCCGCGGCCTCGGCGATGTCCTCGGCGCGCCCCAGCGTCCCCAACGGGACCTGCTTGGTGATCGCCTCCTTCTGGACCTCGTTGAGCACGGCGGTCATGTCGGTCTCGATGAAGCCGGGAGCGATCGCGTTGCAGGTGACGCCGCGGGAACCGAGTTCCTTGGCCACCGACTTGGTGAAGCCGATGAGGCCGGCCTTGCTGGCCGCGTAGTTGGACTGACCGGCGTTGCCGATGAGGCCGATGACGCTGGCGACGTTGATGATCCTTCCGGAGCGCTGCTTGAGGAAGGCGCGGGTGAAGGCCTTGGTGAAGAGGAAGGCCCCGCGGAGGTTGGTGTTCAGCACGGCATCCCAGTCGGCGTCGCTCATGCGCATCAGCAGCCCGTCACGGGTGACCCCGGCGTTGTTGACCAGGATGTCCACCTTGCCCGGCTCAGCGAGGATCTGTTCGGCGGCCGACTGCACCGCGGTGGCGTCGGAGACGTCCACGGCCAACGCCCAGGCCCGACGGCCTAGGGCCCGGACCTCGTCGGCCACCCGGTTGGAGTTCTCGACGGTCCGGGAAACGCAGACCACGTCCGCACCGGCTTGGGCGAAACGGAGGGCGATGGCGCGGCCGATTCCACGGCCGGCACCGGTGACGACGGCAACCTGATTGGCAAGCGATGACATGCCCGGGAGGAAACCCCGGCCGACCGGACCACCGCAAGCCTTGTGCAGTTCGCCCTCGGACGCGGCAACCACGGCTTGTCGTCCTTCCGTCCCGACGGAAGCCTTCTCCCATGTCCACCGGCCAAGTCCGCCCCCCAGCCGCACCCGCAAGATCCGCGGGCCTGGTCCTGGCCGGCGGCGCCTCCCGGCGCATGGGTTCGGACAAGGCCCTGCTCCAGGTCGGCTCCGAGCGCCTTGTGGACCGACAGGTCCGGATCCTCAGGGAGGCCGTCGGTGATCCGGTGTTCGTCGGACTCCCATTCGGCGATTCCGTCGCCTGGCCCCCGCCCTCGGGAGCCATCGAGGTGCGTGACTCCCAGCCCGACTGCGGTCCCCTCGCCGGAATCGTCGCCGGAATCGAGGCCGCCGATGCCGGGCTCCTGGTGGTGATCGCCGTCGACCTTCCGCGCATCCATCCAGACTGGATCCGCTCCCTGCTCGACCGCTGTCGCACCGGCGTCGGAGCCGTTCCGGTGGTCGAAGGTCGATTGGAACCCCTGGCCGCGGCCTACCCCGGGAGCTCCCTTTCATCGGCACGAGTACGGCTCCAATCGGGTCGGCTCTCCGTGCAGGAATGGGCCCGGGAAGGTCTCGAAGCGGGTTGGCTCGAACCATGGACCCTCACCGCCGGAGAAGCCGAGATCCTGCTCAACTGGAACAGACCGCAGGACTGGTCGCCTGCCTAGGATGGCGAGGCACCGGGCGAAGGCCGTTCAGGGGGACTTCGCAGGCTCCCAGTTGCCACGGTAAAGAGTGCCCCAGCGGTCCCCCTGTCGCAGCAGCACGTCGTTTGCGGTCAATCGCAACCGCAGGCCGCGTCCCTCGTCCAAGAGGTCGATGTGCTCCGGGGTCCGGGCCTCCTCGCGGAAGGTCCAGATCCGCTTTCCATCCTGGAACTCGCCCCACGAACCGTCGTTCAACCGCTCGAAGCTCCCATTCCGAAGACGCATCACCTGAGTGGTGGTCGGCAGCGGCCCGGACTTCTGGAACGCCGCTAAGTAGTCCCTCCAAAGCGTCTCAAGATCCCGGCCGGTACGATCGCGGAACACCGACTCACGATACTCGCCTCGACGCAGCGCCGCGTTCAGCTGGCGCACCACCCCGGGCGCCGGACCCGACTCCAGCCAGAACAGGAAGCCCGCCGCCACCTTGTACGAGTCCCGGTAGCCGCGGTCCTTCGCGGGACGCGGAAACTCCGACAGGGGCATCGACTCGTACACTGCGCAGCGGAGGTAGTCCGCGATCCCTTCGGTCAACCAGCCTTCCGAGCCGCCCGGATACGCCTGAACCACATGGACCAGCTCGTGGATCACCACCCCGCGGCTGTCCTCCGGCAGCGCCGCCACCCGCTTGGCGGACATCTCGATGCGGTTGCCCGAGGCCGCCGCCACGCCGTCGTAGCTGGGTGTGACCCGGATCTCGACGTCCGGCAGGACCACCTCGGTGCCCGAGGCGAGGAGATTGCCCAGGCGCGGGTACCATTCGTTGGCCAAGATCTCCGCCGCGGCCGCCCAGGACGCCGTCTCCGGAGCCGCACCGGTCTCGAACCGCACCCGGGCTGGAGCCGCGGACGAAGCCGGGACGAAAGCCAGGCAGACCACGCCGAAGACAACGGTGAAGGAGCGACGGAGGCGATTCATCCGCGCACTCTCGGAAGCCCGGGCGTCGGGTCAATGCTCCGTCCCGCTTTTGGGAAGACCCGATCCCGATTCCGTCCTCAGCCCGGTGCGAAAAGCGGGAGTTCCCGGACCCGACCGTTGAAATCCGGCCCGATTGGCCTCCTTTGACCCTTGGCACAATCCGTGCAAACCGAGCGTCGCCCGAACTCCGATGATGAACGACCTCCGCTTCGCCTTCCGCCAGTTGTTGAAGTCGCCGACCTTCACCACCGTGGCGGTGCTTTCCCTGGCCCTCGGCATCGCCGCCAACATCATCGTGCTCGGATGGATCCGCGGCGTCCTCCTGGAGGCGGTCCCCGGCATCCGCGAACCCGGTCGCATCGCCGTGCTCGCCACCCGCAACCGCTGGGGCGTCAACGAGACCATGTCCCATCCCAACATGCGGGATGTCGCCGCGGAATCCTCGGCGTTCGAGGACGCGGCCGGTTCCGAGATGGGCTCGGTGCACGTCCGGTTGGGTGACAAGACCTCGTGGGCCTGGTGCGAACTGGTCACCGACAACGCCCTCCCGATGCTCGGCGTCGAGACCGTGGCCGGCCGCACCGACTTCCCCAAGGGCAGCGATCTCAAGCCCGGATCCGCGCCGCTTGTCGTGGTCGGCGAGCGGTTCTGGCAGCGGTTCCTCAACGCCGATCCGGCGGCGGTCGGCAAGACGCTGCGCATCAACCAGCACACCTACACCGTGCACGGGATCGCCCGAGCCGACTTCCACGGGCTGATGCCGGGACTGGCCTTCGACCTGTGGGTCCCCCACTCCATGCACGATCAGATCGGGTTCGGTGCGCCGGCGGACAAACGGGGCTGGAACAACCTCCACACCCTCGTCCGGCTCAAGCCCGGCGTCTCCGTGGCTCAGGCCGCCGCGGCGGCGGAACTGGTCGGGGAACGCGTCAAGGCCGCCCACCCCGACACCGTCGGCAAGGACTCCGCATTCACCGTCGTGCCGATCTGGGAATGTCCCTTCGGGGCGCCCGCGGTGTTCCTGCCCCTGCTCCGCGCGCTGGCAGCCGCGTCGCTGCTCGTCTTCGGATTGGTCGTGGCCAACCTCGCCAACCTCCTCCTCGGCCGCGCCACCGTCCGGCACCGAGAGATCGCCGTCCGTCTCGCCCTCGGCGCACGCCGCTCCCGCATCGTCCGCCAATTGCTCACCGAAAGCCTGGTCCTGTCCGTGTTGGGCGGCGGGCTCGGATTCCTCATCGCCAGCTGGGGTGTCCACGCCCTCGGCAACTTCATCCCCAAGACCCACCTCCCGATCGCCGTCGGGCTCCGGATCGACCCGCTTCTCGCCGGCGCCACCTTCCTGCTGGCCGTTGCCGCAGCCCTGCTCTTCGGCCTCATCCCGGCTCTCCAGGCTTCCAAGGCGCCGCTGACCTCCGCCATGAACGAAGGCGCACGCGGCACCGAGGCCGCCGGCGGACGCCAATGGCTCCGCCGCTTCCTCGCGGTGACCCAGGTCGCCCTCGCCCTGGTCCTGCTCATCGCCTCCGCCCTCTGCGTCCGCAGCTTCGCCGCCGCCAAACGGGTCCCGCTTGGTATCGATCCCAACAACGTCTGGGTCGCCGCGTTCCATCTCGATTCCCACGGGCTCGACGGCGCGGCGGCCACCCGCTTCGCCCGATCGGTGCGCGAGGAACTCCAGGGACATCCCGCCGTGGCGAGCGTCGGGTTCGCGGAGACCCTTCCCCTCGGATTCGAGGACGGCGCCAGCGGCTCCGTCGAGGTTCCGGGAAACCCGGCACCCAAGGGGGAAGGCCGCTCGGCGTTCCTCAATCGCGTCAGCCCCGGCTACTTCGCCACGCTGCGGATTCCCATCCTCGAAGGACGCGACTTCGAGGACCGCGACGACTCCAAGGCGCCGCAACGGATCATCCTCAACCGGACCGCCGCCGAACTGCTCTTCCCCGGCCGGAGCCCTCTCGGTCTCCAGTGCGCGATCTGGGGACGCACCTGCGAAGTCGTCGGCGTCGCCGAGGCCGGCAAGTACCGTTCGCTGGGCGAATCCCCGCGCCTGCAGGTCTGGGTGCCCCAGGCCCAATGGAACGAGACCGACCTCGTGGCCCTGATCCGGATGCGTGGCAACGCGGAGCTCGGAGCGGGATTGCTGACCGCGACGCTGAAGAAGATCGCCCCGGAGGTGAACCCGTATGCCATGCAGAACCTGGAGCAGTACATCTCCCCGGCCTTCCTCGTCCCCCGGACCGCCGCGGTGCTCCTCACGTTGCTCGGACTCGTCGCGCTCACCCTCGCCTTGCTCGGGATCTACGGACTGATGTCCTTCCTCGTCAACCGACGCACCCGGGAGATCGGGATCCGCATGGCGCTTGGCGCCGGTCGCGGCGAAGTCCTCGGCATGATCCTCCGCCATGGACTGACCATCGCCGGGATCGGCCTGCTCGCAGGCATGGTGGGGGCGCTCGGCGTCACCCGACTCCTTGGAGGCTTCCTCCTGGGGATCGAGCCTTGGGATCCGTTCACCTTCCTGTCCGCGTCCCTGGTACTGGCCGCGGCGGCGGCCGGGGCCACCTGGATTCCGGCCCGCCGGGCTGCCCGGGTTGATCCCATGGTCGCACTCCGCGCCGATTGACCCGCCTCACCGAGGTCTCCGGCGGATCTCCAAGACCATCAGACGGGAGCCGCCCGCAGCCGGAAATCCGTGCCCGCCCGTGCCAATCCGTGTCCCTCCCCGCTCTCGGCCTACGTGCGTGTGGCAACCCCACCGGAAATCGCTCGCGACCCCACCTGCCTCAACCCATCGTCCCTCAGCACGCGATTTCCCCATTCCCATGGCCTTGCTCTTCGCGGTCCATTTTGCCGTCACCTGGGCGTTGGTCGGTCTGATCTGGACGATCCAGGTGGTCCACTACCCCTCGTTGGGTGAGGTGGGACCCGAACGTTTCCACGGATACCACGAACGCCACATGTCCCGCATCGGACCTCTGGTCGTGCCCCTGATGCTCACGGAGGCTGGCAGCGCGGTTTGGCTGCTGTTCCTTGGCGAACGTTCGGGGCTCTTCTGGCTCAGTCTCGCCGGATTGGCCCTGGTCTGGGGATCGACGTGGTTCTTCCAGGTGCCGCTGCACCTGAGGCTGTCGCAGGGTCACGACCCGGACGCCATCCGGAAGCTGGTCGTCACCAATCTCTGGCGGACCGCGGGGTGGACCCTCCGCGGACTCTGCCTCTCGGCGATCCTCTTCACACGGACCAGCCCGGCTCCGACGTCTCCGGCACCCGGGACCGATGCGACATCGGAGTCCCATGGCGCCAACGGCGGGAGCGGACGCACCGGAGGTTGAACCGAAACCGGGTGCAGGCGTTCGCCCGGTTGGGTTGGCGACACCGTAGCCCGCGGAAATTCCGTGGCCGCGTCCGCCCCGGCCCTGCTATCCCCTCCCTCCCGGTCCATGACCATCGAGACGCTTCATTTCGAGAACGCCCGTGCCGCGCTCCAACTGCTTGGGGGCGACGAACGCAACCTCCATTCCCTCGAGAAGGAACTGGGCGTGAAGGCGGCCTCCCGCGACGGCTGGATCCGGCTCGAGGGCGAGGCGGAGGACGTCGAGCGCAGCAAGCGGCTCTTCGAACTGCTCGGCGCGGCGCAGAAGGACGGATCGCCGATCAAGTCCCGCGACTTCCACCATGCCCTGCACGTTGTGAAGCACGACGGCGCGGCGGCGTTGGAGGCGCTGTTCCACCAGAAGATCAGCACCTCCACGAAGAAGGCGACCATCACGCCCAAGACGGTCGGGCAGCGCCGCTACGTGGAGGCGATCCGGGACCACGACATCACCTTCGGCATCGGCCCCGCAGGCACCGGCAAGACCTACCTCGCGATGGCCATGGCGGTGAACGCCCTGAAGGACGCCAAGGTGGGGCGGATCATCCTCACCCGTCCCGCGGTCGAGGCCGGCGAGGCCCTCGGTTTCCTGCCGGGCGACCTCTACCAGAAGCTCGATCCGTACCTGCGTCCGCTGCACGACGCCCTGCACGACATGATGCCGGCGGAGGAGATCCAGAAGAACATGGAACGCGGCGTGATCGAGATCGCCCCGCTCGCCTACATGCGCGGACGGACCCTCAACCAGTCGTTCATCGTGCTCGACGAGGCGCAGAACACGACCGCCGAGCAGATGCTGATGTTCCTCACCCGGCTCGGGTTCGGATCGAAGGCGGTGGTCACCGGGGACCCGACCCAGATCGACCTTCCTTCGAGCAAGCGGAGCGGACTGGTGGAAGCCGAACGTGCCCTCCAAGGGGTGGAAGGCATCTCCCTCGTTCGTTTCGAGAAGCGTGACGTCGTCCGGCATCCGCTGGTCCAACGCATCGTCCAGGCCTACGAGCGCCATCGCGGGACGAACCAGCAGGCCTGAGCCGTTCCATCGGAACCGGTGCCGGCCTCACGCAAACTCGCAAAGGCGCCATAGGAAATCCGGGGCTGGAGCCGAAATGGCGACCATGGCCGGTGTGCGCTCCGGCCACCGCTACAGCCCTCGCCGCCCCTTCCCGTTCCGATGCGCTTTCGCGTCCCTGCGTGAAGTCCCCTTTCCGCAGGGTTCCCGCCGAGCCCGCCACCGGTCAGCGGGGCCAGTTGCGTCCGATGGTGAAGGCGATCGAAAGGCCGACGAGCACGGCGATGGCGTAGCGGTGTCCGAAGGGATTGGGGAGGACAACGCCGCGCCACTGGCGCAGGCCGATGGTCAAGGCCACCCAGCCCGCCACCGGGACGAGGGAGACCGCCAAAGGGTTGAGCCGCCACGCGGTCGCCAGATCGCCGTTGAGCAAGGCGTGCGTGGCCCGGAGTCCGCCGCAGCCGGGACACTGGATTCCCGTCAGCGCGTACATCCAGCAACGCGGATAGAAGAACTGCCCGCGCGGCTCGACCTCGCGCAGCAGCCAGAGCGTCCCGGCGAACAACGCGAGGGAAAGGAAGGTCCAAGGCAGCAGGTGGCGACGGCCGCCGCCGCCGCCGCCACCCGGGGAATCGACGATGACGGGCGGCGTCTCCATGGGACGGCGTCGGGCGTTCAGCGGAACGACGCCTTGACCGAAGGCCGGTTCAGCACCACGAGGGCCCAGATGCCGAACGGGATGCCCAGGCAGCAGCAACCGCTGCAGCAGGGGATCATGGAGAGGATGACCCCGGCCATCACCAGGCCGTAGGAACGCAACTGCATCATGCGCACGCCGGCCAGGATGGTCACGACCGACAGGACCAGCACCAAGACGTTTGAAATGGAGCCGTACTGCTCCACGAACTTCATGTAGGACTCGAACATCTGCCGGTACTGTTCGGGAAAGCCGGGCGGCACCTCCTGCGCCTTGTTCATCCCGGCGAGGTTCATCACGAGTCCGATCAGGCTCATGAGCGCGCCGAGCACGCCGGTCACGAGGATGCCGATCGCCGGGCCACGGACCTCCGAGGCCGGATCGGAACCAAGGGGACCGGACGGCGAAGGCAGGGTGGAAGCCGCCGGCACCGCCCCGAAGGCGTCCGCGAACTCGGGGAAGTCACCCAAGGTCTTCCAGATCTCCTCCGCCTCAGCCCGGCAGGGAGAGGTCCGGTTGAGCCGGTTTTCGGAGATCCATTGGCGAAGCTGTTCGGCCGAGATCGGTCCGTACTGCTTCTGATCGGCACCTTGGATGAAGTACATGGCGGTTCAGTGGGCTGTGGATTTCGGCGACTGGTCTCCCCGATAGGTATAGCGCAGGGCGACGAAAACGAAGGCGATTCCGACCAGGAACAGCATGCCGCCGCAGAGGTTGAAGAAGGCGGTGCCGTCGACATGGAGTATCTCGCGGCCGTCCGGCAGGCGTTCCTTCACGTTCAGGGCGAACACCTTGGAAATGGCCAGGTTGCCAACCGCGGTGGTGAGCAGGAAGAAGCTCATCATCGTGCTCCGCATCGACTGCGGGGCCTCGCGGAAGGCGAACTCGAGGCCGGTGTTCGAAACCAGCACCTCACCGGCGGTCAGGACGATGTAGGGGATCGTCTGCCAGAGCACGCTCAGCTTCTCGCCGGCGGCGACCTTCTGTTCGATCAGCGCGATGAGCCCGAAGGAGGCCCCCGCCATGAACAGGCCGGTCGAGATGCGGCGCAAGGTGGTGACCCGGGTGCCGATCTTCTCGAACAGCGGGAAGACGAGGAGGGTGAAGAGCGGGACCATCAGCATGACCAGCAGCGCGTTCATCGACTGCATCTGCTCCGCGGCGATGCGGTCGCCGATGATGAACCGGATCACCCCGCCCACGATCGGCATGTTCAGCACGCCTTCGCTGAAGATGTACGGGGTCATCTTGTCGCCCTGGATCACCCACGAGGTGCTGTTCTGGTCCCAGAGCGCCCAGAAGAACGGGATCAGTGCGAACACGCCGGCCACGCGCGTGGCCGCCCGGGCGCCGTCGACTTCCTCGTCGGTGAACCGGCCTTCGCACGAACTCCAGAAGCCGCGGCCCGGCTTGCGGTCCCCGAGGTGGGTCAGAGCGTGCCAGAGCATCTCCCAGAATCCGCCGCGGCTTTCGGGGTCCGGCGGCACATGCCGGTAGTGCCCCCGGCCCATCCAGAAGATCAGTGTGGCCAGCGCCATGAAGATCCCGGGCACACCGAACGCCCATCCATAGCCGTATTCCTTGGCGATCCGGGGGATCACCAGGAAGGAGAAGAAGGACCCGAAGTTGATGCTCCAGTAGAAGAGTCCGTAGGCCTTCTGGAGCAGGTGGGATTGGCCCGAATGGAACTGGTCGCCGACGAACGCCGAGACGCACGGCTTCACGCCGCCACCGCCGATCGAGATCAGGGTCAACCCGCCGTAGAGCAGCCATTTCTTGATCTCGATCGAACTGGTCAGGTCCGCCATCGCGAGGACGGCGTGGCCGATGCAGTAGAACATCGAGATGTAGAGGATGGTCTTGTAGCGGCCCAGGACGCGGTCCGAGAGCCAGGCTCCGAAGAGCGGGAAGAAGTACACACCGAAGACGAACAGGTGGACGATCTCCGAGGCGGAAGACGGCCCCATCCCGAGCTGCTTGGCGATGTAGAGCGTGAGGATGCTCCGCATCCCATAGAAGCTGAACCGCTCGCAGGCCTCGTTGCCGATGATGTACTTGATCTGCGGCGGGAAACGGTTGTCCGCCGACGAGCCTGCGGGTTGATGGGTCGTCATCTCCACGAGCCATTACCCCAGAACCCGGGTGAGACCAAGTGTCCGATGGCGAAGAGCCGAAAGTTTGTCATCCCAACGCGGTCAAGACGGACGGGAGAACGGTTCACCGTCCACGAACCCGCCGCCTTCCCCCGCGACCTGGCGGCTTGGCTTTTCCGCCCGGGCCAACGCCTCGGCTCCGATCCAACCGTTTCGAAGCGCCCGATTTCGTGATTGCCACCCGGCCACCTCTGACTGTTCTTTCCGGACGGCGCAGCCGCCACCTCCGAACGAAGTGAAACCAACCGACCTGCGGGTCATCCTCCGCTACATCCCGCGATTCCGGGAGAAGACGTTCGTCCTCGCCATCGACGGCGCCATCGTCACGGACGACAACTTCCCCAACCTGCTCCTGGACATCGCGGTCCTGCGCTCGCTGAACATCCGCATCCTGATCGTGCACGGCGCGGCGCAGCAGGTCGCCGGACTTGCGGCGGAACGCGGGCTGACGCCCTCCAACCTCGACGGCACCGGCGTCACCGACGCCAACACCCTCCAGGTTTCCCTGACCGCGGCCAACCGCCTGACCCACGAGATCCTCGAGGGACTCTCCGCGAACGACCTCCGCGCCGTCTCGACCAACGCCATCATCGCCCACCCGCTCGGCATCGTCGGCGGCGTGGACCACCAGTTCACCGGCAAGGTGGAACGGGTCGACGTGGAGATGCTGCAGACGCTGCTCTCCCAGGGGATCGTGCCGGTGATCCCGCCCCTGGGATTCGACGGCGACGGCAAGACCTACCGGGTCAACTCGGATGCCATCGCCTTCTCCCTCGCCGACCAGCTCCGGGCCTCGAAGCTCATCTTCCTTACCACGGTGGACGGCCTGACGCGGTCGGGCGTCCTGATCCGGCAGATCCTCGTCGGCGACCTCAAGGCCCTGTTGACGCCTCCCCAGGCCGACTGGCCGTCGAACCTGGTCTCCAAGGCGCGCCATGCCGTCGCCGCCTGCGAGGCCGGCGTCCAGCGCGTGCACATCATCAACGGCGAGGTCGACGAGGGCCTGCTCGCGGAGGTGTTCTCCAACGAGGGCATCGGCACGTTGGTCCACGCCAACGAATACACCCAGATCCGTCGCGCGCTGAAGAAGGACATCCGGGCGCTGTTCAACCTCACCAAGAACTCCGTCGCCTCGGCGGAGCTGGTGAAGCGGACGCGCACCTCCATGGAAAAGCAGGTCGGCGACTACTTCCTCTTCGAGATCGACAAGAATCCGGTCGGTTGCGTGGCCCTCCACATCTATCCGGAGCAGAACAAGGGAGAGCTCGCGTTCCTCTTCGTCGCCCCCAGCCACGAGAACCAGGGCATCGGCGTGAAGCTGATCCAGTTCGTCGAGCGACGGGCCCGGGAACTCGGGCTGTCCGAGCTGATCACCCTCAGCACCCAGGCCTTCACCTACTTCATCTCCAAGGGTGGATTCCACGAGGGGACGCCCGACGACCTGCCTCCGGCGCGCCGCGAGAAGTACGACTCCAGCGGACGCAGGTCCAAGGTGCTGGTGAAGCGCCTCAAGTCCCCCTGACCCCAGGATGCCGCACGGGGAGCCGATCCGCCTCCTGTTCGTGTGTTCGAGGAATCGCCGACGCAGCCTGACTGCGGAAACGGCGTTCCACGGGGATCCCCGCTACCAGGTGCGTTCCGCGGGAACCGAACCTTCGGCCCGGATCCGGGTGAGCGACGGACTGCTCCGTTGGGCCGAGGTGGTCTTCGTCATGGAACGCCGCCATGCCGACATCCTCAGCCGCGAACATCCCGATGCGGCCGAGGGTCTTCACATCGTCAACCTGCGGATCCCGGACGAGTTCGAGTTGGACGATCCGTCGTTGATCCACTCGCTGCGCGAGGCGGTCGCGGCCGAGTTCGGAACGGAGCCCTGAGCGGGCGGCAGGCGCCTAGCGGGGACGTTGGGCGGGGATCTGGTACCCCTTGTGCCACGGGTAGAACCAGAGCCGTTCCAACTGGACCAGCTCCGCATGGCCGTCGGCCGCGGAGAGGTTGATGGAGTTGGGCAGCTTGTCGCCTGCGGCAAGACGCCGGGGCGCACCCTTTCCGACGGGCCCGGAACCATGCCGGCCGATCATGAACCTCCCCATGCCGCCTCCGACACCGTCGCCCTCATACAGGTTCCGGGCGGGCGTGTCGTTGGCCTCCGGCCACGCGTCCACCCACATGCCGTCGCCGAACACGAACGACTGGCTCGGGTTGTCCACGCCGCTTTCCTTGAGGAAGGCCTTGGAAGGATCGACCGGTGGCGCCGAGTAGAACCAGCTGTTGAAGCAATAGGAGCCCTGGAATCCGGAGGTGGAATTGGTCCGCCAGATCCAGGTTTCATCCGCGGTCCCGTAGTCCGGGTTGGCGGGATTCCGGGAAATCCGTCTCTGCGGTTGGGGAGCGACCGGACAGTACCGCACGAAATGCGCCTTCCCCTGGTAGTTCATGAGCATGTTCATCCACAGGCTCTGATCCCCGGTGTACGGCAGCATCGTCCCCCGGTGGTCGTCGAGGTAGAGCGTGTGCGCCAGGCCCATCTGCTTGAGGTTGGCGAGGCACTTGATCTGGTTGGCCTTGGCCTTCGCCTTCCCCAACGCCGGCAGGAGCATCCCAGCGAGGATCGCGATGATGGCGATGACCACCAGCAACTCGATCAGGGTGAAGCCGCCGTGCCGACCGGTTTTCCGACAGGAACTCATCAAGAAGGGGTTCGGTCCTCGCATGGGAACGAATCATCGACGGACGGCGGAAGGTTGGAAGCCCGGAGGGTCGGATTCACAGGTCCGAGCCCATCCTGTCACCTGCACTTGTAGGAGACGAGGTCACGAGTCTCCACCCCCTCCCAAGCTCCTTCCTGATACCTCGACGCCCAAGCCGACAGACTGGCCAGAGATTCCTCACGTCGTCTCCTACAAGTGCACGCGAGCGACCCGAGCCCCAGGGTTCAGGGGCTTGCCATTCCGGCATTGCGCCTGCTTAGTACGACAAGTGCGCCCGAGAGCTTCCAAGCCGGTCTCGACCGCCTTCACCTTGGTGGAACTGCTGGTGGTCATCGCCATCATCGCAATCCTGGCGGCTCTGCTGCTGCCGGCCCTCACCAAGGCTTCGGCCCGTGCTCGACAGGTCTGGTGCGGCAGCAATCTCCGTCAGATCGGCGTCTCCCTCGCCTCGTTCGCCGACGACCACCGCGGTCAATTCCCCTGGATGGTCTCGTCCCGGGAGGGCGGTTCCTCGGAGTCGAACACCTCGGGTTGGATCCATGGCGGCGTGTTCCTCCGCAATCCATGGACGTTCCTCGCGCTCTCCAACGAATTGTCCACGCCCCGTGTCCTCCTTTGCCCCGGCACGCGTGGAACCATGGCCCCGGGCTGGAACCGGCTCAGCGTGTTGAACGTCAGCTACGCGGCGAACCTCCATCCCCGACCTGGCGAATCGGATTCGCCACTCGTCGTGGACGACAACCTTTCCGCGCCCCCGATCCCGGCGTTGCAGGCCACCCGGCGCTCCACCAACGAGTTCCTCTCCTGGACACCGGTCCGCCACGGTGAACGCGGCATGGCGCTCTTCGCGGACTACCACGTCGAATCCCGGCAGAACATCCGGGTGGTCCCTGTTGGACTTCCCGGCGTGATCCGCCCTCCTGCGGCCGCCCGTCCCGGCTATCCCGGAGCGGCTCCCTACCTCGGCGGCCTGGGATTCGGCGGCGGCGCCCGATCCTCCGACTCCAGCGGCGGCGGCGGCGGCCAGTTCGGGGATTTCCAGAAGTCCAGGGCGGTATCCGGCGGGGCATCCAGCGAGCTTCCCGTGGGGTCCTCCGCCATCCCGGCGACGTCATCGACCCTCCCCGACGCCCCCAAATCGGTAGCGGGGCCGAAGGCGAAGCCGATCCCAGCGCCGCCGGCGAACGTGGCAGACCCGGTCACCGAATCCGCCCCGACCTTCACCGCCGAGGAGGAATCGTTCCGGCGCAATTTCTTCTGGCTCTGGCTGCTGATGGTCCTGATCGGAGCCCTCACAACGGCCCACACCCTCCGCAAGGAACGCCGCCGTCGGGCCCGGCTGGCGCAGGAAGACTCGGCCACAGCCGCCCTGCTGGCCCACGAAGCCCGTCACGAGACGCCGTTCGTCTCCCACTCGCCGTCAGGCCGGGCGAGTTGAACTCCCTTCCTCCTTCGCCGCCTACTTCGCCGGCTCGGTCTTCGGCGCCTGCTTCTCCTTCCAGTTCCGCTCAAGTCGCCCCTTCAGTTCCCCCAAGGCGGGATCGGTGACCAGGTCGAGATTGGTTCGCGCGGCGTTCCACTGTCCGGCACGGATCTGCCAGCGGGCGTAATGCAACCGGACCGCCTCCCGGGCGTTGTCGTCGAGCGCCAGACGGAAGGCGTTGGTCCAGGCCTTGAGGCCGGACTCCACGATGCGGGCCTCCTCCAGCTTCCGTTCCTCGTCGGCGAGCTTGGCCGGAATGCGCACGCCGTACCACGTCTGGGCCACGTCAGCCGCCAGCTTGAAGCTCAGCGGTTGGAGCGCCAGGGCCTTGTCGTAGAACTCGAAGGCCTTCTTGAACACGCCGGGTTCATCGAGCTTGTAGTAGGTCTCGGCATCCCGGCGGAAGAGGAAGGTCAAGGTGCCCAGGGCATGCCAGTATTGGGCTTCCTTCGGATTCAGCTCGATCGCCTTCTCCAGGTAGGGAAAGGCCTTCTCGATCGGGCCCCGATGCGCGTAGTGCCCGCCGAGGTTGTTCCAGATCGCCGGATTCGACGGATCCAGTTCACGGGCCTTTTCCCACTGGACCACCATGCCCGCCTCGTCGCCGGTGTCCCCGAGGAAGCTGCCGAACGCGATCGTCGCCTCCGCATGACGCGGGTTCTTGAGCAGGAAGTCCTCGTACTTCCGCCGCAGTCCGTCCTCGCGTTCGTCGATCTTCTTCTTGGTCTCGGCCGGGATCTCCGTCCCCGTGGGAAAGGCGTCGAGCCACTTCTGGATCTGCTCGGTGACGACGTCGTCCTCCTTCAGCAGCGCCTGGAACTCCATCGCCACCGGGTCGTTCGTGGCCGCCACGGGTTCGACCCATCCCGTGCGTTCGGCCACGAGGTTGGTCAAGGCCGTGGCCTTGTTCGTGGCCAACAGCAACGACAAGGCCCCCACAAGAACGTCGCTCATGGCCGGAACCTAACAGGCCTCAGGCCGGACGGCCAATGCTCGCCGTTGCCGACTCCGTCCCCTGCCGGTAACCTGTCCGGGTCTTCCCACGTCCCTCCGCTCGCCGCTGTCCCAGAAAACCTCCCCCAACCGAACATGAAGAGATTCCTGATCCTGTCCCCGCTGCTGGCCGCCACGCTCTGGATGGTCCCCGCTTCCGCGGAAGACGCCAAAACCTCCAAGGAATCGGCCACGGCCGAAAAGTCCGACAAACCCGCCGCCAAGGGCAAGAAGGGCGGAGACCTGGCCGGACTTTCCCGCGAGGAACGCGAGGCGAAGCTCAAGGAACGCCGCGAGAAGGCCGACGCCCGCCTCAAGGAACTGCGTGAGAAGAAGAAGGCGGGATCCCTGAAGCCCGCCGAGGAAAAGCAGCTCGAGCGCCTCGAGGAACGTGCCAAGAAGGGACCCGGCCGCGAGAAGAAGGGTCCGGACCGCGGCAAGAAGGCCGAAGGCCCCGCCCCGGAAGAGCCCGCGAAGAAGTAGTCTCGCGCCCTGGCCGCCGGTCGATCCGAGACCCCCTGCCCCACGCCGCCCCCCTCATCCGGGGCGGCCTTTCCATTTCCAGGCCCCGGAGCCGCGGCAGGCTGTCCTTGGTCCTGATCGCGGACTCGGATAAACCCGGCCACGACATGTCCGACGCGCCTCCCACCCGCTCCTCCGGCACCGGCCGGATCCTGGTCGTCCGTGGCGGCGCGATCGGGGATTTCGTGGTCACGCTCCCCGTGTTCTCCGCGCTCCGCCGACAGTTCCCGACCGCCCGGTTGGAGGTCCTCGCCTACACCCACATCGGACGCCTCGCCGTCGCCGGCGGATTGGTGGACGCCGTGCACCCCATCGAGACACGTCCTCTCGCCGGTTTCTTCGCCCGCATCGGCGCCCTGGATCCCGCCGTCTCCGCGTTGTTCGCCTCAGCCGACGTCGTCTTCAGCTACCTCTTCGATCCGGACGAGATCTTCCGGACCAACATCGGCAAGGTGTCCCGGGCCCAGCTGATCCAAGGCCCGCATCGGCCGTTCGAGACCTCGCCGATGTCGGCCGCGTCCCAGTTCCTGGTGCCGCTGGAAAGGTTGGGCATTTTCGACCCCGACCCGATCCCGCGGCTCCCGTTGTCGCAGCCGCCGGCCCGGGTTCCCCGGCGAATCGCGGTCCATCCCGGCAGCGGCGGGAAGTCGAAGAATTGGCCGATCCCATCCTGGCAGGCCCTCCTGACCCGATGGACCGCGGAATCGGACGTCGAGCTGCTCCTGGTCGGCGGGGAGGCGGAAAACGAGGCCTTGGCCCAACTCCGTCCGTCGCTGCCCGAACGCCGGGTCACGGTTCTCCATGGACTCCCACTCGACAGCCTGGCGACGGTCCTCGCCGGTTGCGCCGCGTTCGTCGGACATGACTCCGGCATCTCCCACCTCGCCGCCGCGGTCGGCACTCCCACCTTCGTGCTCTGGGGCCCGACGTTGGAACACATCTGGAAGCCCGGCGGTCCGCACGTCCGCATCCTTCGTCATCCGGACGGACTCCAGCACCTCGAACCGCACACGGTTTCCTCCGCGGTGCTCGGGTTCCTGGATGCCGATGGCACGGTGCCCGCCTGAAGGAGCCCCTCAGGCAGGTTCGAAAGGCCGCCGTGGAACGGGAGGAAGTCCATGGGTCTTGTGACTCCCAGATTGGCACCAAGAACAGCGGTCAGTTCGGCTTCGGATCCTGCTCCCCACAGCCCTCCGCACGGACGGAACCCATCTGCTTGAGACCACTCAAGGACGACGCCGCGCCTGCTTCAACTCGACCACGCCGTCCTCGAAGGGCCCACCCTTGACCTCGAAGACCACGGTTTCGCCGGCCTCGAGCAGCTTCGAACGGGTCCGCCCGTCCTGGCCTACCAACGTCCGGCCGTCCCGCTGGGTGTGGAAGGCGTTGTACCGGTCGTCCACACGCCACTCGATCACCGGTCTCACCGCCGGATCAGGCGTCTCCAGGAAGATCCGCACCAGGCGGGTCGCGAGGCTCTTGTCGATGCGCTCGATGACGCCGGTGACCCGGAACGTCCGTCGGCCATAACGCGCGGCGGCGGCCGGCGGGTCCGAGCGGAAGTGGTTCACGAGTTCCCAGGAGGTCACGGTGTCCTCGGTTCCGACGACCGGGAGTTCCGAAGCGGGCTTCGGCGGCTGAAGGCCATTCCAGAGCGAGGCCCGACCGGTGTCGATCGAGGCGGCCGCCGGAAGCAGCCGAGGAGCGGAAGGCGCCGGGGTCGGGGTCGGAGCCACCGCGAACGGCGCCGGGACCGCCGGCTTCGGGGTCAGCATCTTCGGACCCGGGTTGGACACCGCCTCGGCCCCGGATCCCTTCGAACGCCGCAGCTCCTGGACCTGCTGGAGAAGCCGCTTCAACGCCGCATCCGTGTCGTACCCCAAGGCGCGCCGATCCACCTCCGGGATCTCGTAGAAGAACAGGACCGCCTCCCCACCCGAGTGCTTCACCGTCAACCGGTCTTCGTCGAGCTTCCTCGGTTCCGCCTCGCGGAAGACCCGGCCGTCGAGCGTCCGGAGATCCGCGCCCAACGTGGTGAGGGCGGCGACGGCGGCCGACAGGCAGGCGAGACTTCCGCGGAACTTCATGGGCCAAGGCAACCGGACCCGCTTCCCGGCGTCAACGTGTCCGCGGCGGCGATCCCCTGTCCGGCCCTTCCTTGCCCTCGGAGGATCCCGTGAAGGATCAGGCCGTCCGCGGAATTTCTGTTCGCGCCGATTGAAGACCGCAGCAGAGTTGCCGTCGCAAGCCCCATGCCGACGACCTCCTCATCCCGCCGTTGGATCCTGGCCTCGTTGCTCGCCCTGTTCGTCCGGCCGCTCGGTGCGGCCGGGGTCGACTTCGCGCGCGAGATCCAGCCGTTGCTCTCGGAGAACTGCTACCAGTGCCACGGCCCCGGCGAGACCAGCCGAAAGGGAGGGCTCCGCCTGGACACGCGTGAAGGCGCCCATGGCCACGGAAAGAGCGGCAAGGCGGCGGTCGTTCCCGGGAAGGCGGACGAGAGCGAGGTGCTCCGCCGCATCACGTCGACGGATCCGGACGAGGTCATGCCGCCGCCGGAGACCCACCGGAAGCTTTCGCCGGAACAGGTCCGGCTGCTCAAGCGCTGGATCAGCGAGGGCGGCCAGTGGGGACAGCACTGGTCCTTCGTTGCTCCGAAGCTTCCGGAAGTGCCCAAGGTCCGGGGACTGCGCGGGGGCAATCCCGTCGACGCCTTCGTCGCCGCCCGTCTCGCGGAGAACCGCCGGAAGCCGTCTCCGCAGACCGAGCCCGGCCGGCTCCTGAGGAGGGTCACCCTGGACCTCACCGGACTGCCGCCGACCCCTGCGGAGATCGCCGCCTTCGAGTCGGATCCCTCGGACGAATCGTACCGTCGGACGGTGGAGCGCCTGCTCACCTCCCCGCGCTACGGGGAACGCATGGCCACGGAATGGCTCGACCTGAGCCGATTCGCCGACACGCACGGCTTCCAGGCGGACCGCTACCGGGCGGTGTGGCCGTGGCGCGACTGGGTGATCGGGGCCTACAACCGTCATCTGCCCTTCGACCAGTTCGTCCTGTGGCAGCTCGCCGGCGACCTCCTCCCCGATGCGACCCAGGAACAGCGCCTCGCCACCACCTTCAACCGGCTGCACCTCCAGAACGAGGAAGGCGGCATCGTCGAGGAGGAATACCGCGTCGCCTACAACGTGGACCGCGTGAACACCTTCGGCACCGCGTTCCTTGGACTGACCTTCGAGTGCTCCCGCTGCCACGACCACAAGTACGATCCGATCAGCCAGCGCGAGTTCTACCAGTTGTTCTCCTTCTTCCAGAACATCGACGAGTCGGGCCAGAGCGTCTATTTCGGGGACATCATGCCCGTGCCGACGCTGCTGCTCAGCACGGCGGAACAGGAGACGAAGCTGACGGCGTTGAAGTCCGACATCGCCGCGAAGGAAGCGGCCGTGCGCGAGGTTGCCGCGGCGGCGCGCCCCGCCTTCACCGCATGGCTCGCCACCAACGGCCCCGCCGAGCCGTCGCCCCTTCCGGTGGCCGCCTACTCGTTCGACACGATGGTCTCGAACCTCTTCCCCAATTCGCGGGGTGGAGCCGGGGCCAGGCCCTTCGAGGGCCCCCAACCGGTCGATGGCCGACTCGGCAAGGCCGTCGCGCTCAGCGGCGAGAATGGGATCGGATTCCCCGGTGTCGGCCATTTCACCCGCGCCGATCCGTTCAGCCTCGCCCTGTGGATCCAACCGGCGATGCACGTCCCACGGCAGACGGTGATCCACCACAGCCACGCCTGGATGGACGCCGGGAGCCGTGGCTACGAGATCCTGCTCGAGGACGGCCATGTCGCGGTGGGGCTGCACCACATGTGGCCCGGCAACGCGCTCAAGGTACGGACCCTCCGTCAGGCGCCGACCAATGCCTGGTCCCACGTGGCCTTCTCCTACGACGGCTCCAGCCGGGCTTCCGGACTCAAGGTCTACCTGGACGGAAGACAGGCCGAGGTCGAGGTGGTTCGGGACAACCTGTGGAAGGACATCACCTACGGCCAGCCCGACCTCACCCTGGGCCAGCGCATGCGCGACTTCGGATTCAAGGGCGGACGCGCCGACGAGGTCCAGGTGTACGACCGGGCGATCACGGCATTGGACGCCGCCCGCCTCGCCTCGGTCCCGCCGCCCGAAGGCGAGGAGGCGGCGTTCGAACACTTCCTGCAGACGGCCCATGTCCCGTACCGCGAGGCGGCGGACGCGCTGCGCAAGGCGCGTCGCGAACAGAACAGCCTCGTGACCTCGATCCCGGACATCATGGTGATGCAGGAAATGGAGCGGCCGAAGCCCGCGCACATCCTGAAGCGGGGCGCCTACGACGCTCCGGGCGAGGAGGTCGGCATGGAGACCCCGGCGGCCTTGGGGCGCCTGCCCGCCGAAGCGCCGCGCAACCGGCTCGGGCTCGCCCGCTGGCTGCTGGATCCAGCCAATCCCCTGTTCGCCCGCGTGACGGTGAACCGGCTGTGGCAGCAGTTCTTCGGACGCGGGATCGTCGAGACCTCGGACAACTTCGGTCTCCAAGGCGCCGCTCCGACCCATCCGGAACTGCTGGACTGGCTCGCGGTGACCTTCACCCGGGGCGACACCGCCCTCGGCATCCGGCCGTGGAACGTGCAGGACCTCCAACGACTCATCGTCACCTCGGCGACCTACCGACAGTCGTCGCGGGTCACCCAGAAGCTCCATGACTGGGATCCCGACAACCGCTGGCTCGCCCGCGGCCCGGCCCGTCGGTTGACGGCGGAGATGCTGCGGGACCAGGCGCTGTTCACCTCGGGATTGCTGGTCGAGAAGATCGGCGGACCGAGCGTGAAGCCCTACCAGCCCGAGGGGCTCTGGGAGATGGCGATGGGCGGGGCCCGGTACGAGGTCGGCAAGGGGGACGACCTGCATCGGCGCAGCCTCTACACCTTCTGGAAGCGGACCGTTCCGCCGCCTTCGATGATGGCCCTCGACGCGGCGGACCGGAGCTACTGCGTGGTCCGGCGCCAGAGCACGAGCACCCCGCTGCAGGCGTTGGCCCTGTTGAACGACACCCAGGTGGTCGAGGCCGCACGCCACGTCGCCGGACGGATCCTCCGCGAAGGCGGGGCCACGGCGGCAACCCGGTCCGCGTTCGCGTTCCGCCTGGTGACGGGCAGACGCCCAACCCGCGAGGAGGCCGGGATCGTACAGCGCCTGTTGGAGGAACAGGAAGCCGTGTTCCGGAAGGAACCGGATTCCGCGGAACGGCTGCTGAAGGTCGGAGAGACGCCGGTCCCCGGTGAACATCCACCGGACCAGCTCGCCGCCGCCACCGTGCTGGCCAAGGCCCTCCTGAACCACGACGAGTCCGTGATGCGGCGCTGAACCCGAGGAACCATGAACTGCTCCCACATCAACTTCCGCATGAACCGCCGCGACTTCTTCGGGCGGTTCGGCCTCGGCCTCGGCGGGGCCGCACTCGGTTCCCTCGCCGCACTCGACGGCCGCGCCGCCGCGCCCGGGCCGTTCTCCGGCATCCTTCCCGCAGGGCACCTGCCGGCCAAGGCCAAGCGGGTGATCTACCTCTTCATGAGCGGAGGCCCCTCCCAGCTCGAGACCTTCGACCACAAGCCGGAACTCGTCCGGCGCACGGGCGAGGACCTCCCGGCCAGCGTCCGCATGGGCCAGCGCCTCACCGGGATGTCCGCCCAGCAGGCCAACCTGCCCATGGCCGGCTCCATCTTCGGATTCCAACGATACGGCCGTTCCGGCGCCTGGATCAGCGACCTCCTGCCGTGGACCGCCAAGGTCGCCGACGACCTCTGCATCGTGCGTTCCCTCCACACCGAGGCCATCAACCACGACCCGGCCATCACCTTCTTCCAGACCGGATCCCAGATCGCCGGCCGGCCCAGCTTCGGTTCCTGGCTCAGCTACGGACTCGGGTCTTCCAACCAGAACCTCCCCGCCTTCGTGGTCCTCATCTCCAAGGACCGCATCGACCAACCGCTCTACTCGCGTCTCTGGGGCAACGGCTTCCTGCCGTCGCAGCACCAGGGCGTCCTGTTCCGCTCCGGAAAGGACCCGGTCCTCTACCTCCAGAACCCCGCCGGCATCGACGGCGCCTCGCGACGCCGGATGCTCGACCGCATGGCGGAGCTCGAGCACCAGCAGTACCGGGACCTCGGCGATCCCGAGATCAACGCCCGGGTCGCCCAGTACGAGATGGCCTACCGGATGCAGACCAGCGTGCCGGACGTCATGAACCTCTCCGGCGAACCGGAAAGCGTCTTCGAGCTGTACGGACCCGAGGCGCGGAACCCCGGCACCTTCGCCGCCAACTGCCTGCTCGCGCGACGCCTGGCCGAACGGGACGTGCGCTTCATCCAGCTCTACCATCCCGGCTGGGATCAGCATGGCGGTCTGCCGGGCGGCATCCGTCGCCAGTGCGGGGACGTCGACCGCGCCAGCTACGCCTTGATCACCGACCTCAAGCAGCGGGGCCTGCTCGACGAGACCTTGGTCATCTGGGGTGGCGAGTTCGGCCGGACCAACTACTCCCAGGGGAAGCTCACCAAGACCGACTACGGACGCGACCACCATCCGCGCTGCTTCTCCATCTGGATGGCCGGCGGCGGGATCCGGGGCGGCACGACCTACGGCGCCACCGACGACTTCGGGTACAACATCGTGGAGAACCCGGTGCACGTGCACGACCTCCAGGCCACGGCCATGCACCTGCTGGGAATCCAGCACGACCGACTCACCTTCCGCTTCCAGGGACGCGACTACCGCCTCACCGACATCCACGGCAACGTGGTGAAGGACATCCTCGCCTGAACGGTCGGAACCCACCAAGGCGCGCCGTACGAAGCCGTAACGATCCAGCAGGAGCAGAAGCCGACCTCACGCAAATGCGCCAAGGCGCCAAGCGAGGCTCCGGAACTGCGATCGGCGTTCGGTCCACGATTCCGCTTCGGGAACACGGCTGATTTCGCCTCGTACCCGAGCGGCTTGGCTCCTTTGCGTGCCGATCCCTTCTGCAGCGTTCCGGCCCAGCCGTCGCCCAAGGGCCGCTCCAAGTCCGCTAGGCAAGGGACCCGTTTCACAACCAAGGGCGCCAAGGGTGCGACGATCTGCCCTCTGAAGAGCCATGAGGCGGACGCTTCGGCTCCGAATCCAGCTCCCCATTGGCGTCTTTGCGATTTTGCGTGAGGCCGCCGCTCCCATTGGATGGAACGGCCTCATTATGGGTGGTTGCCTTGGGACGGCCGTTGCCTTGGACTCTGGGATCCCGGGCTGTGTGACCGGGGCCTCCTCCCATGACCACCCGACGCCTCGCCGCCGCCCTCCTCGTCCTTTTCGTCGCCGCATTGGCCCTCAAGATCCGCGTTTCGGATCGGGCCGAGACCGCTGCCCAAGCGTCCCGAGGATCGAATGCGGTTGCCTCGCCCACCGCCTCGGCCTCCGCCATCCCGACCCCAACTGCGACGCTGGGTGCCTCCTCGAAGACGGAGACCCCCACGGTTTCCGCCGCCACGACCGCCACGGTTCTGCCCTCTTCCGCCACGTCGGCCGCTCAGGTCACCCCTGGCGCCGGCAACTCCGATCCCCAGGCACCCATCGACCTGGAGCGCTCCTTCGCAATCATCGACGGACACCGCGTCCATCCGACCCGCCTGATCGCCAAGCCGCTTTCCGGCAACGGGCCGTCCGAGCCGCGGGAGAAGCTCCTCGGCGACCTCTTCCTCAAGGTCGACAGCCGCGTCGACTCCGGGGCGCTCATCCTCGACACGCTCGGCCCGAAGCCGGGAGCCGTCGCCGACGAGACCGAGGCGAAGCGTCTCGGCGCCGAACTGGTCACCCGCATGAAGGGCCTCAAGAACTCCGGCCTCTTCGAATACGTCGAGCCCGACTACATCGTGCGGGCATTGGAACTCCCCACGGATTCCGGCTTCAACGACGGCACCCTCTGGGGCCTGCGCAACCAGGGAGCCGCCGGAGGCGTCGCCGGGGCCGACATCGACGCCGTGCGCGCCTGGGAGATCACCACCGGATCCACCAACGTCATCGTGGCCGTGATCGACTCCGGCGTGCGCTACACCCACCAGGACCTCGCGCCGCAGATGTGGCGCAATCCCGGCGAGATCCCGGGCAACCGCATCGACGACGACGGCGATGGCTACGTGGACAACGTTTTCGGCATCAACGCCATTAACAACACCGGGGATCCAAACGACGACAACAACCACGGCACCCACTGCGCCGGAACGATCGGCGCGGCGGCGAACGGATCGGGCCCCCACGTCGGCGTCGTCTGGAAGGTCCAGATCATGGCCTGCAAGTTCCTCGCCGCGAACGGAAGCGGCGCGACCTCGGATTCCATCAAGTGCATCGACTTCGCCACCCGCAAGGGCGCCCGGATCCTCAGCAACAGCTGGGGTGGCGGTCCCTTCAGCCAGGCGGTGCTGGACTCGATCAACCGGGCCCGGGCCCGCGGCGTCCTGTTCGTCGCGGCCGCTGGAAATGAATCGAACAACAACGACACCGGCCCCGCCTATCCGGCCAGCTTCCGGGCGGACAACGTGATCTCCGTCGCCGCGATCGACCGCCAGGACAAGCTGGCCGACTTCTCCAACTTCGGCGCCACCTCGGTGCACGTCGGAGCCCCCGGCGTCGCCATCTACTCCTCGATCAAGGGCTCCGACGATGCCTATGCGTCGTTCAATGGCACCAGCATGGCCACGCCGCACGTCTCGGGCATCGCCGCGCTGATCCTCGCCCGGTACCCCGAACTCGGCGCCCAGGCCGTGCGCCAGCGCATCCTGTCCAGCGTCGTCCGCATCCCCTCGCTCCGCGGCAAGACCACCACGGGCGGACGCGTCAACGCCTTCCGCGCCCTGTCGGACAACCTGGAACCCCTTCTCGAACTCGCCGTCTCCCCCGCGACCAGTGTTCGCCTCGACACCGGGACCACCCGCCCGTTCTTCGTCCAGGTCACCGGCAACGGCCCGGTCACCAACGCGACTGTCATCGGACGCATCGCCGGCCGACCGGAGATCCGGTTCCTCAACACCGGCCGGACTCCCGATGTCACCGCAGCCGATGGAACCTACTCGGCCGAGATCGTCCTCCCGGGAACCAACACGCTCCTGAACCTCGTCCTCGAGGCCAGCGCGCCGGGTGTGGCCTCCACGACCAACACCGTCGTCTACCAGGTGCGCGGGCCGATCCTGAACGACGCCTTCGCCTCCGCCACCGTCCTCGAAGGCACCAGCGTCCAGACCATCGGAGCGAACACCGGGGCGACCTCGCAGTCCGGTGAGCCCTCCCACGCAGGATCGTTGGCCACCCACTCGGTCTGGTGGCGTTGGACCGCCCAGGCCGCCGGACCGGTGGTGATCCACACCGTGGGCAGCAGTTTCGACACGGTCCTGGGCATCTACACGGGCAGCTCGGTCGGTGCGCTCAACCAGGTCGCCAGCAACGACGACGGAGGCAACGGTACCTCGAGCCGGGTCTCCTTCAACGCCATCTCAGGACGGACCTACCAGATCGCGGTGGACGGATACGGAGGCGCCGAGGGGGACATCCAGCTGACGCTGAACCAGACGGTCTCCGTGGTGCCGCCGGGCAACGACCGCTTCGCCAGCCGTGTCCCGGTGGTCGGCACCAACGAGGTGGTTCTCGGCTCCTCCACCAACGCCACCGCCGAGGTCGGCGAACCCGCCCATGCGGGCCTCGCCGCCAGCCGCTCGGTGTGGTGGTCCTGGACCGCCCCCGCCTCCGGCGTCGCGACCTTCACCACCGACGGCAGCGACTTCGACACCACGCTCGCGGTCTACTCCGGCACGTCGCTGGCCTCGTTGACCCCGGTCGCCTCGGACAACGACGGCGGTGAAGGCCCGCAGAGCCGCGTCGAGTTCAACGCCGTCGCCGGCTCCACCTACGTCATCGCGGTGGACGGCGCGGGCGGCGCCTTCGGCCGGGTCCGTCTCGGGATCAGCCTGTTCGTCCCGCCGCCGGCCCCGCAGAACGACCGGTTCGCCGACCGCCTGGCGGTCGCCGGCCCGAGGGTCCAGATCCAGGCCACGAACGTCGGCGCCACGCGTGAGGAGGGCGAACCCCAGCACGCGGCCAACCTCGGCGGACGCTCCGTCTGGTGGACCTGGACCCCGCCCATCAGCGGAACTGCCCGCATCACCCTGACCAATTCCGGCTTCGCCCCGCTCCTCGCCGCCTACACGGGCACCGCCGTGGGACAGCTCACCGAGGTCGCCTCCGGCAGCAGCGCGGTCGGCCGCGGCACCGTGTTCGCCTTCCGCGTCACCGCTGGCGTGCCGATCCAGGTTGCCGTCGACGGACGCAACGACGGCTTCGGCGCCGGATCCGGCACCTTCGACCTGGAACTGCTCGTGACAGCGGACGGCGCCGTCCCGTCCAACGACCTCTTCGCCGGCCGCATCAGCCTGGCCGGAACCAACGTCACCGTCTCCGGCGGCAACGTGGGAGCCGGTCGGGAACCGGGTGAACCCACGATCGCCGGGAATGCCGGTGGACGTTCCGTCTGGTGGACCTGGACCGCACCGTCCACCGGGACCTTCGCCGTGACCACGGCCGGTTCGCCCTTCGACACGCTGCTGGGGATCTACACCGGAACCGCCGTGGGTTCGCTGACCCCGGTCGCCCAGGACGACGACGGGAACGGCGACACCACCAGCCGCGTGCTGTTGGATGCGCAGGCGGGGACGGCCTACCAGATCGCGGTGGACGGCTTCAGCGGTGAATCCGGCCCGATCACCCTGTCGCTGAGGTCGCAGGTCCGGCCGGTGCTCGCGGGGGACACCTTCGAGCCGGACAACACCCCGGCCGAGGCGAAGCCCATCCGCAGCGGCGAGACCCAGCGACGTTCGCTGCATGCCGCCGGGGAATCGGACCTCGCCTACTTCGACATCACCGGCACGGTGCGTCAGGTGGTCATCGAGACCGCGGGACTCGCGGGCGACACCCAGGTCACCCTCTTCGCCGCCTCGGCTCCCACCAACCCGATCGCCTTCAACGACGACATTCCCGGCAGCCTGTTCTCACGCATCTCGGTCCCGGGTCTGGCGCCCGGCCGCTACCTGGTCCGGGTCAACGAATACGACGCCAACGCGCTGATCCCGGACTACTCGCTCCGCGTGGATTGGCGTCGTTCCAACGACCGGTTCGAGGAGGCCACGCCGCTGGAGGGAGCCATCGGACGCGCCAACGGCGACAGCGGCGGCTACTCCCGCGAGGCCGGTGAACCCACCCACCAGCCGCCCAACCTCCCCACAGCCAATGTCGGACAGCGGTCCGCGTGGTGGTCCTGGACCGCTCCCGCCAACAGCACGGTCACCGTGAACACCCGCGGGAGCGCCTTCGACACCGTGCTCGCGGTGTACACCGGCGACGTCCTCGGATCCCTCCAGCCCGTGGCCCAGAACGACGACATCGACACGGACCTCCTGCAAAGCGAGGTGGAATTCGAGGCCGTCCAGGGCGTCCGGTACTGGTTCGCCGTCGACGGCTTCCGCTACACCGATCCCGTGTTCCAAGCCGAGGGCGCCATCATCCTCAACTGGAACTGCGCCGACTGTTCCGGCGTGAACGACGCCTTTGGCTCGGCCTTCGCCATCGCCAACGCCAGCGGCCGGGCGATGGCCGGCAACGTCAACTTCTCACGGGAACCGGGCGAGCCGACCCACCAGCCGGCCGGACTGCCGGAGGCGAACATCGGTGCGCGCTCGGCCTGGTGGTCGTGGACCGCGCCGCGTAGCGCCACGGTGACCTTCGAGACGGTGGAATCCCGGTTCGACACCGTGCTGGCGGCCTACACCGGAACATCCCTCGGAGCCCTCACCCGTGTGGCCCAGAACGACGACCTCGGCCCGGAGGTGCTCCAGAGCCGGATCTCCTTCCCGGCCGTCGCGGGAACCACCTACCACATCGCCGTGGACGGCTTCCTCTACACCGAGCCGTCGATCCTGCAGGCGGAAGGCGAGATCGTCCTGGGATGGCGGACGGACGGGGTTTCGGAACAGCCCCGTCTGGAGGTGCTCGCCACGGCGCCGCAGCCCCGTCTCCGGATCCACGGCCCGGCCGGCAGCCGTTGGCAGGTCCAGTCGGCAACCGAACTCGGCGGCACTTGGGAAAACGTCGGCGAGGTGGTGTCGGGTGCCTCCGCGGTCGAATGGAGCGACCCGCGTCCGGCCACGGCCTCGCAACGCTACTACCGTCTCTTCCAACCGTGACCACACCGCCGGGATGGGGCGTCTTCGGGACGCCCCATCCTCGGCGAGGCGGTACGCGGCGATGGAGACGAATGGACGTAGGATTCCGCGGAACCGGGCCCCACCGGATTCCATGGGAGTGCCCCCGGGTTCCGGTAGGGAAAGACAGCTCAGTTGCTGGCCACCGGCTCGGCCACCGTCATCTGGTTGACGACGCCGTGCACTCCGTGGATGTCGCTGATGAGCTTCGTGACCAGGCTCTTTTCGGCGGGGTTCTTAGCCACACCGCTGACCGTGACAACGCCCTCGGTCGTCTGGACCTTGGTCTTCAGCGCGCTGGTGGAACGGTGGAGCATCAACGAAGCCTTCACCTGGGCGGTGATCGAGGCGTCGTCGATCCGTTCGCTGAGCTTTACCTTCACCTCGACGGGCTTGGCAGCGAGGGTCATCTCGTTCTTCACCTCCTTGACCCCCTCGATGTCCCAGGCGTATTCGGCGGTCAGCTCCTTCTGGGCCTCGTTCTGGGCCTCACCGCGGAGGCTCACCACGCCGTCCTTCACGAACACGTCGGTCGAAGTAGCGCTGACGTTGCGATGGAACAGGAGCGCAGCCTTCACCTTGGTGCCCAGCCACGCGTCCGAATGCTCCGCTACCTCTTCGCCGGTGACCGTGATCCGGTTCTCGACCCGCTTGACCCCGGGGAGCCCCTCGACCGTGTCCTCGGCCATCCGGCGATGCGAAGGATCCGAGACCGTCCCGGTGAGGGTGACCACGCCGTCCTTGGATTCGGTGTGGACCGCGTCGTCCTTAAGGTAGGTCTTGAACACGTAGGACGCCTTGGCCGAGGACTCGATCCGGTTGTCGGTCTCCGCGCCGAAGGCGGCGTGGCTGAGGAGGAACAGGGTGCCGGTGGCGAGCAGCAGGGGAAGGGATGTGGGATTTCTCATGGCGGTTTCTTTCGTTCCGATGTCCGCCCGGCAAGCCGAGTCCCGGACCATCGGAACCTAGCCCCCTCTCCGGTGGGGAACCATCAGGTCTAACCCGACCGCCGTCGGACCCGCATTCGCGATCGGGTCGGGGATACCGGTCGCCGGGTCGGCTTTCCGCGGACGGAAAACGGACTCAATCGGTCCCCTGCTGGATCTTCTGGCCGGCCTTCTCCATGTCCTTGCTGAAGCCCTGCGCAGTGTTGCAGCCGAGGGCCGAGGCGAAAATCAGGACCACGAGGCCCAGCGTGCCGATGCGTTTCAATCGATGTTGGCTCATGTTGTGGGTTTTCATCCGAAACCGATGTCTTCGTCGGAAAGTCCAGGACCGAAACGGTCTCCGATCCGGCGCCTCACTGCGCCGCTTCCCGACGGACGGACCGCCGTTCGAAGTTGAACTGGTAGAGCAGCCCGACGCTGTGGGCGCCCTGCCGTTCCCCGCGCGGTGCGAAGGCGCCGTAGCCGTAGTGCACCACGACCCGCCATACCTGGTTGCGTGAGGTGTACTCCAGACCGGGTCCCACCCCGGCATGCCACCGGCCGGACTGCTCCAATCCGGGGAGGAACCGGATCACCGCGCCCGCGGCGGCGAGCCGGAGCTGCCAGCGGTGGGAACCGGACAGCGGGGCCACGTAGGTGGCGCCTGCATGGACGAAGCGCGTGGCGGAAAGTTCCCGGTAGAAATACCCGGGCAGGGCCAACGGCGTCTCCGACCCCAAGGGCAGGACCCCGCCCAGGCGCCAGGCGCTGAACCGGTCCGCGTCCATGGTGCCCCCGGCCGTCAACGACACCGTCATCTGGTTTCCGCTCGGGACCCAGGGATAGTTCAGGGCCGCATGGATCCACCCGACGTCCGAGTGGGGCCGGACGGCAAAGGAACCGTCATAGCCGTAGCTGCCGGGATCCAGACGCCACCGGCGCTCGATCCAGACCGACATCTCCATCGCCAGGTCGGGATAGAGCAGCGGCTCGGCGCCCGCGAGGCGCAGGCCCGTGCGCAGGTCCGCCTCGACCCGGTCCGCGGGCGGAATGAACTCCTCCGCCGTCCGGCCCGTCCGGGCGAAGGTCGAGAAGCGGGCACCGCCCTGGACCACCAGGCTCAGCGGGATCCGGCCGCCCGGGTTGATGCGGTGGTAGAGCCTCAGCGAACCGCCGCCACCATGGCCGTCGAAGCTCTCCTCGCGGATGTAGCGCCCCTTCCGGATCTCGAACTGGTTCTCGGAATAGCCTCCGCCTCCGAAGCCGATGCCCACGTCGGTGTCCGGCGAAAGCAGCGAGCGGAACCCCAGCTCGCCGTCGACGAAGAGCGGGGCGACCACCAGGCGAAGGACGCGGTTGCTGTCGCCGGTGAACGGATGGTTGGAGTAGTAGTAGGCGTACAGGGACTGGGGACCGACCGCCGAGACCGCCTGGTCCACACCCAACTGGAGGAGACTGCGTGGATAGGGATCCAGCTGGGCCTGCATCCGGACCGGAGAGGACATCAGGAGTCCCAGGAAGGGGATCCAGAACAGGGGCCGGTTCGTGGGCATTCTCGGATTCAAGTCGGGGTGCTCGGAGACCGCTTCCGTCGGGAGGCGGGGTCGCGTCCGGGCCGCGTCGGCCACGGATGCGGCGCGGCGTCGACGTCGTTCCCGGCGCCGGGCCGCGGTGGACGCTGCGACGGCCCATTGGGACTTGTGGCGGAGCCGGCACGCTGCCTTGTTGGAGGCGACGGTGGGAGCCGCCGCCCCGGGGTGCCATGGGGTGTTCACCCCATGGCCCGATCCCGAACCGAACGACGACCTTGGTTCCGCCACGCGCGGACAGACGCGGTGGACGGTTCGGCATACCAATGAAACCAAACGAGGAAACCTGGGCGCTCCGGTACGAGGCCGCACTGGGACTGCACCTGAAGGCGGGCGCCTCCTCCCAGGCGCGCCAGGCGCTGGAATTGGGCCGCGAGGCCGCGGCGGATGGCGTCTCCCTGCCGGACCTGGCCCGGATCCATGCGTCGGCGGTGGACCGGCTTCGCCCCGGCATCACGGCGCGGGACTCGGGGAGATCGGCCCGCTTCTTCGCCGCGGCGATCGAGCCGCTGGTCTTCCTGCATCGGACCTCGCTGCACTACCGCGCCGAGCTGGCACGTCTGGGCTCGGCGCTTTCCAGGAGGACCCTCCAGCTGGCCTCCAGCCGGCTGGAGTTCCGCAAGGGAGCCGCCCGGAACCGGGTGCTCACGGAACAGCTCCGGGACACCAAGGTCCGACACGCGGGCGTCGAGGCGAAGACCCGACGTGTCCACGACGAACTCCGGAGGCTCACGCGGCGGATGCTGAAGACCCAGGAGCGCCGGGGACAGGCCGACGGTGCGCGCCTTCGGAACGACATCGCCCAGTCCATGATTGGCATCAACCTGTGGCTGCGCGGACTCCGGACCGAGGCGCGGCGGAACACCGAGAGCCTGGCCACCGGCATCTCGAAGGTGCGGATGGACGTCTCGGCGGCGGCCACCAAGGTGGGAACCCTCCCCTCCCCCTCACCCAAGTCCTGACGCGCATGTCCAAACTGATGATCCGACGATACCGGGCGGCCCTCCGGGCCCACCTCGCCTCCGGGCGGGCCGTCGTCACGGACGGCTCCGGCGACCCGCCGGCAGCCACGGCAAAACGTGTTGGCCTCCCGAAGGACCTCGTGGAAGTCCATGAACGGATGCTCCTCAAGGAGTTCCTGCCGCGGATTGAACCGGGGATGCGGGACGTCCTGGTCCTGCGGGCGGCGGAGTTCCTGGCCGCCGTAGAAGGCCCCTCCGGCTACGAGAGGGCCGCCAAGGCCGACTTCCGCCAGGCCCTGATGGTGGCCATGAGCCGACACGCCGTGGAACTGGCGTCGGCCAACCAGGGTCTCGTCGAGGCCGCACACCGACATCAGGCCACCGAGGCCAACATGCGGAACCGGGAGAAGCAGCACGCCGGGATGCTGGAGGCCTCGAAGCGCCTCCAGAACCAGCTGCGGAACCTCTCAAGGCAGATCCTTTCGGCACAGGAGGACGAACGACGCCGGATCAGCCGCGAACTGCACGACGTCATCGCCCAGACCCTGAGCGGCATCAACGTGCAGCTGGCGAACCTCAAGCTGGAGGCGTCGAGGAATTCCCGCTCGCTCGACCGGAACATCGCGCGGACCCAGAGGCTGGTCGAACGGTCCGTGGACACGGTCCACCAGTTCGCACGGGAACTCCGGCCCGCGGCGTTGGACGACCTCGGCCTGGTGCCCGCGCTGCAGTCCTACCTGCGGCACTTCACCATGGAGACCGGGATCCGGACCCGCCTCACCGCCTTCGTCGGACTCAACACCCTGAACACGCTCCGGCGCACCACGCTGTACCGCATCGTCCAGGAGGCGCTCACCAACGTCGCCAAGCACTCCAAGGCGTCGAACGCCGCCATCTCGATCGAACGCCTACCAAGGCGGATGCGCCTGAGGATCACCGACGATGGCCACGCCTTCGATGTGCAGGCCGTCCAGAACTGCAACGCGGGCCGCCGCCTCGGTCTGTTGGGCATGCAGGAGCGGGCCGAGATGATCGGCGGCTCCTTCTCGATCGATTCCACCCCGGGGAACGGGACCACCGTCGAGGTGATCATCCCGTTCAAGCACCCCCATTCCCAGACCCCGAAGTCCCCCACGAAGTCCAGCCGGTCCCGTAAGCCTCCGCAGACAGAGCCATGAAAAAGATCCGAGTACTCGTCGTCGAAGATCACGCCGTCGTCCGTGAAGGCCTATGCCGGATGTTGCTCCTCGACGGCGGGATGGAGGTGGCGGGCCAGGCCGAGAACGGCAGGAAGGCCGTCGCCCTCGCCACCGCGCTCAAGCCCGATGTCATCCTCATGGACTTCGCCATGCCGCGCATGAACGGACTGGAGGCGACACGCCAGATCTTGGAGGCCCTGCCGGGTGCACGGATCCTCATCCTTTCCGCCCACAACGACGACGCCTATGTCCGCTCCGCCCAGGAGTCCGGGGCAGCCGGCTTCATCCTGAAGCAGGCGTCCTCGATCGACGTCTGCAGCGCGATCCGCAAGGCGCAGGTCTCACGGACCTACTTCACCACGCCGGGCGAGCGCGCCGCGGACTCCCTGGCCAACGGCGTCGCACGTCGGCTGGAAGGAACCTACAGGAAGCGTCCATCGCTCACCTCCCGCGAACTCGAGGTGCTCCAGCTCATCGCCGAGGGGCGGGCCAACAAGGAGACCGCGGCCGAACTCGGCATCGGGATGAAGACGGTGGAGAAGCATCGCGAGCACCTGATGGAGAAGCTCGACATCCACGACACGGCCGGTTTGACCCGGTACGCGATCGGAGCCGGGATCGTCGAGTGCGACGTCAAGGTCAGCATCCTCTGAGGCCTGGGGCGCACAAAGGGGACCGGCCGCCCGCAAGTCCGGGGGCCCGTCGTGACAGGCAGGCTCCCGAACGGCCCTTCGACGTGGGATTGGAGCCCGGTAGGCATGGGGAGAATCCCCCATTCCGCAGGCGGTGGAGTCCCCGTCTCCTGATCGGAGGAGAACCATGAACCCGACTTCACCATCCCATTGTTCCGGGGAGAACCGCCCGATCCGGATCCTGTTGGCAGAAGACGACCCCGAGATCCGGCAACTGGGCGTCCGGATCCTCCTGCGGATGGGGCATTCCGTGGACACGGCCTTCGACGGGGAAAAAGCCTGGGAGGCCTTGAACCGGGTGAACTACCGCCTGTTGGTGACGGACAATGCGATGCCCCGTCTCTCGGGCCTCGACCTGATGGCGAAGATCCGTGCCGCGGCCCTCCTGATCCCGGTGATCATGATCTCGGGTTCGGTGCCCGAGGAATCCTTCCGGCTCCGGCCTTGGCTGCGGCCGGACTTCGTCCTCCAGAAACCCTTCGAGGTCCCGGCGCTGATGCAGACGGTCGAGGCCGCCCTGCTGCTTGGAGCGAGGCCGCGGCCCGTCGGCATCCAGCCGACCTGAAACCCGACGCCCCCGTCCCGGTTTCCTCCGGGGCCCCGGTCCGGTGGGTAGTTGACCCCATGGCGGACGCGGATCCTTCACGGGCACCGTGTCCGGGTGTTCATCCCATCGCCACCCACACCCCAACGCATCTTCTCCACCGGCCCGCGATGTCCCTCCGGACGATCCGGGCGAAGCCGGTTCCAACGCGCAGGCGAGGCGGTCCTCGGCCGGGTCCTGAAGCTGTCCTCCAAGGCCTCGGCCCATTGGCTCGGCCTCTTCCCGATGCTGTGGCTCCTGGCCATCGGGCCGACCCGCCTCGACGCCCAGATCCGTCCGCCGGGCTGCACCGGCAGCGGACTCGGGATCAACCTCTTCACCAGCAGCGCCGACGTCCACATCGGGGACACCCTCACCTACAGCGTCACCGTCTTCAACGGACTCGCCGGCACGGGAAGGATCGTCTGCGACGCCTCGGAGATCGTGGCGGGCATCGTCACCCCGGACGGGGTTACCAACCTCATCACGCTGCGCCGCACCTCGCTCAGCAACGGTGAATTCGACTACTACACCAACGTGGTCTCCTACGTGGTCCGCGCGCAGGACCTGCGTTCGGACGGGACCGTCAGGACCACGGCCTTCGACGACGGCAACATCCACCAGAACGACACCAACAGCCGGGGCGGCGGGGACCAGGGGGTCAACACCGAGGTCAACCTGCCCTGCGTCGCGCTCTCCGCACTCTGCTTCGGCGGCGTGGGCGAGGGCGGGCTGATCCGCTTCACCGGCAGCATCACCAACTGCGGCAACACGGCCCTGGTCGGCGTCTCCGTCACCAACTTCGTGAACGGCGGAGGCCAACACGTCACCTTCATCACCAACCTCGCCATCGGCCAGGTCGCGACCTTCTCGGGAGGCTGGATCCCGTCCAACCCCTGCGGCCCCAACTCCGCCGTCCTGACCGTCATGGCGGTCGACCAGTTCACGACCGCGCCGAGGACGGTCACCAGCTCCGCCACGCTGGTCTGCGAGAACACCCTCACCCCGGGCATCCTGGTGACGAAGTCCTGTCCCACCAGCCCCGTCGCCCCCGGCCGGCTGCTCACCTTCACCGGCACCGTCGCCAACACCGGTGACGTCACGCTCACCAACGTGGTGGTGCTCAACTCCAGGCCCGGACCCGCGACGCCCGTCTTCACCATCGCCTCGCTGGCCCCGGGTCAGACGGTCCCCTTCTCGGGAAGCTACCTCGCCCCGACCAACTGCTCGGTCTCCGACACCCTGACCGCCACGGGCGTGAGCCCCTGTGGCGCGATCGCCACCCACTCGGCGACCGCGACATGCGACCTTCTGACCACGCCGGCGCTCGTCGTGAGCGCCGCCTGCCCGACCGGCCCGGTCCTTCCCGGCGGACTCCTCCGCTACTCCGGACGGGTGCTGAACTCGGGTGATGTCACCCTGACCAACGTCACGGTCACCGCCGACCGCCCGGCCGCAAACACCCCCGTGTTCACGATCGCATCCCTGGCCCCGGGCGAAGGCGCGGACTTCACCGGAACCTACACGGTCGGCACCAACGTCTGCACCACCTCGACCACCCTCGAGGCCGGCGGACGCGACGCCTGCAACCTCGCCACGGCCACGCACCGCGCGGTCCTCACCTGCCCCGTCGCCACCGCTCCCGCCCTGGTCGTCGTCGTGGAATGCCCCGTCACCAACGCCACGGCTGGCGGTCCGATCGTCTTCCGGGGTTCCGTCCGCAATTCGGGCGACATCACCCTGGTCGACGTCACCGTGGTCCACACCCAGAACGGAACCAACGTCCTCGCCCGCGCCGCCACGCTCGCGCCGGGCGGCGTGATGACCTTCCTCGCCGGCTTCAACGCCCCGGTCGACGCCTGCTCGGTGGCGACCACGGTCGTCGCCAGCGGCACCGACGCCTGCCTCGGGGCCCCGGTCACGGGCTCGGCCAGCGTCCGCTGCGAACTGGTCACCCATCCGTCCATCGAGGTGACCCAGGCCTGCCCGGCCCAGCCGCCCATCCCGGGATCGTCCTTCGTGTTCGCCGGCACCGTCCGCAACTCCGGCGACGTCACCCTCACCAACGTGACCGTGCGCAACAGCCTCGCGGGTTCCAGCCCCGTGTTCTCGGCCGCCACGCTCGCGCCGGGAGCCGTCGCCACCTTCAGCGTCCGGACGACGTCGCCGACGAACTGCACGGTGACCGCCACCTCGACCGCGACCGCCGCAAGCGCCTGCGGCAACGAGGTCACCCACGCGACGACCACCACCTGCGCCGTCGCGACCACGCCCGGCCTGACCGTCGTCCAGGCCTGTCCCACGCTGGCCCCGGTGCCCGGTGGGCTCCTGCTCTTCACGGGAACCGTGCGGAACTCCGGTGACACCACCCTGTCCAACGTCGTCGTCCGCAACAGCGGCGTCGGCCCGACGCCCGTCCTCACCCTGGCCTCGCTGGCACCGGGCGCCTCGGCGTCCTACTCGGGCTCGTTCCGGGTGCCCCTCGACTGCTGCACGGTCTCCAGCACGGCCACCGCGTCGGGAATCGACGCCTGCTCCGGCCTCCCGACCTCCGACACCTCCACCACCACCTGCGTCGTCGGTTCCACGCCGGCGGTCGAGGTGACCAAGACCTGCCCCACGACGGCGGTCCCGGCGGGCGCGCAGTTCCGCTACACCGGCACCGTGCGCAATTCCGGCGACATCACGCTCGTCGGCGTCGTGGTCTTCAATGACCGCTCCCCGGGCGGGAACCCGGTGTTCGGACCGACCTCGCTCGCCCCCGGCGAATCCGCCGCGTTCACGGGCTCCTATGTGAACGACCCCGACTACTGCGGGACGGACACCCTGACCGCCCGCGGGACCAGCACCTGCGGCACCGCCGTCACCGGCAGCGTGACCACGACCTGCCTCGCGCCCGCCACCTCGCCCGCGATCCTGGTGGCCCTCGGTTGTCCGTCGCTTCCGACGCCCCGTGGCGGGATCCACACCTTCACGGGAACGGTGTGGAACATCGGCGACGTCACCCTGACGAATGTCTTCGTCCACAACAGCCAACCGACCAACGGCACCCCGGTGCTCGGGCCGATCACGCTCGCCCCGGGGGCCTCGGCAACGTTCACCGGGAGCTTCACCGCCCCCCTCGACTGCTGCGAGATCACGGAGACCGTGACCGCGACCGGACGGGACCGCTGCGCCGGCACCTCGGTCAGCGCGCGCTCGACCAGCGTCTGCCCGATGGCGACCTACCCGGCCATCTCCATCTCCCAGGCCTGCGGAACCGGATCGCTCTTCGGCGACCCCTCCGCCTTCTCGGGACTCATCACGAACAACGGGGACGTCAACCTGACCAACGTCATGGTCCACGGGATCCGTGACGGCAACGTGCGCGTCGCCGTCTTCGGCCCCGTCGAACTCGCCCCCGGCGAGACCGCCCGGTTCTCCGGGAACCATCCCCCGGCGACGGGCACCAACACCGCCGGCGGCCTCCTCGAGGCCTCGGGCCAGGACACCTGCCTCGCCCGCACGGTGCTCGCACGCGTCGACTGCTCCGGCCCCGTCCGCCTGCCGCCCTCGCCGAATGTCCGCTCCGCGACCCAGGCGGGCGGCGTCGTCACCCTCGTCTGGGACTCCAGCCCCGGCACGACCTACACCCTCCAGTGCAAGGCCTCCTTCGAGGATCCCATCTGGATCGACATCCCGGGCGTCGTGATCGCCTCGGGTGAAACCGCGACGAAGTCGGATGTCGTCGGCCCGACTCCGCGTCGCTTCTACCGGGTCATCCTCACCCCGTGATCCCAGGCCCCCCGGTCTGAAGGGCCATTCCATGCCGGCCGGAGACGAACCGTCTCCGGCCGCTTCCTTTTCCGGGTGGCTTCGGTCCGGACTCTCCACCCCAAGGGTTCATGAAGGCCTTCTCCGCATTGCGCCCGCGATCCCCGCGTAAGCCACCGAAGGTGCCGAACTCCGCGACCAGCGGAGGAGCGGAAACAGGCCTTCCCGGGACCGCCGTGCGGGAAACACCCCATGGAGGGGAGTCCAGGAACACATACCGTCATCCCATCGGTCCGGCACCTCCCTCCGGCGGTGACCCAATCCCTCCCATCAGCCCCTCCAACGCCATGAAGCCCCTCCGAAAAAAGACTCCAGGATCCGCCGGAGCGCACCTCTACCCGGTTCGCTTCGAGCTCGACCATCCGACCGCCAAGGCGGTCTGCATCGCGGGCTGTTTCAACCGCTGGAACCCGGACTCGACGGTGCTCTTCCCGTCCGGGGACGGCCGCTGGTCCCTCGAGAGCGCCCTGCCGGCGGGACTCTACGAGTACCGGATGGTCGTCGACGGGGAATGGATGTCGGACCCCTCGGCCCGCGACTCCGTTCCCAATCCCTACGGCAGCCGGAATTCGGTGTTGAAGGTGGCCGCGTCCCAGACGGCGGCCCACCTGAACGCCGCGGAACACCTTCCCTTCGAATCCACATCGCACTGACCCCAAGAACAACTTATGGACAAACAAATCGAAACCGTCGGTCACGACGTCGGCCAACTTGCCGACGACGCCCGTGCACTGCTCGCGGCCACCTCCGACGTCGCGGGCGAACGCGTCGCCGAGGCCCGCGCCCGGCTGGCCAAGGCCCTGGACCAGGGTCGCGAACTCTGCGGGAAGGCCCGCGACAAGGCGATCGAGGGCGCCCGCGCCACCGACCTGCTCGTCCACCAGAATCCCTACCCGGCCATCGCGGTCGGAGTCGGCCTCGGGGCGATCGCCGGTTACCTGCTCGCCGTCCGCTGCCGCTGCAACCGCGACTGAACCCACCATGGACGAGTCCACCCCAGGGTTCCGTCAGCTGGCGAACCTCTTCGACAGGAGCCTCCGCCAGCTCCTGGCGATCGGAGCCAACCGGCTGGACCTCCTCAGCGCGGAGGTCCAGGAGGAGCGGGAGCACCTCCTGCGCTCCATCCACCTCGCCCTGGGTGTGGCCGTCCTGGGCATGCTCGCGGGCATGACCTTCACCGCCGGGCTGGTGCTCCTCCTCTGGAACCATTCCCCGGTCGTCGCACTGGCCGCGGTCACGATCGGCTATGGCGCCGCCGCGGTCGCCCTCGGCCGGCGGCTGTCCCGCTGCCTCCGGGACTGGCAGACCTTTCCCGACTCTCTCGAACAGCTCCGCAGGGACCGGGCCCGCATGGAACGGAGCCTGCCGTGACTCCCCTATCCGACCGGAAACGGGTCCTGATCCAGGAGAGCGAACGGAACCGCGAGCTGCTGGCCCGCGACCTGGGGGACCTCCGCCGCGGCCTCCGTTCGGCCTCGGCCCGCGCCGGCAGCCTCGGCTCGATGGTCTCCTCCGCCGTGGTGCTCCTCACCGGCGCCACGACGGCGATCCTTCCGGACGCCGACGGCCGCGGCTCCGCACACCCCTGGCTGCGCCGGCTCCTCAAGGGGGCCGGACTGGCCGCGGACCTCTGGCAGGCGTTCCGGCCCGCGCCGTCCGCGGATTCCCGCCGCCCAGGGGCCGACACCTCGGATCGATCCCCATGAAACCAAAGAAGCAGAACCCGCCCGTCACCGACATCCGGGATCGCGGCATCGTCTACCAGACCGCGATCGACATCTCCCTGACGCGCCGGAGGGAGCTGATCCCGCTCCTGAACCTGCGCCTCGCGGACGCGATCGACCTCCAGCTGCAGATGAAGCAGGCGCACTGGAACGTGAAGGGACCGACCTTCATCGCGCTGCACGGCCTGTTCGACCGGATCGAGGAGGACGTGAGGGCCTACGCCGACCTGCTCGCGGAACGCCTGGTGCAGCTCGGCGGCACGGCGGAAGGCACGGTGCGGCTGGCGGCTTCGAGGACCCGCCTCGCCGAGTACCCCCTCGGCCTGCACACCGAACAGGCCCATCTCGAGACCGTGGCCCGCGCCCTCTCCACCTTCGGCAGCGAGGTCCGCACCTCGATCGATCAGGCGGACGAGCTCGGCGACGTGGACACCGCCGACGTCTTCACTGAGATCTCCCGGGGCACGGACAAATGGCTCTGGATGGTCGAAGCCCACTTCCAGGGTCCCCAGCAATGACTCTTCCCGCCGGCGGTCCACCCAGCGAGGAGCCGACCTCTCCTAAGCCGAAGTCTTCCAGGCCCCATGGATTCCCCGCCTTGAATCCGGCCTCCGTCGGACCCGTGACCCGCGCCATGGTCCGCGACCGGGCTTCCCAGCTGGCCGCCGTCCGGGGATGCCCGGCCCACGAGGCCAGCAAGTCGGATTGGGACGAGGCCAGGCGACAGCTTTCCCCGGAGAACGTCCCCGGGACCGTGCAGGGATCCGCTGCCGACAGGAACGAGTACGTCCTCGGAAGCGCCCTTCGGGAAATGGACGAATCCCGCGATGACGAGGTGGCCGACGCCGCGCTCGACGACCGTGAACGCAGCGACCAGGAAATGCTCGTGATGGAGGGCATGGCGGCCGCGGAACGGGACCTCCAGGACCGGGCCCAGGAGGAACTGGACGGGGAACCGTCCGACGACCGGAAGTCGTGACCGGCCCCGGCCCGGGGTGGGGAGTCGACGGAGTTCGCCGATGAACCCCATCCTGGTCCTCAATGCCGGCTCCACCAGCCTCCGGTTCGCGCTCTTCGGTCCAGTCAGGCAGGGGACACGTCTTCTCGAGGGCTCCTTCTC
>JAIXUV010000356.1 GCA_027483345.1 Verrucomicrobiales bacterium | reverse complement strand
TGGCACGCCGAACCGCCTCGTTGGTTGCGGATATCTCCATGGTCCAAACGCCTAAACTCCCGAGAGAATCCGCAAATGAACGAGTGGGCAAGTGGCGCCCACCCAATCTTTTCCGGGTTAGTGCGGCTTCAGGTCGGCGTCGTCGATCCCCTGTCGATCGGTGTGCGGAGCGGGAGGGAACTCGGCCCGAACCCCTTGTTCCGGCGCCTCTTGGATCGAGGATCGATCCGCCCATCCGGCGGCGATCGGCAAACCCGCATCGCCCGCAGCCCAACTCCGCGCCGCCGGTACCAGATGCACGTCGTGCCACAGACCCATCCCGTTTTTGGGCAGCACCTTAAGGGAACGTTTGAGAATGCCGAATACCCATTATGCTTTCGAAGCGGCCCATCTCCATCCGCGCCCATGCACGGGCCGTTTATCCAACCGGATGAGCGTGGCTCCACTCCATCCCGATGAGGCGGCCCGCCTGGACGCATTGCAGTCCCTCCACCTCCTGGACACGGCACCGGAATCCGCCTTCGACGACCTCGCGCGCATCGCCGCAGGCGTCTGCGGAACCCCCGTCGCGCTCATCAGTTTGGTCGACCGTGAACGCCAGTGGTTCAAGGCCCGCATCGGTCTGGATGCCCCGGAGACCCACCGGGACCAGTCCTTCTGTGCCCACGCCATCCTCGGCGAGTCCGCCCTGGTCGTCCCGGACGCCAGCGAGGACGTCCGGTTCCGGGACAACCCGCTGGTGACCGGGGAACCGCGGATCCGCTTCTACGCAGGCACCCCCCTGCGGCTCGGAGACGGGCTTCCACTCGGCAGTCTGTGTGTGATCGACCGGGTTCCCCGCCGGATCGAAAGTTGGCAAATCGAGGCCTTGGAAGCACTGGGACGTCAGGTCTCTGCGCTGCTCGTCGCGCGCCGCCAGGCCAAGGAGCAGGAGCAACTGGTCCGGCTCCTCGCCCAGAGCGAGGCCTGGCACAAGACCCTCGGCGATTCCGCCCCGATCGGGATCTTCCACACCGACACCTCGGGCCGCTGCCTCTACGTCAACTCCCAGTGGTGCGAGATCTTCGGCATCTCCGCCACCGATGCACTCGGGGAAGGCTGGAAAGTCGGCCTGCATCCGGAGGACCGCGATTCCGTCTTCCAGGAATGGCAACGCACCGCCGGGATCGGCCTCGAGTTCGACGCCACGTTCCGGACCGTCAGGAAGGATGGCGACATCAGGCGGGTCCGCTCCAGGAGTCGCCCGATGCGCCTGGAATCCGGCGAGGTCGCCGGACATGTGGGCTGCGTCGAGGACATCACCGATCCGGAGCGCAACCGTCGTCAACGCGACCGGTTCTTCAACCTCGCGCTGGATCCGCTCTGCATCGCGGGTCAGGACGGGTTCCTCAAGGCGGTCAACCCCGCATGGAGCCGGACCCTGGGCTGGACCGAGTCGGAGCTTCTTCGGCGGCCTTGGAGGGAGTGGATCCACCCGGACGACCTCAACGCCACCGAGGAGACGCTCGGAGGGCTGGACCCGTCGGGAACCGCGGCCCATTTCGAGAACCGCTTCCGCTGCCGCGACGGTTCCTTCAGACGGTTCTCGTGGAACGCGTCGATCATGCCCGAAGACGGGACGCTCTTCGCGGTGGTCCGCGACATCACCGAACAGCGGGAGGCCGAGGACCGCGAACGCGAGGCCCTCAGCCGCCACCGGGCCCTCTTCGAGACCGCGTCCGACTCGATGCTCATCCTCGAGGCCGAGGGGATGAGGGCGGGCGTGATCGTGGACGCCAACCCCGCGGCCGCCCAGCAGCATGGCCTCCTCCGCGAGGAGCTGGTGGGACGCCGCTACCGGGAACTCTTCGCGGAACCGGACCGGCGGATCGCGGACAACCGCGTCAAGTCGATGGCTTCCGGCGATGCGGTCCCACCGGGAGTCGAGCACCGCCGCAAGGACGGCACCCACTTCCAACTCGAGGAGTCCGCCGACCGCTTCCTCGCCCGTGGACGTCCCCACATCCTCGTCGTGGGACGGGACGTCACCGCCCGGCTGAAGGCCGAGAAGGCCCTGCTGCGCCAGCAGGCGGACCTCCGCCGCGCGCAGAAGCAGGCCCGCCTCGGATCCTGGCGATGGGACCGTGCCTCCGGATACCTCGAGGTCACCGAAGAGGTCCGGGGGATCCTTCGGCTCGCCGAGGACGCCCCCTCCCCGGCCTGCCCCGGCCTGCAGCGCCACCTCACCGCGGAGAGCGCACCACGCCTCGACGAGGCGGTCCGTCAGTCGCTGCGCCACGGCACCTCCTTCAACCTGGATCTCGCCATCCGTCGGGCCGACGGCGCAGCGGGCTTTGTCACGGTCTTCGGCGAGGTGGAACGCGACGGCATCGACATGATCTCCGGGCTGGTCGGCACCGTGCAGGACATCACCGACCGGAAGCTCGCGGAGAACGCGCTCCGGGCGAGCGAGGAGCGCTGGAGCTTCGCGCTCGAGGGGGCCGGCGACGGCGTCTGGGACTGGGACTGCCGCAATGGCCGGGTGAACTACTCCCGCCGCTGGAAGGAGATGCTCGGATACTCCGAGCACGAGGTCGGAAGCACCTTCGAGGAATGGACACGGCGGGTGCATCCGGAGGACCTCGCCGCCGCCCAGCAGTCGCTACAGCTCCACCTCGACGGAAGGACTCCCGTCTATGTCACGGAACACCGCATGCGCTGCCGGGACGGCGGCTGGAAGTGGATCCTCGCCCGCGGCATGATCATGCAGCGGGACGCCAACGGGGAACCGCTGCGGGTCCTCGGAACCCATTCCGACATCACCCAGCGGAAGGCCATCGAGGCGGCCGCCCGGCGCGACGCGCTGCTCCTCGCAGAATCGCAGTCCCTCGCCAGGGTCGGCGGATGGGAGTTGGACCTCGAGACGGAGATCCTCTACTGGACCCACCAGACCCACCGGATCTTCGACACCGAACCCGACCTGCACATCCCGACCCTCGAGGACACGCTGAACCGGTTCACCCCGGAGTCGCGCGCCGCGATGGAATCGGCGGTCGGGAAGGCCATCGCCGTTGGTGGCACGTTCGATCTGGTCGTGGACGTCCTCACCGGCGGTGGGAACCAGATCCAGGTCGAGGTGAGCGGCAGCGTCGTCCAACGGGACGGGAGACCGGTGAAACTGGTCGGCGCGTTCCAGGACATCACGGTCCGCCGCCGCTCCGAGGCGGAACGGATCCGCCTGGGCGCCCTCAGCCACGCCGTGGTGCGCGGCGCGGCCCATGCCATCGTCGCCACCGACATCGACGGCACCATCACCGTCTTCAACCCGGCCGCCGAGCGGCTCACCGGCTTCACCGCGGCGGAACTCGTCGGCAGCAGGGATCCCTCGGCCTTCCACGATCCGGAGGAGATGTCCACCCGCGCAGCAGCACTCGGGAAGGCGCTCGGCCGGACGGTCCAACCCGGCTTCGAGGTGTTCGTCACCGGGATCGGTCCCGAAGGCTTCATCGAATCGGAGTGGACCTATGTCCGGAAGGACGCCGGTCGCGTCCCGGTGTGGCTGGGTGTCTCGAGGCTGGAAGGCCCGAACGGCGAATGCATCGGCTACCTCGGCATCGCCAGCGACCTGTCGGAGCGCAAGCGGATCGAGGAACACCTGCGTCAGGCGAAGGAGGCGGCCGAGGAGGCGAACCGGGCGAAGAGCGAGTTCCTGGCGATGATGAGCCACGAGATCCGCACCCCGATGAACGGCGTCCTCGGTTTCGTGGAACTGCTCAAGACCACCGACCTCTCGGAGGAGCAGGCGTCCTACATCTCCACGATCGAGACGTCCGGAGGAGCCCTGCTCTCGCTCATCAACGACATCCTCGACCTGTCCAAGATCGAAGCGGGAAGGATGGAGGTGGAACGGGTCCCCTTCGACCTCCACGCGATCGTCGAGGAGACCGCGCGGATCCTCAGCCCTCGGGCCGCGGCCAAGGGGCTCGAGATCCGGGCCGAATACGCCCCCGAGGCCACCCGACGGCTGATCGGAGACCCCGCCCGGGTGCGTCAGGTGCTGCTGAACCTCGCCGGCAACGCGGTCAAGTTCACCACCACGGGCCATGTCGCGCTCTCGGTGAGCCGCGTCGACGCCGTGAAACTCCGGGTCTCCGTCACCGACACCGGTCCCGGGATCCCCGAGGACCGGCTGCACCGCCTCTTCCAGAAGTTCTCGCAGGTGGACTCCTCCACCAATCGCAAGTTCGGCGGAACGGGGCTCGGCCTCGCCATCAGCAAGCAGCTGGTGGAGCTGATGGGCGGTCGCGCGGGCGTCGAGAGCCGCGTGGGGACCGGCTCGACCTTCTGGTTCGAGCTTCCGGTCATCCGGCCCATGGCCCGGAAACCCGCCGTCGCCTGAACGCGGCGGCGTGGGGCCGCCACGGCCCGACGACTTCCCGCTGGCACGGCGGCCCGCATGCCGCTAGGTCCTCCGCGTGCGCAACGGGAAGGATCGATGGTCCATCCACCTCCGGGCGTTCCGGGACGGCCTGGCCGCCCCTTGGAACGGCTTCCGCCTGCTCCGCGGCTGTCGCCCGTTGTGGCGCTTCGCCTTCCTCCCGATCGTCTTCAACCTGCTGCTCACGGCCGTGCTGATCGGCGGCATCATCGGCTCGGCGGTGCTCCTCGCAGGAGGCGGCGGAGTCGGACTGCTCGTGGCGATCGCCTTCGCCGTGATCGGCATCGCCACCATCGCCGCATCCTGGTTCCTCTTCCAGGCAGCCCTCTGCGGCTTCTTCTACGCCCGGCTCGCACGCGCCGTCGAACTGCAGCTCGGAACCCGCCCGGCCGACCTCCGCGAACTTCCGGTCCGTCGCGAGATCATCGACGGCATCCGCTCCTTCGCCCGCCTGGTCCTGATGAAGTGCCTCGTCCTGAGCCTCTTCCTCGTGCCCCTCGTCGGAGGCCCCCTGGCCATTGCCGGAGGCGTGGTCGTCGACGCCTGGTTCTTCGGCCGCGAGTTCTTCCAGATCCCCCTCGCGGTGCGCGGTCAGGACCGCGACGCGCTCAAGGTCTTCACCTGGCGTCACCGCGCCACGACCTTCGGGCTCGGGCTGGCCACCCTCCTCATCAGCCTCGTCCCCATCCTCAGCTCCGTGCTGCTCACCACCTCCGTGGTCGGTGCGGTGCTGCTCCGCCGCCGCCTCTCCGGCGAACCCCTCTGCGCCCCACCCGTCCTCGGCGTCATCGTACCAGCCGCCGACGCCATTCCGGACGCAGGTACCGGCCCAGGTCGCTGAACGGGATGTGGACGGTGAAGCCCCCTTGGGCGCCGCTGCCCGCCTCATACGGGTCGAACTGGAGCTGCAGGCCCGTCGCCGACAGCGTGAAGCGCTGCTGCTCCAACGGCGCCGGGAGGTTCGGTTTCCCCTCCGCGTCGGTCTCCGCCGTCGCTTCATCGGGCCAGGTTGCGCCGAGGCCCCGCAACTCGACCGCACATGCCGTCCGCAGGTACCGGATCCAGGCTCCGTCCTCGCGGAACAGTTCCTCCAGCCTCAGCGGACGCACCCCCCCGCCGTCCCGGATACGGTTCCAGGCCACATACCGGGTCCAGTTCCCGTTGCCTCCCCGGTACGGGTACGTCTCGACCAGCACGCTCACGAGGTCGGCTTCGAGCCGTCGCAGGCGCGGGGTGGCAAGGTACTCCCATTCGTTGCCGGAGAAGCCCGGGTTCCGGATCCCGTCCCAGGCTTCCGACAGACCTCCCATGGCTCCACGGCGTTCCGCATGGACCGATGCCTTCAGCGAGTTCCAGAGGTCCGCGGAACC
>JAIXUV010000319.1 GCA_027483345.1 Verrucomicrobiales bacterium | reverse complement strand
GACCAGTCTGGCGGTGACGAGATTCCGTAGTTCCTGCTGAACGGTCCCCAAGGAGTAGCCGCTGCGACGCGCCAGTTCCCGGAGATGCCACTCGGCTCGGTCCGGTCCGAACAGCAACCGGAACATCTCCGCCTTCACGCCGCTGGAGACGATTGCTGTCAGGATGCTCATGTCTGGTTAAACCATACGAACGTATGGTTAAAGCGGTCAAATGGATCTCCGTGCTTGGGAGCGGACCATGGTAGACCGGACATTTTCTGCAGATGGGGAAGAAACGCATTCCCCAAGTTGGAGACGCGGCGGCTCGAATCGCGATGAGCGAACCGTGCGCGCCCTGAAGCCCCACGCCCTTGGCGCATCCTACTCGACCGTGAACCCGTTCATCCCCTGGGCGGGGACGGTGACCGGGATCTCCACGGTGTATGTGGTCGCGGGAAAGCTTCAGGCGATTCGCGCGGCCATCGCGCTCGCGCAGACGGGCGGTGTGGCTCATGGCGGTCCGCCAAGATCGCTGAGCCGAACTGTTGAGCTTGCCCCCTTCTTCCAACTCATTCCCTGCTCCAAGGCCTCTTGACCAAAGCAAGTTGACAGGTGTAAGAGTTCAAATGTGAACAAGATGTCCTTCCTTCTTGTATTCTTTGCAGCGATTCAGCTGATGGCCGCCGTTCCGTTCGAGCTGATTTCAAGGTCGTTGCCTCCACCCTCGGGCGTGGCCCCATCCGGAAACTCGGGTGGTTACCTTTTCGATCGAGAACGCGGGCGAATCCTTTTCTCCAGTGATGCACGGGATCTTGTTGGCGCCCGAACCGAGTGGGGGAGCCTGAACGTCTATCTTCTCGATCTCGCCTCCGGAGGAGTTTCCATCGTCAGCACCAACCGGGCAGGTGAACCGAGCAACCGGCCATCCCTTGCCGCCGGGTTCGGAGGGGGGAAGGCGCTGTTCGTGAGCGAGGACGAAAGCTTGGTCGATGACGATGGAAACGAGCTCGCCGACGCGTTTGTCCAGGACGCGGACACGGGATCCATCCGAAGGATCGGGCGAACTTCGCCGGCGTCGGGAATGTGGGATGGCCATGTCAGGCAAGCGGTGCTCAGCGGTGACGGATCCAAGGTCGTGTTCGTAACCGAGTCCCTTCCGAACGCGTTTCCGCCGATTTTTGGCGGTGGTGCCTATCTCCACGACGTCGCGACCGGAAGCACCCGGGTGCTGTCGACGAACTCTGCCCCGGAGTCCGAACGTCCAAGGAACCCGCTCATCAGCCACGATGGCCAAACCGTCGTCCTGAGTGATCCGTCGGGGTCTTACAGTGTTAGCAACCTCGTTGAGCTGGTTGTGTTCCGCGGCACCAATGAACCATTCCGCCCCAATCTCGCTCCGGGCCTCAGTGGGACGCCCGGTTACCGTCCGCCTCCCGTAGACGCCGAGGCGCCTGTTCTCAGCGACAATGGCAGGTATCTGGCCTTCCTTGCGCATCCCACGCTCGAGGAGGTCGACACCGAGTCGCTCTTCTGGATGGACTTGGACAACCCGACCGACATCCGCCTGATCGCGACGGGCCTGCCGCGGGACCCGTTCTACCTTGCACCGGACGGACGGACTCTGGCCTACCACCTTTATCAAACCAACCGGGTGGCAGGGATTCCAGGTAGACGGCTCCGCTTCTGGAACGTGGATTCCGGCGACGCCGATTTTGATTCACTCCTGGTAGGGCGGCCTTCCGCATCCACCGAGCCGCAAGGGGCGTCATATCCGGTATTCAGTCCGGACCGGGCGAGGGTCGTCTATGTTCAGGAGAATGGTGCGGTCACTCCGACATCCACCAACATCGCCTACAGCCTGGTGGTTCGGGATCTGGCGACAGGGGAGACGCGCACACTGGCTGGACCTTTTGACGGGGACTTGCTGGGCGAACCCGGTTGGTTGGACATGGACTTCCTTGCAGACGGTCGTTCCTTGCTGGTGGAGACAAGGGCTCCACTCGTGTCGGCGGATTCCAACCGCAGCCTGGACCTCTATCGGGTGCCAACGGACGGCGGCCGCCCGACCCTTTTGACCACAGCTTCAACCGCCGCTTCACCGGGTTCCGGCAGCGGAGCCAGCCAGGCAGGCTCGGGGGCGATGTCTGCGGACGGACGGTATGTGGTTTTTACCAGCGACGCCCAGGACCTGGTAACGGAGGATCGCAACGGGTTCCGCGACGTCTTCCTTCGAGACCGAAAGCTCGGCGTCACCCGAATCGTCTCCATCTCCACCAATGGATTGTCCGCAAATGGAACATCCATCGACCCCTGGATCACTCCTGACGGCCGCTACGTCTTCTTCCGCAGCAACGCCTCAGATCTAGAACCGCTGTCGTCCTCAACGGAACGCAACGCTTTCCAGATGGATGTGTTCCGGGCCGAGACGGAAACGGGTCGAGTCCGACGGTTTCTCAGGCGCTTGAGCCCTGAGGCCTCCGCAAGCATTCCTTGGTATTGGCCCAGTCCCGACGGGGAGAGGATGATCTTCGTGGGAACTCTGTCTGCGTTCCTGCCGCCGGCCGTGGATGAAAGGGCCGGGGCCTTGGGTCTCTCCATGCTGGCCTGTGAAGGACCTGGGGGGGCGATCCGATCCTTGATGGCTCCCAATCACACGCTTCAGTTCAGACTCGATCGGCAAAACCACGCCTTTCTCCCTCAAATGGGCCGTGGAGGAGTCAGTGCCTCCGGAAGACGGGTCGTCTACCCCAGCAGGGCGTATAGTGTCATCGAACACGTACTCATCGGCACGGACCTTTTGAGCGGAACGCACCATCTTCTGATCACCAACCTGAGCGGCGGCGAAACCAAGGCGTTGGCCATCGGAGCGGATGGGGAACGGGTGGCTGCTTTGGTGAGTCGGACCGACGGATCCGGACGGGTCGACCTGTGGGCAGGGCGTTTCGAAGGAGGGACTCTTGCCCGGGTCGCGGATTTCGATTCCGTGGCCGTCCCGCCGAGCCTCCAATTCACCCCGGACGGAACCCAAGTGGTCGTATCGGTGCAGCCCTCCAACACGGGAGGTCCATGGGGCCTGCTGATGTACCCGGCGGGTGCCTCGGGTTCCTCAGTGACTCCAGTGGTCCTGGACCGGTCCAACTCCGGTTCGCTTCCCAACGCGCGTTCCGATTCTCCGGTGTTCTCCGCGGACGGCCGCCGGATCGTGTTCCGGTCTGCTGCCTCGAACCTCACCGATGACGACGACAACGGAGTCACCGACCTGTTCGCCAGGGACCTTCCGGACGGGCCCCTCGTCCGCGTGACCCGTGGTGCCGACCAACTCTCGAACAATCCCAGCCTCGACCCCGCAGGCGGACTGGTGGTCTTTGGCTCGTTCGCCTCAGGGCTCTCTTCTCTCGATCATAACAGCCACCAGGATGTCTTCCTCGCTTCCGTGGACCTCCCTGAAAAGCTCCCGATCTCCCTTCGGTCTATCGATGGAGGACTGGTGGCCGAATTCATCTCCCGCCCGGATCGGGTCTATCGCTTCGAGCGGCGTGATGATCTGGACTCGGGGGAATGGTCGGTCGAACCCGGTACCCTTCAAGGTGACGGTTTCGGACTGGCCTTTCGAATTGTGCCCGGGAATGGGCAAAAGGGCTTCTTCCGGATTGCGTCCCTTCCGCGGTGACGGGAATGGATCGCTCAAAATGTTGGGGAAACCCAGTGACAGGTCTCGATAAACGTGGCTCTGCAAAGCGGCGGCGTGGGAGACACCTGTTCCACGGATTCCACCCGGAAACCCATGTCATCGGAAAGGTTGGAGCCGAGGTCTCCGGCGAGAGTTCGGCTTCAACGGCGCCTTCGTTCATCAAACCCTTGGCACCCTTTGCTTGTGAACCCTCCTCCCGGTGTCGCGGGTCCAGGGACCGTCTTCCACAGCCAGGGGGTGACACGGGTGCGAAGGTGGGGAGGGAGGCCGTAGGTTTCTGGCGACACTCCGGCATCTGGAAGGGAGCTTGAGACACGGATCCCTTCCGGTTCCCGCTGAGCCGCTGGGCGCTTGGGTGTGAGGTCCTTCTCCGCCTCCAGAGGCATTCAGGAAGAATGCATCCCTCCCTGAAGCCCCACGCCCTTGGCACATCCTACTCCAACGTGAACCAGTTCATCCCCTGGGCGGGAACGGTGACCGGGATCTCCACGGTGTGGTCGCGGGAAAGCTTCAGGCGATTCGCGCGGCCATCGCGCTCGCGCAGGCGGGCGGTGTCCTTCAGGCCGGTGTAGTAGAGGTTGACCCGGAGTGTGCGCGTGACCGGTTGGTCGAGCGGGTTGAACACCGCCAGCAGGCCCTTGGACTTCAACCGCGGATTCACGTGCAGCATCCAGTCGAGGTCCCGCGCATCGGCGCGGCG
>JAIXUV010000357.1 GCA_027483345.1 Verrucomicrobiales bacterium | reverse complement strand
TGTGGCCCGAGATCGACCGCGCGGGCTTCTTCACGCCCGAAAGCGCCAAGGCCCGCATGAAGCCGGCGCAGCACCCCTTCATCGACCGCCTCATCGCGGCGCTGGAAGGCGTTCCGGCCGCCTGCTGAGACGCCGGCGACCTTTCCGTCCGCCGGCCATTCACGCGGCGGGTCGGTGCAGCAGGACGCCGTACCAGCCCAACCCCTTGTAGGTCTCGTATCCGGGGGTCACCGCGAAGCCGATGGTGACGCCGTTCTCCCGTTCTATGTGGCCGATGTTCCGTCCGCCGGCGTCGAACTCGAACCTTTCCGTCAACACGCCGCGGTCGTCGGACGAGGCGATGATCCGCCGTCGGGAATCGACGAGGAGGATCCGGGTGCAGGGCCTTTCGGCCTCGGAGAGCCGGACACCCCGGACGGCGGCCTGGGCCTGAGCCTGCCAGTCGAAAAAGATGCCGAGCACGCCGACCACCCGGCCGTTCTCGGCGGCGCCCTCGCGGATGGCGGCGGAATAGGTGGCCACCTGCCGGTTCTCCAGCGCGGGATTCACGGCGATGTCGGCGACGGCGAACTCGGTGCCGTCACGGGTCTTCAGGGCGTCCTGGAACCAACCCTCGTGGGCCACGTTCAGCCCACGTGTCCGGAACTTCCCGGGTCGGCCCGACGCCACGACATTCCCCGCCAGGTCGGCGACCCAGAGGTCGAGATAGACGGTGTAGGAGTTCAGGATGACCCCGAGCCGGTGACTCGCCTGTTCCCGGTGGGCGTCCGTCGGGGAAGTCGCCACGTCCACGACCGCGGAATCCGTGGCCCACCAGCGCACGTCGCACGAACGCTCGTAGAGGTTGCGGTCGATGACGTCGATGAGGTTGAGGGCGAGGTCGGAGAGCCGGATGCCGAGCAGTTGGCGTCCCATTCCCTGGAGTTCCCGGACGCGGGTCTGGACGTTCGTGTCGAGGGTGTCGGCGAGGCTGTGGATGCGTTCGGACATCCGTTCCACCTCCTTGGCCACCACTGCGAAGCCGGCGCCGACCTCCCCGGCGTGCGCCGCCTCGATCGAGGCGTTGAGCGCGAGGATGCGGGAAGTCAGGGAGATCACCCGCACCTCGTCGACGTTGGAGCGGGCGAGGGAGGAGACCTCCTCGGCAAGGGAGACCAGGCGGTTCTGGTCGGTGCTGGGGCGCGTGGCTACGGTACTCATCCGTTCCGGTGGCTTGGGTTCGGGAAGGCAGACAGGACCGCCATTCCGAGAGTTCCCATCGGAGGGAACCGGCAAAGATTGAGCACCGGTTCGTTACAGGCATGAAAAAGGGGCGGGACCGAAGTCCCGCCCCGAAATCCGATCCTGGACTGTTCCGTTACTCCAGCGGCTTGAGCTGGATGTCGCGGAACTGGACGCGCATCGGCGGGCCGACATGGATCTGCAGGGCGAGCACGCCGTCCTTCGCGGCCTTGGAGGCCTGCTGGTCGATGACGTCGACGGTCATCCGGCCGTTGATGAAGTGCATCAGGTGGTTGCCGTCGGCGACGATCGTGTAGTCGTTCCACTGCTCGTCGAGGATCGACGACTGCAGGTCCTTGGACTCGGCGAGCTTCCCGATGACGGCGATCTTGGTGGCGCCGCCGTTGTCGGTGATGGCGGTCCGCTGGCCACGTTCGGCGAGGATGCCGCGTCCGCGCTCCTCATACAGGATGCCGCTGTAGGTCTTGCCGGCCTCGAGATCGGCCTGGTAGCCGCCCACGATGAACTTGTCGGCGTCCACCACCTTGCTGCGGTACTGGATGCCGGAGTTGCCGTTGAACACCCGGTACTTCAGCCGCAGCTCGAAGTTGCCGACGGTGCCGTTGGTCCAGACCAGGAAGGTGTTGTTCTTGAGCGGCGCCTCCTTGCTGGTGGTGCCGGTGATGGCGCCGTCCTGCACCGACCAGAGTTCCGGCAGACCGGACCAACCGGCGAGGGTCTTGCCGTCGAAGAGCGGGACGTAGCCGGCTTCCTTGGCGCGGGTTTCGGGCGACTTGCAGCCGGTGAAGGCGAGCGCGGCGGCGGCGACCAGCGCGCCGGCACGGAGAAGAACGCGGGTAGACATCCGCGAAGTTGTCGTCTGGAACCGCTCACCCGGTCAAGCGAACGGGCAACCGTTCCCGGACGTTTCGATACCCGGGCCGCTCCCGACTCATCCGCGGGCCGCAAACGGCGGCGTCACCACCGTCGCAGCGATCTCCCCGGTGGCGGTCCGTACCGTGAGCGCCGTTCCCGGGGTGTTGCACTCGCGCCGGACATAGCCGAGTGCCACCGGGCCCGCGTTCGGCGACCGGACCACGCTGGTCAGATAGCCCACCTCGCGTCCCTCCTTGAGCAGGCGGTCGCCCTTGGCGGGCAGGTTTGCCGGATCGCCCTCCAGGCGGATTCCGCGCAGGGCCTTGGCCACCTGGCCGTAGGTGCGCAGGCGCGCGATCGTTTCCTGGCCGATGTAACAGCCCTTGCTGTAGCTGATCCCGTCGCGGTCCAAGCCGGCCTCCGGCGGCAGGTTGGACTCGTCCATGTCCACCCCGAACCGCGGGATCCCGGCCTCGACGCGCGCCAGGTCCAGGGCGCTCCATCCGATGGCACGTCCGCCTTCCTGCCGCGCCGCCAGCAACAGCCGGTCGAAGACCATCGCCATCGCGTCGGA